>NZ_JARGDP010000034.1 GCF_029210395.1 Petrocella sp. FN5 | reverse complement strand
GTATATGGTCATTATGACGGTGGATAAGTGTTGAAAAAAGGCAAAAAATAGTACCCAAAAAGATTACTAGGGTCTATTATAATCAAGAAAACAGAAGTCATCTGTGAATAACTGTGGATAATAAAGGGAAAATTCAAGCAAGGCAACCTTAAAAAACGATTGCCTTGCTCTTATCACTTTTTCCACAGGAAAAAATTTCGTCAATTTTTTTTGATTTTTATTGGGTCTGAACAGTAACGGATTACCGTCTGACGATCCAGTCTATACCCTTAATAAAGTTTTGGAGGAATTAGATTATACTAGCTTAGTTGCTAGATATAATACCAAGGGAAGAAAAGGCTATAATCCTATTATGATGTTTGCAGTTCTAACCTATGCTAATATGCGGGGTGTTAAGGCCATTGATAGAATTGTAGAACTCTGTGAAAGAGACATTGCTTTTATCTGGCTTACAAAAGGACAAAAACCTAAGCGGGATGCATTTTACGACTACATAAAAATCAAGCTCACAGATGAGATTTTAGATGACCTGCATTACCAGTTTATACGCCGTCTTTGGAAAGAAGAGTTCATAACGTTAGAGGCTTTATTTATCGACGGCACCAAGATTGAAGCCAATGCCAATCGATATACATTCGTTTGGCGAGGAAGTGTCAACTATCATCTTGCCGGATTATTAGAGAGCATTGACAGCCTTTATAACAGATATAATGACTTCATCAAATCTGGCGACTATCACACAAAATATAAATTACCCAAAGAACAAATGTTTATTATTGAAGGTATGGACCGTGTAAGAGAAATTATCGAAAAAAACCGAGAACGAAAGTTAACTAAGCATAAAAAAATCTCCAATAACAGCATCATTGAGATTGATCACTGCTCGCCTCTTGAGCTATTAAATTTACAGGTTCAACTGATGAAAATTGCTAAAGGTGAAGAAATCCTTTTTGTTTATGAAAAAGGTCATAAGAAATCCGAACTTCAAAAACTATATGAAGAGATTGATGACTGCGGCCAGAGACTGATGAACTATAAAAACTGTTTTGAAATCATGGGAACGGATAGAAACAGTTATTCAAAGACCGATATCGAGGCCACCTTTATGCGAATGAAAGATGACCATATGCAAAATGGCCAACTAAAACCGGCATATAATCTACAGATCGCCGTTGAAAACTACTTTATTATCCACAGTTACATTAGCAACGATCGAACCGACTATAATACATTAATACCTGTGTTAGATAAACATAAATTGGCATTTGGAACTTATCCAAAAGAAGTAACCGCTGACAGTGGTTATAGTAGTGAAAAAAACCTAATTTTTCTAAAAGAAAAACAAATCAAAAGCTATATAAAACTACAAACCCATGAAACGATGAAAACAAGAGCTTATCAAGAAGATATCGGCAAATACTACAACATGTCTACTGTAATTAATGAAGACGAACATTATTATCAATGTCATGACGGTAGGCAATTAGAGCATATAAGAACAGAAGTAAGCACTAAAGGTGGTTTTGAAAGAACCTTTGAAGTCTATGGATGTAACGATTGTAGCGGATGTGAACATAAAGCACAGTGCTTATATAAATATGATGAAGACAAAGATGTTGATAAGAATAAAGTGATGAAAGTCAATGAACGTTGGGAATCTCTAAAAGCCGAATCTAATGAAAATATTCAAAGTGAACAAGGCATAATAAACAGGCAGATTAGGTCAATTCAGACAGAAGGTCACTTTGGTGATATAAAAGAAAATGATAAATTTAGACGATTCAATTATCGTTCCTCTAAAAAGGTCTATAAAGAATTTATGCTCTATGCAATAGGACGAAACATAAATAAATATCACCGATTTTTAAATGGAGAAATCAAGAAATTCGAAGGAAAAACCGAGGAGATAGCAGCTTAAGAAAAAAGTTGTCACTTATAGGTTAATACCTTTATTAAGTGTACATAAAAATAAAGTTTGAACAGGTAACCATTAAATAAAAGAATGAACCCACAAAAATAGTTGGCTTCCAAAAGCCTATATTTTGTGGGTTCTACATATTTCTATGAAAAAGGGGCAAAATCGGATATTATCCGACTGCCCCGTTTTATGAGTGACTTTTCATCTTTATCTTGTGGATTACCATCGCTAAGTAATTTTACAACTGGTAGAGTTAAGTTCTTTAATACATCACTTCCATGAGGCAAAGTCCTTGTGCCGGTGCGGTATATCCTGCTTCGCTTCTGATTTTGGAGGCAAAGACCTGATCAATGGTGTCGTCATGTCGAAGGCCAAGACCAATCTCAATGAGTGTCCCAACCATGATTCTGGCCATATTGTATAAGAAACCACTGGCATTCATAAGGATTTCGATACGGTCTTCATCTTCAATAATGTCAATGCTATTGACTTTTCTAGTCGTTGTTTTCTTGGTTTTATCACTGCAGAATCCCTTAAAGTCATGTTCACCTATAAATTTGGTTGCTGCAACCAGCATAAGATCTGTATCGACCTGTTCTTCCAGTCTGTAAACATATTTACGTTCAAAGAGAGGCATCGTTTGTGCATTGGCTTTCCATAAAGTATATCGATAGGTTTTACTTGTCGCGGCAAAACGACAGTTAAAATCCTCATCCATTTTATAAACTTCCTTTACGATAATGTCTTCCGGTAACACCTTGTTCAAGTTGTACTTTAGATTTCCCGGTTTTTGCTTGGACTTTGTTATGAAGTTCACCACTTGTCCAAGGGCATGCACACCTTTATCCGTTCTGCCTGAACCGATTACCACAATTTCTTCGCCTAAGTATTCACTTAAGGTACTTTCCAACTTACTTTGAATGGTATTCTTTGCATTCTTGTTTTTTTGCCAACCTTGGTATTTGGCACCGTCATAACCAATAATCATTTTATAATTGTACGCCATGTGACCTCTTTTCCTAGGAAGATTTTTCTTCCAATTCCTGATATTGTAACTGATACAAGTTATAGTATAGACCTTTTTTGCTCAGTAACGTTTGATGGTTACCTATTTCCTTAATTCGACCTTTATGTAAAACAACAATTTTGTCTGCGTGTTGAATGGTGGATAATCGGTGCGCTACCACCAGAGTTGTACGATTTTCCATTAGCTTTAAGAGGGCATCTTGTATCAATACCTCTGTCTCTGTATCAATGTTGGCGGTAGCTTCATCAAGTACCAGAACCGAGGGCTTATAGGCCAACGTTCTTGCAAAAGACAACAACTGCCTTTGACCTGCCGAAAGCGTAGCCCCTCTTTCAAATACATGTTCATCATACTTGCCTGGCATTTTTTCAATAAAAATATGAGCGTTAACGAATTTCGCTGCTGCCATCACGTCTGTGTCACTTATACTTGTTTCACCAAGACGTATGTTTTCTTTAATATCTCCGGTAAAGAGAAACACGTCCTGTAGCATTTGTCCCACATGTTTTCTAATATTATGTTTATCCAAAGTCTTGATGTTGTGTCCATCCAGTCGTATTTCACCTTGTTGTATGTCGTAGTATCTGGTAAGCAGATTGAGTATGGAGGTTTTCCCTGCACCAGTCGCTCCTACAAATGCTACTGTTTCTCCCGGATTCACTGTGAAGGATATATCCTTTAACACATATTCATCCTCTTTATAGGCAAACCAAACATTCTTAAACTCAATATGGCCTTTTACCGATTCCATAACTTTGGGATTATCAATATTATCAATACTTTGATTATCATCCAGCAGTGAGAATATTTTCTCTGCCGCTGCAAAGGCCGATTGAAGAATACCAAATTGTTCTGCCAGTTGTTGAATCGGATCAAAAAAATTGGATATGTACTGAAGATAGATGACCAATACCCCTATGGTTAAGACACCTTCTAAGACCTGATACCCTCCATAACCCAACACCATGGCTAAGGACAATACATAAATCAAATACATGGTTGGTCTATAAACGCCAAATACCATCAATTCTTTCATATTAGCTTTTAGCAACCCGTCATTTATTTCATCAAAAGCTTTTAGCTTGGCTTTTTCTTTACCAAAAATCTGAACGATTTTCATGCCGGATATATGTTCCGATAAAAAAGTATTCACCATGGATACCTGACGCCTGACATCTCGATATGCTTTTCTTGAGTATTTTCTAAAAATAAGTGTCGATACGAGCACTAAGGGTAAAACAAGAAAAACTGCAAGGGCAAGTCGCCAGTTCAGAACTACCATCATAACGGATATTCCAACCAGGGTCAAGACACTTTTTACTGAGTTGACAATGACGCTGGTATACATTTCGTTTAAAGTCTCTGTATCATTGGTTACACGGGTTACCAGTTTGCCAACCGGATTCTGATTAAAAAACTCAATAGAACGTCCTTGAATATGAGCAAAAATCTCATCTCTGATTTCATAAATAATTTTTTGACCTGTGTAATGAAGCAATATGGTCTGAAAATAAGCAATGACCAACCCTGCTATTAGAATAATAATAAAATACACCATCAACTTAAAAAGTTCTCTATAGTCCATAGACCTTAATTGATCAATTTCTTCAGATGTTAATAATTGAGCACTATACACTATACCTTGATCTGTTACAAATGCACCATTATGATCTAGGCTACCTTCTTTTTCTCTTATTCTTAAAGCTTCTTCATAAGTTAGATTATCAATCAGATAATAGCGACCCTCTTCATATATAATTGTGGCTTTTGACGCTTCCTTCATCTTATTGTCTTCATCTTCTATATAACCTGTTTCTGCTATTACAGAACCTTCTTCAGGGGATGCTTGGCTATAGATCTTCTGATAATTAACAATAACTTCATCAATGGCCTGACCAATAATAATCGGTCGAATCAATTCAAAACCAACCACCACCACCAATAGTATCATGGATAGCGTTATGGCAAAATAATGCTTTTTGGCATATTTAAGCAGTCTTTTTAATAACGCGCCATCATAGCCTTTTTCTATGGTTTTATCTTCTATGTCCATTTTGCCACCTACCCTTCCTCTATGATTTCTTTCTCTAGCTGTTGTTGTTTGACCATTTCATAGTAGAGGCTTTTGTTGTTAATCAACGTTTCATGATTTCCTTGCTCAACAATATGACCGTCATCTAGAACAATAATTAAGTCCGCATGCTGTATCGTAGATATACGATGTGCTATTAGAATCTGGGTTTGATGACCTCTTTGATGTTTAAGCATATCCAATATGGCTTCTTCCGTCTTTGTATCCACAGCTGATACGGCATCATCCAAAATAAGAACTGGTGCTTCACAAAGTAAGGCTCTGGCAATGGAAATCCGTTGTTTTTGACCTCCGGATAGTGTGACACCGCGTTCCCCAACAATGGTATCATAACCCTCTTTAAACTCTTCTATGTTATCATGCACGCACGCTTCCTTTGCTACGTTCATTGCCGCTTCTTTTTGAATCACTTCTTTTGCAAAGCCTATGTTATTGATGATTGTATCTGAAAAAAGAAAATTATCTTGTGGTACATAACCAAAACTTTTTCTTAACTTTTCAAGAGGTAAATCAAGTACATCCACACCATCCAGAAAAACCGTGTTCTCAGGTGGATCAAAGAGCCTTAAGAGAAGGTTGGCTAAGGTGGTCTTGCCACTACCGGTACGTCCTAGAATACCGACCGATTGTCCTGCTTCTATTGAAAGACTTATGTTCTTAAGAACCGGTTCAGTATCTGCTTTATAAGCAAAGGTCAAGTCTTGCATCTGAATGCTACCCTTAATATGCGCCACCTCTACTAATGCTTCTTTATCAACCACGGTACTCTTTGTTGCCATAATTTTTTCGTAACGGCTTAGAGAAGCCATGCCTTGAGATACTATATTAATGCACCAGCCAAAAGCCATCATTGGCCATACCAAAATCAATATATATTGTACAAAGGCCACAAAATCACCTAAAGTTATTTCTCCACGGATGGTCATCCTACCTCCAAGTCCAAGGGCAATTGCAATTGACAAACCACTAATGAGCGTCACCAAAGGCATCATTATTGCAAACAGCTTTACAACATGCATATTCTTATCATAATTGTGCTGATTCGCTACATTGAACTTAGCTATTTCATAGGTTTCTTTTACAAAAGCCTTAATAACACGCATACCGGATATGTTTTCTTGAACCAGATCGGATAGGTGTGCAAAAGCCTCTTGTTTATCCTTAAACCGTTTTCGTATGAACTTACCTAATATCAGACTTCCAATAGCAATTACCGGTAGAGGTAATATACTTATTAAGGTCAGCTTTAAGCTAATGGTTCCAATCATCTTATAGAGTACCAATACTGTTAATATAACCGCATCAAGCGCCATTAAAACACCGGGTCCAACCATCATCCTTATGGCATTTAGGTCATTGGTGGCATAGGCCATTAAGTCACCTGTTTTATGCTCATTAAAAAAATCAGTGGATAAGGACTCTAATTTAATAAAATAGTCTCTTCTCATGTTTTTTTCAATATGTCTGGAAGTGCCAAATATATAGTAGCGCCAAGCGAAACGGCCGAGCGTAATAATAATACCGATTATTAGCAACTTAACAAGTTCTCTCATAAGTAAAGGCATTGTAAGAACACCATATTGAAGGTCATTGGTGATGTCCCCTGTAATCACCGGTATGTTCAGTTGTACAACATCCACTAATATTACGGCGAGTACACCTAAGATATAATGACCTGTATATTGTTTCATATAGCCAATCAGTCTTTGGCCTTTGTTGATTATTGGATCCATAATTGCCTCCGTATCCTTCTGTCATTACCTAGTGTTGATTCCTGATTTAATCGAGGCTATAGCGCTTCCATAAATAAAAACCGATAATTACAAGTATGATTGATAAGAAGGGCTGTGGTTCCTTTGTCTTGAGCCGTAAAATCGGCATCAAATCCGTTTTTATCCATGCTCTCTACCATAACGCCTTCTCCATCCGTCCCCATCAAGGTCATCCACCGAATATCCTGATATGTATGACACTTTAAGTGTCCATTATCCTCATAACTACGTTCCAGTAAATCCATTTGGTATAGACCCATTTGAGTACTTGTCATTCCTTCAAAACAGGCTGGATGAGGACCTTTACCAAACCAGTTGACCTGATTTTTTTCACCCCTTAATGTTATCATAGAGCCAAGTCTATCTGAATAATCATTTGGGTTACCTTCATAATAAATGTTAAGTTCACCCGTTGAAAAGATCTCATATTTAATCTGTAATAAGGTTTTTACCGTCTTAACACTTATTTCAAAATGAAGATCAACTTGAGAACCTTTTTTCTCTATTTTATATGCCTTAACTTGTCTTTGTGAATCATCTTCTGTTGCATCAGACTCGGTGTCTGATAGACTTCTCAAAATAGGTCGAATAGGCTGTTTTAGTATTTCTTTATTATCCACTTTGATTTGTGTGATGTGACCTGTCTTTTTATCGAATTCATAACGTGTTTTTTCACCAACCACCTCGATGATTTGACTTGATTCGTTTATCGTACAGTCGATATTCGATTTGGGTATAAAAATAATAGGGTGGTAGCCTTCCTTCTCAAACTGTTCACTGGCAAGAATATGTCCTTTTTTAGCCCACCACATATCTTTTGTAAGTAGGACCTCAAAAATGATATGGTACAAAATACCCTCATTATTTAATTGCAACCATGATTTTATAACACCTGACGTTACCTCACCTGGTTTTATGCTCACCGGATCAAAGCCTTCTATCTTAATCGGCGTACCATCTTCTTGGATGGTGACGCGCACTTCTATATCTTCTGCCAATAAGTTCAGGTTCTTAATGCTGTAAAAAGCTGTCTGTGAATCGAAGCTGATGTGATAGGCTTCAAATGCTTTTTTTATTTCATATGCTAATGGCCGAACTTCAAAGTTTTTTCCCCCAGAGTGATTTTGATGCGAAAAATAATTCATGAAACCACCTATAAAGCCACCATGCCATCTAGTATGAACATGCATGCTCTCCATCACCGGCCTTAAGTTAATAAGTTCTTCATTGTCCGTTTGCCTATTTGTACATAGCACTGCAGGTTTTTTCTTATAGGCCATTGCTGTATATTCATCCATCCCTTTCGAAAAACGACGGTCTTTTAACAGGAGCATATCGCCTCGAATATCAAGACCTTTTCCAATTCTTTCTATTGTTTTTTCATGTAGCATCTCCATTACAAATACATCACTAATGTAAAACGCCTCGTCACCTTGAATCATACAAGAGCGTCGATCGTCTAATGACATGATGACTTTTTTAACCGCTAGATTTTCATTTTTATTAAGCGTGGTTTTTAATGACCACATAATACTGCAGGGATGATTCCTCGCATTACCTATAACAGAAACCACTTTTGTGATGATATCCTCTATATTTTTATTAATACTATTGATTTCAGTCACAACATAAAAACCCAATTGGTTACAACACTCATAAAAAACATCGTCTACATTGTCACTGTCAACTATAAGGGCGTTCATATTATATTGTTTTAGAAGCATAAGGTCTTTATTATATGTCTCTGGATGACTGGCCTTTTTCAAGTCCTTATGATAGTTGATGCCTTTTAACAGCAAGGGCTTATTATTCATTAACATTTGTGCGCCGCTGGTTTTTATTTCTCTAAAACCGTATTGGAAGCCTACAATTTGAAGTATCTTATCAAAGTGATCCGTCATGATTACAAGGACCTCATATAAGTAGGGTTCTTGATCAGACCACAATTTGATGGTACTTATTGGCACTTCAAAATAACCTTTGGTTGTCGTTCTACCTTGGGCAACCATCCTTGTATCCATAGCACCTATTGGCTCTTGATCTACATCTTCATGAAGAAACAATTTTATTTTCACCGGAATCATTTCATCTAATAGATTGCAAATTCGAAAGTTAACTTTCATAATGGACCTTATATAATCCTGGCTAAAATCACACCTTAAATATAGATCCTCTATATGGGTCATAGGATTAATGGGCCTATCTGATTGAATATGTTGCTTCCAATCCGAAATTGTATCATAAACCTTCATCTTGCAACGACCTTCATATTCTTTATCCATGTCCTTATCACCGGTCTTTTTCTTTATTAAAGCCATTTCAATTACCTCCAATACGCATAGATCTTCCATCAGTAAATCCTTTTTATCCCATTCCCTCATTATACCTTATGAAAACATCTTTGCCTATGGAGAAAAAATCTGCATAGCTCAAAACAAAAGAAAGGCTATTTCCTCAAAGTCTTCATACCTTGACGAAATAGCCTGTTTTTTCTATTTGGCAATTGGTCCACCGTGTTTTTTTGAATCAAAGGCTTCATGTTCCTTACCCGACTTCTTCTCAGGTCGCAAATGGCTATCTTGATGACCTCGATTCTTTTTCTCTTCTATTATTTTTTTTAGTTCCTCTTCTGTCTTTTTCTCCAAAACAATCACTCCTTCTCTATAAACATAATTATAACATGGTTAAGGCCTCAAAACTATATAGTTGAACTTAGTTTTGACCCTTTAACCATAACATTAAAGTATGACCGCCTTATGTCTATGATTTACTTTTTAGTCTCTAACATAGGCCAACGTTGATTCTCTTTCTATGTAATTTGCTTCAACTATGATGTTTCTTTCCATAGATGTGTTTTTTTCTAATTGATTGATAAGCACTAGAGCTGCATAATGGCCTAGTTTCTCAGCATTGATATCCACTGTTGATATGGTTGGACTATTAAATACGGATAAAGGGGTATTGTTAAACCCGGCAAAGGCAATGCCAAGAACACCGGCTTCAAGTGTAGCCTTGTATGCACCATAAGCAACCATATCATCCGTTCCCACTATGGCATCAGGACTTATGACTTTAAGCATCTGCTTCATAACTTCATAAGCCTTTTGTTCTGTTGGCTCACTTTCAATTACGAGTCTATCATCCCATTCTATACCATTTTGCTCAAGTGCTTGGCGGTAACCTCTAAGGCGATGCCGGTATACTGTAAACTGTTGCTCACCACCGATATAGGCAATCTTTCTATGGCCCTGCTTAATTAAACGGTTTACAATGTTCTCCATGGCCATTACATTATCATTATCAACCCATAATACCTTATCCCTTTGTGCTTCCGGTCTTCCAATAACAACAAAAGGCTGGTTTCTCTTCATGAGTAGTTCCACACTTTTATCTTTGATTCTTGTTGAAGTCAGAATAATACCATCTACCCATTTGCTGTCCATGTAATGTTTGATGGTTTCTACTTCTTCTTCTTCACTTCTACAATAATTGTACATAATATAATAGCCTTTTTGCTTGGCATAGACACTAAGGCCGCGCATCACTTGCATAAAAAATGGATTCTCAAAAACTTCTTCATCCTTGCTTGGTAAAATGAGACCAAGTGTGTAGGTTACTCTATTGGCTAAGCTTCTTGCAATAATATTCGGTTGATAGTTCATCTCTTTCATCGTTTCAAAAACACGCTTCTTAGTAGCCGCACTGATTTTGGGACTATCTGCTATTACTCTTGAAACTGTGGATGGTGATACCCCTGCTTTTTTTGCTACATGCTTTATGGTTACATCCATTTCGGCACTTCCTAACTTCATCATTTTTGTTGGTTACTCTAAATGCTCTTCAACTGTGGCTTGATACTCATCCACTTTCTTGGATAAAAATTCTGCAAGACCAACAAACTCACAACCATATAGGTTGCTTCCATCATAATCGACCTTTCGCACAATCTTGACGACACAATAAAAATAATTCTGACTGTCAAAATCAATTCTGGCATCAAAATAATAACCTAAAGGCAGTTCAGATTCACATTCAAATCCTATGCCTGTCTTAGATATGTTCACGACATGTATTTCTTTATTGACCATTGGTATGATTTCATGATCTTGTCTAAATAATTCGTTGATGGCTAATTCTAGTCTAATCGGTAAACGTTTGTTTTTTCTTCTCTCTTCCATTTCACTTCTCCTCTTTATCCGGTATATATCGACAACACCTATTACGACCTTGGTCTTTGGCTAGATATAACCCTTTATCTGCTATATGTATCATTTCATCTGATGTTCTTGGAAAGAGATACCTATTGTCTGCAACGCCAATACTTAAAGTAACCGGTATCGGCTTTTTATCAATAACCAAGGGTTCATAAGCTACACTGCGAATGAACTCATTGGCTTTTTCTTCTGCATCATTTATATCTGCATCTATCATGAGAACCATAAACTCATCCCCGCCAAAACGGCCAATGATGGAATCAGAGTCCAAAGATTCTTCGCATATCCCACTGATGTGTTTGATGATTTCGTCACCTACAAGATGACCATATGTATCATTAATATTTTTAAAGTGATCGATATCGATGATAATCGATGCCAAATTTCGATTATTCTCTTTGGCAATACTAAACTCTTCTTTTAGTTTCAGGGTGAAATATTTTCTATTGTAAACGCCTGTCAGATAATCCTCAATAGCGGATTGATGGAGGTCATCATTTTGTCTTGCTAACACTTCATTCAAACGTTCTAGCTCGTTCGACTGATCTTGAATTTTTCGGTTCTGTTCTTCTAAGATTGCGTACTGCTCTTTAAGCAAGTTTGTCTCTGTATTTTTTTTATTCATATCATACTGAGCTTTTAGCTTGGCTACAGCACCCTGTTTTGCATCTTCTGATAAAATGTTAGAGTATTCAATATAGTCTTTTAGTTCATAATAGGCCTTTTCATAATCTCCGGTCTTGACATAAATCTCCGATAAAATACGTGTCGCTTCTGCTAGCTCTGCAATATAGCCATGCTTTAAAGAAATGACCTTTGATGCTTTGACTTGATTGATTCCCTCAATATAGTCACCTTCTATAGCATAAATTTCACCTCTATACATATAGGCTTCAGCTCTTGAAAAACGACTGCTTCCCGGTTTTAGCGCTAAAAAAACCTGATCTAAATGCATCTTTGATTTTTCAATCTGGTTGGTTCGAAGATAACTTAGGGCTAGATTACCTTGTATAATCGTTAGCAAATCATAAAACTTATAAGTGGTCGCCTTTTCCACTGCCCGTTCAAGATGGGGAATCGCAAGTTCAAAAGCTTTCATTGTGTTATAGAAAAATCCGTAATTATTCTCATTTTTCACGATTTCTAATTTGAGTTGATGGTCTTTGGCTAGAACTTCTACCTTTTTCAGGTAACTCAGTGCTTCCTCATAATCCCCTTGCCTTGAATAAAGGCTAACAAAAACATTGTAAGATTTAATCAATTCGCTGATATTGCCCTCTTCTTCAACAACTTTAGAAAACTCAATGATATAGTTCATCGCATTGATATAATCAACCACAAAATAGGATGCGTAAGATAAAACTTCAAGAGCTTTTCTTTCACTAGCTTTATCCTTCATGTCTCTTGATCTTTCGAGAAGTTCTTTACCCACCTTAATGGCACTTCTAAACTTCTCTTCCTCAAACAGTCCAACCATTTCGTCATACATATGTTGATTGTCCGGAAATATCTGGCTCATAGTAAATACGCTCTCTTCCTATTGTTCATAATCTTTTTTAAGCTGTGTCCGAATCGTATTTGGGTTGATTTGCTTTAAAGTGCCTTCAAACTTACTAATAACTTTGCTATCGTGAATACCATCTTTCATTTCATTGTATAAGGCTTCCCACACATTGCCATCCTCCGGAAATGTTACGCCGTATAAAAACAGTGCACTTCTTGATGAAACTTCTTTTTTAATTTGGTCATAGGCTTTCCTAACTTTATTCTCAACTTCTACAAGAAAGTTTTTGGGTGTAAATGGGCATATTAGCAAAATATTATTAGCTTCAAAATACATCACGATATCCGTGGTCCTAAGCAATTGGTTTAAGGTACTTTTAAAAAGAACCCACTGTGGTTGATCTAAACTATGGTATTGTACTAATACAAAAGAGAGAGGGTATTTGCCACGCATGGCTCTATTGATTTCATCCCTGATCTTGTCTATATCTATTTCCATATAGTTTTGAATCTGAACTTTGTCTTGATTCGATGGCATGAGAGGTGAAGACTTCTGTGTGTCAAAGAAAGATAGAATCTTTTTGGATAAATGGGTTCGCTCCATCGGTAAAACAATGATGTCTTTAACCTTAAGTGCCAAGGCATCATCTATGACATGTTTGGAATACTTGTGGATCAAAACAATGGTACGCACTTTTTCCATGTCGATACGACGAATCTGGTCTAAAGATTCTTCATAATTATTTTCATCTAACTCTTGAATATAAAGGTCAATCTGATCCTTGATTAAGTTATATTTGAAGTTTAATTCACTTTTATTAAAAACCTCTAAAAAATCATGGCCATTATTGACTAAGATACTTAATATATCGTTTTTTACCTGTATGGTATAAACATGAATCAGTACTTTTTTCTTCACAAAAATCACCTCTCAATACTTATTTATCGGCAAATCTAGGTGATTTATTAAGTATCTTACCTTGTCATTTAGGACACTTAGCCGTTCGTTACTAAGTAACGCTCAGCTGCATAAACGGATATTGCCCCATCTGATGCTGCGGTTATAACCTGGCGTAAACTTTTAACTCTTAAATCGCCAGCAGCAAATACGCCCGGTACACTTGTTGCACAATCTTCATTGGTCTTAATCCAACCTTTTTGGTCTGTTTCAACCTGATTTATTACTAGTCCTGAATTAGGATCACTTCCAACGGCGATAAAGACACCACTGACTTCAATTAACTGTTTTTCATCGGTTAACCTGTTACTGACATGAATTTTTTCTACCGTTTCCTCACCGATGATTTCATCGACTTCACTATCCCATATGATTTCGATGTTCTCTATTTTGAAGAGATGTTCTTGTAATACCTTAACAGCTCTAAGCTCGTCTCTTCTGTGAATTAAATAGACCTTTTTACATAGTCTGGATAAATATATGGCATCCTCAACCGCCACATCGCCTCCACCCACGACTGCTGTCACTTTGTCTCTATAAAAGGCGCCATCACAAGTCGCACAATAAGAAACACCCATACCTGAAAATTTGTCTTCACCTTTGGCACCAAGCTTTTTCCAAGATGCACCTGTGGCCATAATAATGGTTCTTGCCTCATAACTGCCGTCATTGGTTATGACTTTTTTTATAGGACCCTCTGTAATCACTTCTGAAACTTCTTCACTTAAGAACTCAACCTCTAATGTTTCAGCATGCTCCCTGAACATATTGCTAAGCTCAAAACCCGAAGTCGCTTTGATGCCCGGATAATTCTCTATTTCATATGTGTTAACAATCTGACCACCTGTAAAAGCTTTTTCTAAAATTACAAAAGACAGTTTTGCTCGACTGGCATAAATCGCTGCTGCAATTCCAGCCGGTCCGGCACCGATAATAATTAAATCTAATACGTTTTTCATTTATTTACCTCCAATAACCATCTACTTAGCTTAAAGCTTTCTGAATGGCTTCTTCCAATTTTTTAATAGTTACAGGTTTTTGCATAAACCCAACCACACCTTCATCTAGAAGCTGTGCTGTTACTTGCACCATACTATACCCTGATAGCAAGATGACCTTATTATTGCTATCCACTTGACATATTTTACGATACAGCTGTAAGCCATTCATCCTTGGCATCATCATGTCCATAATGATGAGGTCAATACTTTTTCGGTAATGGCTAAAAACTTCTAAAGCCTCTTCAGGAGATATACATAAGACTACATTGTAGCCTAGCATATCTAGAATATCTTTTAATAGATTTAGGATTACCACTTCATCATCTACAATCAGAATCGTTTTCTTGTTATAATCCAGTTCAAAATGATTAAAACCATTTGACATTGTTTTTACCTCGTAAATTTCCAACCCCATATCTCTCAAATCTACGTCGATACATTCCAGTTAAATTATACCAAGTCAATTAGGGGAAATCAATGTAGATATTGTGTTTTAGCTTTTTTTTGTATATGATAAAATGGTTAAGGCGTCAAAGCTATGACGCTACTATTTCAAAAGGAGAATGTCATGACCTATCAAGATAGTTTAAATGCCCTGAAAAATATAGAAGTTGCCCAATATCGTCCTGATCATAATAACAGTCTTCATCTTATGACTTATTTAGATTCACCTCAAAACACTTTACCTGTCATTCATATTGCCGGGACGAATGGCAAAGGTTCTACAGCAAAGTATCTTCAAAACATTTTAACCCATGCTGATTATAAGGTTGGTACTTTTCTATCACCCCATATACTGGATTACAAAGAACTCATTGAGGATTATGAAGGTGTCATCTCAGAGTCTGATTTTGCCAAAAGTACGGATATGGTGCTTCAAGCCTGTAACTGTATGGTAGACGATCACCTTAACCATCCTACCCTATTCGAATGTCTTGTTGCTATTGCTCTTGTTCATTTTAGTCATAAAAAACATGATTTCATCATAATTGAAGTCGGCATGGGTGGTACGTATGACGCTACCAATGTCTTTGATAAACCATTGATGACCATCATTACCCCAATTTCTTATGATCATGAAGCCTATCTTGGTTCTTCCCTTGAGGCTATTGCTGCCCATAAAGCTGGGATCATCAAAGCTGATGCCCCCGTTATCATGGCGCCTAATCCGATAGAAGTTGTAATAGAAGTTACCAAAAAAGTTAAGGAAGTGGATACCTATCTATACCTGCTAGATGAAAGTCTCATACAAGTGTCTCTGCTTTTTAACAGTTTCAAGAAAAAGTTGTTTAATATCCAAACGCCTTTTTTTGCATATAAGGGTCTATCAACCACTATGATTGGCAAACATCAGGAAATTAATATTGCAACAGCTCTACTGGCCATCCATGAACTCAAAAAAAAATGGTCCATACCAGATGCAGCGGTAAAATCCGGTATTGCTAATACCCATTGGACTTGTCGTAATGAATGGATTTCCTATCGCCCCATGATCTTATTAGACGGTGGTCATAATCCTCATGGTCTATTGGCTGTAAAAGAAATCTTAGAAACTTATTGCAAACACAAAACTATAATTACTGTAATTGGCATACTTAAAGATAAAAACTATAAGGCCATGTTGAACCTAGTCGACGCTTTTAGCCAGAAAGTAATTATGACTTCACCACTTAGTCCGCGTGCTATGACCTTAGATGACTTGGATTTACCCCAAAACTCAAACCTAGAATGGATTGATCCTTTTGAAAAAGCCATTGAAAAAGGTCTAAGTCTATTGAATCAGGATAGTATTCTTCTCATTACCGGTTCTTTATATTTGGCCTATCCTGCTAAAGCCTGGTTAGAAGAAAATCTATAACTGTTCGTTCTGTTTCAGTACCGTCTTGATTCGGGGTGATTTTGTTATCAGATGCTCTAATTCCTTATCCTCTGATATGTAAGTTGACATCTCCGGATATTCCGAGAGTATTTTTAACAGCTCATTTTCACAAGCTGTTATATTATTTTGTTTTAAATAGCAACAAGCTCTATTATAAGCCAAGTAGACACCATCTTCACAATGCTTCATACCTAGGCTAAAGACTTTAATCGCTTCCTCCAACATGCCCATATCCCTTAAAATAACCCCTTTATTTAAATAGGCATATCCGTATGAAGGTTCTTCAACAATGGCCTTGTTAAAACAGTCCATAGCTACCTTATTCTGCTGTCTACGCATGGCCAAAACGCCTTGATTAAAGAGTACCATGTAATGATCCGGTTCTATCAATGCTGCCTTATTAATGAGTTCTTCCGACAACACATACTCACCTTCTTCTTCATAAAGGGCACTGAGATTAACTAGACTCCAAAAATCATTATCGTCAATTTCCAGTGCTTTCTGGTAATGGCGAATGGCCAGTTCACTTTTTCCGATTTGGTCATATGCGTAAGCCAAGAAAAAATGCGCTCTTAAAAAAGTCGGGTCATAAGATATGGCTTTTTCATAATAAGGGATTGCCTTATCAAAATCATCTAAGTGGTCATATAGTATGGCAATACCATAATATGCTACTGCTTCTTGTGGATCAAGAGCAATGACTTTTTCATATATATCCATAGCCTGATCGTAGGCCTCTAGTTCATCGTAAAGAAGTGCTAACTCCAACATCCATTCTGTATCTCTAATGCCTGCGCTTAATGCTTTTTCGTATAAGCTCTTCGCTTTAAGAAGTTCACCTTTATCATAATGTTGTCTTGCAATGAGAATCATATTGTCTCTATGGTATTCTTTCATATTCGTCCTCAGTTAATATTCTTCAAAACTATTTCTATAGTATCACTACGCTTTATTCTATCACATTTTTTCTTAAGCGTTTGATTATTTTTCCTTACAATCATTGGGCAATGCTGTTATAATGATTGAGAGTAACTTATAACTGTATTCACGAGAAAAAAGGAGATCGTCTATGAACTTTTTTTCCTTAGATAGCCCCTTTCACAAATATGGTACGATGGTTTTTGATATGGTTTTACTTAATCTTTTATGGCTCTTTACGAGTGTCCTCTCTTTTGGATTTCTTTTTCCACTTGCGAGCGCCGGACTCTTTCACGGCATCTATCATGTTGTCATTCTAGAAGAAGGCTACACCCTGAAGACTTATTTTTCAGTATTTCAAAAGAAAATAATCCGAAGCCTCGGATTGACTTTGATGACATTTTTATTATATGGTCTGGCCTTGCTCAATATATGGAGTGTGTGGAGCGGTTATATCGACATCATCATTCTCCTACCCATCTATTTGTTCTTACTTTTTGAAATTATAATTACCATGACTTATTCATATGCTTTACTTGGCGAGACCCAGATGACCTTAAAACTTCTTATGAAATATGGTTTTTTACTGGCCAACAAACATCTCTTAGCTTCTTTGATATGTGTCATCACTATAATTGCCCTTGTCTTTACCACTGCTTTTTCTGTGCTCACACTCTTTTTTTTAGTTGCACCTGCTTATTGGCTTATGACGATTGTTATTCATAAAGGCGTCTTATCTAAGTATCATCTTGATAAGCTTATATAATATTAGGAATCCCCAGGATAACCTATGAACTGCACTCTTAAAGCTGGTTATTTATCCAACTAATGGGTACAATTCTTAGATCCATGGGGATTCTTATTGGCCTTAACTTCTTATGCCATATAGGCTTACGGATTCTCTTCTAAGTTCGATGGCTTCATCTAAGGTTACCGGTTTTGAGAAGTAATAGCCCTGAGCGTAATCACAACCCAGCTCACATAGTAAATCTAGTTCTTCTTTCTTCTCCACACCTTCGGCCGTTACGGATATTTCCATACTTTTTGCTAAGTTAATCATGGTTTTGACCATTTTATATGCATCTGGTTCAAATCTAATTTTACGTATATATGATGCATCAATCTTAATTTCATTTATATCCATTTTATTCAATATGACCAGAGACGCATAACCCGTTCCAAAGTCATCTAAGTTAACATGAACACCAAAGTCTTTAAGTTCATTAATATTTTTTGAAATTAGGCCGATTTGATTATTTTTGAAACGGTCCGTTATATCAATTTGTATTTCATTGGAATGGATGCCGTTTTCAACAATCGATTTCTTAAGACCATCAATATGTTTTTCATTCATCAATTCCTTGGTTGTTAGATTTACAGAGATAAAGCAACCTTGTCCGGTTTCCTCTTTTATACGTTTGACAGCTTTTAATGCCAGCTTCATAACCATATGTCCAATCTCTAAGATCTCGTCACTTTCGTCTGCGATGGGTATGAACTCTTTGGGTGAATAATTAAAACCGTTTAAAGAACGCCATCTCAAAAAACCTTCAAATCCAATAATTCTCATGGTCTTAAGGTCTATAATCGGTTGATATAGAAGACCCATTTCATCATCAAAATCCGCCGTTCTAAGAGATAACTCAATACTATTATGACGTTCAACCTTCTTCTGAATAGATTTTTCATAGAAGATGTACCGCCCACTACCACTCTTATCTTTTTTTGCTTCATACATCGCTTGGTCTGCTTCTTTAAGTAGTATATTATAGTCATTATATTTGGATATATTGTCCACAATTCCGATGCTTGAGCTCACACTTATACTTAAGTCATCCACCTTAATAGGCATGGCAATTTCTTTTTGAAGGCGCTTTATCAATTTCACGATTTCTCTGCGGTCGTGGTTAAGGAAAAGTATAGCAAACTCATCTCCACCCATTCTAGCGACAACATCTCCGTCTCTAACTGAGTTTTGTAGTCTGTGTCCAATTTCTCTTAAAACATCATCCCCAACGACATGGCTATAATTGTCATTGACTTCCTTGAAATAGTTTAAGTCAATTAAAGCAATCGAACGATTTTGCGGATTCATAATCTCTCTTTGGTTGTTTAATCTAGCTTTAAGCTGTTCGATGAAATATTCTCTATTATACAAACCTGTATTGGAATCATGTTTGGCTTGATATGTGATTTTTTTGGTGTTATTAATTTTAGTAATCCCACTTTTGACTTGTTCCGCTATCGTATTAATGTATTTTAGGGCAACTTCATTGGTTTCAATCCATTGTTTAATCACAACAAGCATTATTTTGTCATTCATAGGATATGCCACTACTGTGCCCATATTGTTATTCATAATAATGTAATCTTCATTAAGATTCTTTTTTATGATGTTTCTCAAAGATTTTAAAAGTGTTTCAATTTGTTTCTGGTCAAAGCTTTTTTCGCCTTCACCATAAAACTCAATATAAGAGGCATCAAAGTCCTCACCGGCAATACACATCAGTCTAAGCTCAAAATACCTTTTTAGGTACATATGCGCCTTTTTATACATCTCTATAACAGATTCTGATACATTAATATGTTTTGACATCTCAAGCAATGAGGCACTCATACCCTCCGCTCTTTTTTGCTCCGTAATATCCAGTAGTGTCAAAACCATACCAATCGGTTGACCCACTTGATCAAATACTGGAAAATAGCGTATGAGTTTATAAGTGTCATCCTCGAATTTTCTTTCAAATTTATAAGGTTTTTTTGTTGTCAACACTTGGTCCATGGGGCAATCCGGACAGTTTTCTTTAAGTCCGTATATCTCCTTATAGCAAAGACCGGATGCCTTCCATATAAGCAGATCCCGATCTGCAATACTGTTTTTCCATTGTATTTCATAATCTAAGTTAACATAGATGATTGATTCAGAAATACTTTCCAAAATCAGACTTTTTTGCTGCTCAGACACTCTTAATCGGCTCATAAGGCCACTTAATTCCATGTCCGTATCGTATTGATGACATGCATCTTTTACCAATTGAACAAGACTGTCATCATCCCAGGGTTTCTTTATAATATTATAAACATCGCTATGGTTGATGATTCTTTGAGCAAAGTCGATGTCCATTTTATTTGCCATTAGAATCATCTTAATACCTTGGTGCTTTCGCTTAACTGTATGTATCAATTCAAGACCATTCATATCACCCACCATGTAATCTGTGATGAGCACACTTGTCTCTATATTAATGTCAAAGAGTGTCCCTATAATATCCATAGCTTCGCTAGAGTTCTCAGCCATTTCAATAACGTACTCCTGTCCAAAATTCAGACTCAATAGTTTCTCCAAACTTAAAAGCTGATTTATAGATTTTCCCACACACAATATCGCTCTATGATGTACATTAATCATTGTTTCACCTCCATTCCATCCTCCATAATTTAGTTAATGTTACTCTCTAATATATAAAAAAACATGATATAAAAACAACTCTGTTTTTATGCGCATGCTTTCATCAAAATGTCACTTAAATAAAATTATGTTCCAATACTATTATACCACAATCTTAACTTTATTGTCTTAAATTTTTATTTTTACATCCTGTTAACCTATTTAGACAACTCATCTTTTATGGGTATTTTTCGTCAAAAAAAATGATGATACCAAAGCACCATCATTTGTATAACTCTATTTTCGTTGACCTAGAGGAACATATGTCACCTTAGGCGCCACACTTTTATATGCTGGTCGTATGATTTTCCCCTTATTTACAATTTCTTCAATTCGATGGGCACACCAACCGGACACCCTGGATACTGCAAACAAGGGTGTATATAATTCTTCTGGTATGCCAAGCATCCTATAAACAAAACCGGAGTAAAAATCTACATTAATTGACACACCTTTATACATCTTTCTATGCTTCTCGATAATAGAAGGGGCCAGTCTTTCCACTATGTCAAACAGCTCAAATTCTGCTTCAAGACCCTTCTCTTGGGCCAGCGTTTGAACATAATTCTTAAATATAACCGCTCTTGGGTCTGACACAGAATAAACCGCATGACCTATACCATAAACCAATCCTGTTTTGTCAAAAGCTTCTTTATTTACCAACTTTTCAAGATAGTCTATCACTTGTCCTTCATCTTTCCAGTCTTTAACATTCTTCTTAATGTCCTCAAACATAGCTGTAACCTTAATGTTAGCACCACCATGCCTTGGCCCTTTTAGTGAACCTATGGCTGCTGAAATCGCCGAATAGGTGTCTGTCCCGGAAGAACTCACGACATGTGTTGTAAAAGTGGAATTGTTACCACCACCATGCTCAGCGTGTAAAACCAATGACAAATCTAACAGTTCCGCTTCAAGAGGGGTGAATTTATTATCTGGTCTTAACATGTATAAAATATTTTCAGCGATACCCAAATCCTTATGAGGACTATGTATAAATAAACTTGTGTTACCATGATAATGTGCATAGGCCTGATAGCCGTACACAGCTAATAATGGCAACTGAGATATAAGTTGCATGCTTTGTTTTAATATATTGTCTACCGAAATATTGTCCGGATCCTCATCATAGCTATAAAGACTCAAAACAGATCTTGCAAGCACATTCATGATGTCTTTACTCGGTGATTTCATAATCATATCATTTACAAAAAAACTTGGTAATATGCGGTATTCAAGTAATTGTTCTTTAAAGACTCGAAGCTCATCTACATTTGGAAGCTCACCAAACAGAAGCAAATATACAGTTTCTTCATAACCGTGCCGTCTATCTCTTAAAAAGCCATCTACCAAATCCTCAATATCAATCCCTCTATAAATCAATCTTCCAGGAACCGGTACCGTTTCGCCTTCGTCAATAATATATGAGTGAACTTCACCGATTCTTGTTAAGCCGGCTAAAACACCTTTACCACTAATATCTCTAAGCCCTCTTTTAACTTCAAATCTTGTATAGAGCTCTCTTTCTACTAAATTACAGGCTATTGCCATCTCACTCCATTTTTTTATTCTATCCACAATATCATCCTTCCATTCATAATTATAGCCATATAAAAACAAGTCTTTTCATTCATCAGTGTGTTAACGTACGTATCTGAATCTATTCTATCACTATACGAAAGAAAAATCAAACTTGACTTGTTAATACCATGTTTAAAGGGTCAAAACTAAGTTTCACTAAATTCACATACAATATAGTTTTGACACCCTAATCATACCATTCAATGACAACAACTTCCGGTGGATTAAAGACCCTTGGCAATCTAGGGTTAAATGAAAGACCTCGACTTACGATTAAATCCGTATCTTTTGTATAGGCATAATAGCCACCTGCATATTTAGGCATGAAGCCTTGGTTCGGAGCATATAAACCATTTATCAAAAAAGGTATTCTAACTTGACCACCATGGGTATGACCACTTACAACAAGATCAAAGCCGTAGCTTTCATATACTTCTATGTGCTCCGGACGATGGCTAAGCAGTACCCTATAGCCGGTTTGACTGTCCATATCTTCAACCTGACTTAATGATCTAATTAAAGCCTCTTTACCACTATACGCTAAAGTAGCATCCGGATCGATTACACCTGTTATTGTGATTTCATTATCCCGTATATTAAGGGTTACGGATTCATTTTCTAAAATCATCACACCATAGGCTTTAATCGTTTCAAATACCAACTCGGGATCATCATGCCAATATTCATGATTACCGGAAACATAGTAAATTGGGCATTCATCTTTTATACCCTCAAGAAATTCAACTGCACCTTGAATAGATCTATATTCATCCATCAGATCTCCAGTTATCCAAATCATGTCCGGCGCTTCTTCTGTTATCATATTCATTAATCTTCTCTGTCCTGTTCCATAAGTGCTACTATGCAAATCGGATATTAAAATAACTTTTAGATCAAATATCTCTTGTTTACCGTCTATTTTGTAATATCTATAAATCGGTTGATTCCAAAAGACAAGTATAAATAAACAGATTGTAAGAATAATACCTATCCATCTTTTGAAATTTTTTCGACCTTTCATCTTGTTCACCTCATTCAAAATATTGATTCGGATAATTATCCCATATATGATACAAAAATGCAAACTTTTGAAAGACAAGAAATCGGCGCAATCCCTTTGAATATGGGACTTCTTTTGATACAATATGGGGTTCTATTGATTTTTCACAAAAAAATAAGCACCTAAAAAGGTGCTTGTAAAGGATGAGGGGGAGAGTATTTAATACGTAAGAGGTAACTCATTCTTACATTTAATATAATACACTATACTCATAAATAGTCAATACAAAATATCTATTTTTTTATTAAATTTGAATAATGTTCATAATGTTCAACCGTTGTTGTCTATGTAATCCTCTATTACTTTCAAGAATTGGTCACCGTATTTTCTTATCTTACTTTCACCAACACCGCTTATCGCCATTAAACTCACCTTGTCTTTAGGCTTTTGACTGGCCATTGCTTTCAATGTCTTATCGTGAAAAATAGTATAGGGTGGTAATTTCGTTTTAACTGCAATTATTTTTCTAAGAGCTTTCAATCGGTCAAAGAGTTGATCCGATGACTCAATAGCTACAATCTCTATGCGGTTAGAATATACTTTTTTACTACCGTACAAGATCGATTCTGCTTCTTTGGCTACTTTTATAACCGGATAACCATCTTGAGTCATGTGTAAATAACCCTCAGCTATTAATAGATGAATCATTTCTTTGATTTGTATTAAGGTATAGCTTCTCAAAATGCCATAAGTTGAGAGTGACTCAAGTGGTGTTCCTAACACTTTCTTGGACTTTGAACCTTTAAGAACTTCTGCAACAATGGACACGCCATATCTCTCTTTCATTCTGATTATACATGATATGATTTTTTGGGCTTCTGTTGTGATCTCTACGCGGTGAGCTTTTCCATCACAGTTACCACAACCTTCACACATATCTTCATTTGCTTCTTCTCCAAAGTGTTCAAGTAACTGCACCCTTAAACAGGTGTTAATATGACAATAGTTAACCATTTTCTGTAGTTGCCCAAATCGATATTTCTTTCTGTCCGGCGTTATATCCGGTGTCTCTTCGATCAAAAATCTTCTAAGCTTCTGGTCACCTGGTCCGTATAATAATATACATGCTGATTTTTCTCCGTCCCGGCCGGCACGTCCGGCTTCCTGATAATAGGATTCAATGTTTTCCGGCATATTATGGTGAATCACATATCGGACGTTGGATTTATCAATACCCATACCAAAGGCATTTGTGGCTACCATAACTTTATAATCATCATATATGAAACGCTCTTGATGCATCCGACGTTCATCCTTACTCATACCACCATGATACATACCAACCGCTATATGCATACGGTCAAGGGTATGGTAGAGCATTTCGGTTTCTTTCCTTGTGCCACAATAGATAATGCCTGAACTTTCACTGTTTTTCTTGACATACTGGCCAATATAGCGTTTTTTATTTACGCCCTTCAAAACAGAAAAGTGTAGATTTTTCCGATCAAAACTGGTAACAAAAATCTCAGGTTTGTATAAAGACAACTGGTCCATGATATCATCACGTACCAGTTCTGTCGCCGTAGCTGTTAATGCAGCAATCACCGGTCTATAGGGCAGTTTGTTCAATATATTCGCAATATTTCTATAACTTGGCCTAAAATCATGACCCCACTGAGAAACACAATGGGCCTCATCAATAGCAATAAATTCAATTGTATTATTACGGATGATATCTCTTATCAGACGGCTTTCCATGCGCTCCGGAGCAATATAGATCATTTTGTAACGCTGTGCCTTTATACCTTCAAGTCTATCTACCATCTCCCCATCATCAAGGGTACTGTTGATATAAGTTGCTTCTATCCCCATGTCTTCTAGAGTATCCACCTGATCCTTCATCAAAGATATGAGTGGTGATATCACTAAGGTTACACCTGAAAAAATCAACGCCGGAATCTGGTAGCAAATTGATTTCCCCCCACCTGTCGGCATCAAAATCAAGGCATCTTTTCTGTTCATAATACATTCTATGGCTAATTTTTGTCCTTCCTTGAAATCGGTATACCCGTAATACTTTTTCAAAAATGATTCTATTGTCTTTGTTTTGCTATAAGTTTCCACTTGGAACCTCCGTATACTCTTGCTTTACTAAAAACTTAAGTTTTGTTTTCACCTCTATGAATACAGTCCGGCGTTAAATGATATATCATATCTTTCCGCTCAACTACAATTTTTATCTTCTCTATTACAGTCAAATCTTTGTCAATCTTTTGTAATAATTCTTTTGTCGGATTCATGGCAACAGGATGCCCTACAGATTTGAGCATCTCAAAATCTCCAGCAGTGTCACCATAAGCATAAGATTGACTAAGATCTATATCATATTCAGATACCAAGTGCTTAAGTGCTACTTTTTTATTCTGACTATCCCACATAGGACGCACTTCACCTGTATAATAATGTTCATCGTCCATCTCATAGACCGATCCAACATAATGATCGAATTTGAATTTTTCACTAATTTCACGAACCAACTCAAAAGGAGAACCGGATATAGTAATAATCTGATGACCTTGGTTTTTATGCCATTTAATCCGGTCCCTTGTATATGTATATACACGGTCTCCATTTTGTTCGATGACCTTGCTCGCAATAAATTCTACTTGTGTTCTATGAAGTCCTCGTATGGCTTCTATATAGATTTCTGCCATTCTAACCAAGTAATCATCATAGTTACCGATGCGTTTGTCCCATCTATTGTATTTTTCCCGTAATTCCTTGTACCATACTTCGCTACTTATGATATCCGATTTTATCATTTTCTTAAAAATAGCCGTAATCATACCTTCTCGATACAATGTACCGTCAATATCAAAAAATGCTGCTATCTTACCCATATTAACTCCTCTATTCTTGAGATTTCTCCGACAAATACAAACCCATTAAAATTAACAGTGTTCCGACTAAAGTCATATAAGTGATTTTTTCTTTAAGGACCCATGCCGACATAATCGTTGTAACGACCGGTATAAGATAAATATACTGGTTGGTCTTAACCGGACCAATTGCCTTAATGGCGTTATTCCACAGAATAAAAGCCAATGAAGAAGCGACAACCCCCAGAAAGAGCATGCTGCCAACTATTCTATAATTAATGACTTCGAAAGTAACCGGCTGTCCTTTAACTGCTACAACAAACAAGAGTACCATCCAACCATATAGGAATACTTTTCTGGTGAGTTGTATCATATGGTAATCTTTTGAGGTTTTTTCCATTAAAACTGAATATATAGCAAACATGGCTGCAGCGCCAAGGGCTAAGAAATCTCCTATTGGCTCAACCCCTTCAAACTTGCTACCATTTATGATGATTAGAAAAACACCCAGATAGGCCAATATGAATCCAATAATACTTTTCAATGTAAAAAAATGCGTTTTATAAACAACCATAGATAGTATACCTGTCAAGAGGGGTATGGTCGCCACGATTAAGCTTACATTAGAAGAATAAGTATGCTGCAGTGCTGTGTTCTCAAAAACAAAATAAAAAGCAAGGGCTGCACCTATGAACAAAAAAAGAATTTCTTCTTTAAGAGATGTCGGCTTTTTGAATTTGGGATATAGTAACGTTAGGAATAATATTGCTAGCAAATAACGCACCACCAGAATCTGTAATGGGGTAAACTGGTTTAGTAAAATCTTGCTCACAATAAATGTGGAACTCCATATGGTAATCGTGGTCACTGCAAATATATGTCCTTTAATTGATGTTTTCATGATGCACCTTATACTTTCTCTATTTTCTTCTCATCATTTTAACATAGTTTTCTAAATTTCTCATCTTGAATCATAAAAAAATGACAACAGTTGATATAGAAATCAATGGCTTCAGATCAATGAAGCTTTGCATCGTTTACCTTGCAAATGCTCCACGAAGGGAGAATTCCTTGACACTTTGCAAAAATAGAGTTAGTTCTAGAGTATAAAAAAAATAAATAGGAAGTGCCTCAAGTTATTTGAGGCACTTCCTATTTCCATATCTTTCAACAGCAAATTATGAGATGGTTAAGGCGTCAAAACTATGTACCTGAACTTTCACACATAATTAAAATATCACTTTTCTATAACCGATAATAGGTTCGCGCATGTAACCGTCTAAAGCTGTAATTCTAACCCCATAAGAGGATGTAGCATGAATAATCTGGCCATTACCAATAAATATGGCCACATGAGAGATAGAACCCCCATAACCGTAAACAACCAAATCTCCAGGAAGAAGCTGATTTCTTGCTACTGCAACACCATTTCTACCTTGTCCTCTTGAAGAACGGTCAAGTGCATAACCGAATTTCGAAAATATCTGGCTGGTGTAACCTGAGCAATCGACGCCACCTGTTAAGCTGGTGCCACCATAACGGTACCTTGTGCCTACAAAATTCTTCGCGTAAGCAACAATCTGATTTCTCACTCCGTCTACAGGTTGATTGGGATCATATTTATGTATGTAATCTTTATGTACAAATCCGGTGATTTGACCAGCCGACTTCACTTGATACCATGCATCGATTTCACCAATGATGGTCACTTCCTCATTGGAGCTGAGCTTTCCTACAATATTGTTTGGATTGTTTAAATCCGGTTCAGATCTTAGGTTCAAGATACTTGCTGTTACAATTGCCCTTATTTGTGTAGGGGGCGCTAAAGCAATCTTAGCTACCGCTGTTTCTAGGGTAATGGTATCATCTTCTTCATAACTGTCCAGTCGCTCTTGCCAATCTTTTTCTAAAAGAGCCTCGTCCATCATACGTTCAAAAACTCTATAGTTCATGATAATGGCTTGCTCTGATGTGCTGTATCCATCGGGATTGATATTCTCATCACCTGTACCAGAAATAATCATATTACCAACCGCCAAATTGATGCTTTTCTTAGCCCAGCTTGAAATAGCATGCTGGTCGTTAAACTCAGATGTACTTTTGGTTGGTGTCAAAATCTTAACTTGATTTTCTTCTTCGATTTTTTCTATCATGCGCATCATCATAACAACCATTTGTTCTCGCGTCACTAACGCTTCAGGTACAAAAGTTTTTTCTGTGATGCCTGTAGCAATACCTGCTTCAAATGCTTTTACTATAAAAACCTTATCTGTATCTTCAAATGGGTTTCGTACCGCTTCTATATCAATAATGCTGTTGGTTGATGCTTCATATGTTTTTACCAACAATTCTACATACGCTTCTCTTGTTAATTTTTTCTGAAAGTCTTGTACAAGCGTGTCCGTTATAAGATTAATCTCAATGGCAGATTCTATTTCCTGAGTTGCCCAAGGCGATGGTGTCGCTGCCTGTGCACGGATACCTACTGATAAACTCAATGTTACCAAAGTACATATTCCCAGTACTTTCACAAAATGCTTTTTGATTGGTGTCCCAAACATGTTAGCCTCCTTGAAGTCAAATGCTTTTTTATTGAATCTTTCTCTCTTTTAAACATCAAAGATTAGGGTTCAATCATTTCACCTCATTAACCAACATTATAAAGAAATTCTAATAGTAAGTCAATAAAAATTTAACAAATATTTAATAATTAGCTAAGGTGTCAAACTTCATCATTAAGCGATTACATACAATCTATTTCTATGAATACATCAAGGTAATCTGTATGTTGTATATAATTTTGAGAAACTTAGTTTTGACACTTTAACCATAAAAATTTATTATCATTTTTGTTAATAAATTTTTAATAATTCATCCTTCTAGACGATTTCATAACTACCTGTTATATAAATCCTGCTTCATCTGCAAAAATACTTCTCTTGTAATTTCACCATTAGCGTATCGTCTGTTCAAAATATCTTCCGGTTTATTCATTTGCTGTAATTCATTCACTTCCATTTCATGATGTGAATCATCCACAAAACATCTTCTAAAAAGTCCTTTAGGCCCAAAAAATGTATACATCATGAGTAACATCATTGAAACACCTATTATCGGAAAAATCCACATACCACCCCACCAAAAAAATGGTCCCATGGCTCAACACCCTCTTTCTTAAATATATTATAACCATTGTATCACATAAACAACATTACATCAATGAACACTTATATAAATATATATTGATATTTGTATAAGTATCATTTATACTATATATGACCATCCTATATTTATGGTTTTAAATGAATATTTAACGATGTGGGTTTGATACCTCAACCACATATAAAAAAAGTTACAAGGTGGTGAAACTATCGATAACTTGTCACAACTTTTTAAGCTCCTCAGTGATCATAGCCGACTCATGATTTTATTAGCACTAGAATCAGAACCTTTATCTGTTTCTAAGCTCATTGAAATAACAGGATTGTCTCAGCCTCTCGTCTCTTTTCACTTAAAAATACTTCGAGAGGCTAACTTGGTTTTAACCCAACGCCATGGCACTTTTGTATATAATGCCGTATGTGATCAAAACTTAATTCCTCTCATTCGTCAATTCGAGAAATACCAACCCGATGTGGCCCCAGCCACAAGCGCACTTCCTTTTAATTGCCCACCTTGGCAGAAGTCAGAAGGGCAATGACACTATCAACGTATAGACAAAGAATATATGGAGGCACTTATAATGGATACTAACAAATGTTGTGGTGATCATGGTAAAGATTTCAAAGATATGGCCGGTAAAATGGAAGGTATGCCCAAAATGATGGGTGGCGGCTTTAACCCTATGGACATGTGCAAACAAATGACAGAAAGCATTACAACAACCGCAAGAATGGCAGGCTTTGCTACACCTGAAGTCCAAGTTATTTTTGAAGACTGGGTTCTTGAGGTCGAAAAAGAGATCATAGGGTTAATCACACAAGATGCCGACATCACACCTTCAAAAATCGCTGATCACTTAAAAATAAGCGAAGACAGCGTTTTGTATTTCATCAGCAAACTTATTCGTGATAAAAAAATTGTCGTAACCGGTCTAGCCCTTAAATAGACTTTCGAAAAAACCATGATACATATTCATGTATCATGGTTTTTATTTGTGTATGTAGTTATCTTTATTGTGGAAGGGTTTCCAAAAGACCTTTATAATCTAATATCTGCCTGTGCACCTATACTTTTTACTACTGAAGCCTCATTAGGATTCTGTGCATAAACTTGATAATGGGAAATCATCTGATTTCTTTTGAATACGGGAATATGAGTATCTTCACCCACTCTTGACGTCGCCTTACTATGCTTAATCTCAAGACTTTCACTTCGACTTTTATTTAACGTTGCACCCTGTTCAAAAGCACGATTTGCAGATACCTGATTGGATTGTATCTGTGAAGCCTTCATGTTATCTGTGTTTGGCTTATTCTCTTTCGCTATTAATGAACCATTGCCCTCTGGTTGAGCCTGAGTTTTATTGCTTCGTGTTGTCCTGTCCGATTTTGGTGACAAGGACATACTTTCATATGCACGAATGCCCATAGACCTAATGTTCATTTCATCACCTTCTTAAATCATTCTATTTATCAGTTTCCTAACACCAGAATACCATAGCTATATGAACACTATGTGTCCTATCTGTTACCATTTTAATAGCTATTTTTTTTAAAAAAGACCGTATTCTAAGTCAATAGTGTAATCACCACAGTTTTCACAAATATTAATACTTGCAATATAAGTACCATTCACAGTGCCTTCATTTAAGAGTCGTGGTAATGTCTTATCTTCATAGGACTTTGAAAGACTGCTCATAACATATTTACCTTCCTTGGCAAATAAATAAAAATGAAATTCAAGAAATCGATATGAATGACTCGTATCACTTTTATTCTTATGACAGACTTCACAACCCTGATCATAATACGCCATGGAGGATTCAACGCGCTCACTTTCTTTAAGTAGCTCTAATATTTCTTCCACTGTAACGCCAGAAATCGGGTTATCTTCGTCATTCAAGAACATACTGCATTTTTCACTTTCTAATATAATCTTTTTATCTTCATAAACCCATTCATAACTTGACATCGTTTTGACCCCTTTCTATTCACTCTAACTCGTATTCTTATAATCATGGTTAACTATTCTGACTAAGTTCTTTTATTGCTTTGATTAGATTTTCTACTTCTTCTAGGCTTGTATCAAAAGACGTAACCAACCTAATCATGCCTCCATCTTCTTCCCATGTCATCTGATAGAAATAGAAAGTAGTGAGGAGCTTGTCAATCCATATCTGAGGCATTTTCACAAACATCATATTCCCGTAAGGGATGTTCATGAATGCAAGGGCTTCTATGTCTTTAATCTCTTCATAAAGTTTACTCATTGCATCGTTTGCTTTCCTTGCATTCCTAAGATAAAGTTCACCCTCCAACAAAGCAATGTATTGAGCACTGATATACCGCATCTTGGACATAAGTTGCATGCCTTGCTTTCTGACGTATTTTAAACTATCACTTGTTGTCCTATCAAAGGATACAATAGCCTCTCCATACATCATGCCATTTTTGGCGCCACCAAAGGATAGTACATCAACATCTGTTTTTCCAATCATCTCATCTAAACTTACACCAAGCGCAACTGCCCCATTAGCAATCCTAGCACCATCTACATGTAATAATAAACCATGACTATGAGCATAATCGGCTAAGGTCTTTATCTCTTCAGTTGTATAGAGTGTACCGAGCTCAGTGATCTGACTTATCGATATAACTTTCGGTTGATTATGATGTTCGTTTCCCATATCCAATAAGAACTTATCTATTTCAGCAGGCACCAATTTACCGTTTATATGAGGAACCGTTAATAACTTAGCACCTGTATAACGTTCAAAAGCACCACATTCATCTACATTTATATGGGCTGTATCTACACAAATCACTGCTTCATAGGACTTAAGCAATGTACTTAATCCAATGATATTAGCGCCTGTGCCATTTAGGACCAGACTGACTTCACAAGGCCTACTGAATAAAGCCTTAATCTTTTCTACCGCTTCTTTTGTTATCGGATCGTCACCATATGGAATGGCATGCTCCTCATTGGCTTTTATAATCGCTTCCATTATTTCAGGGTGTACACTGGCTGTATTGTCACTTTTAAATGTCTTCATAAAATGGTCTCCAATTCTTTTTAGTCCTCTTGTAATTCTTTATTTCTCTCGCTATAAAAGACTTACATTCATACTTTATTCTCTTTTA
>NZ_JARGDP010000033.1 GCF_029210395.1 Petrocella sp. FN5 | reverse complement strand
TATATCGGCATTTGCCTTCATTTTACCCATCCATTTTAATGACTATTCTATTACAAAAAAGATGTCTTGACTGATGTACTGGAGTAAAAGAAAATGAGCTGACTCGAATTTCAGAGACAGCCTTTAGCATTTACATTTGATTGGTTACCTCAACTTGAAAATTGGATGCTATGGAACCGGTATGGTTTACTTCGATATTGTAAGCCACATTTAAAGTCACTTTATCCATTTCCTTATGAAACTGAATATCTGTCGTCCTAAGAAAAATCTCAAAAACACCAAATGGTGTTTCATAAGGGGTGAAATGCTCTTGGTCTTTCTCAAATATAAGTTGTGTATTGGTCGCACCGAATCTTAACACACTAACCTGTGCTGTATCAATTTTAATGGTTGTAGATGTAACGACGTCTTCATCAAGGGCAGTGTCTTCATATTTAATATATGTCTTTCCGTTTTTTTCAAAATACTGTCCTGTTGTGATCATCTCAATGGCATCATCTTCAACCAAACTTCCTTGGATACCTTTGACTTTTATAAGTACATTCTTATTCATCGGATCACCCACTAAACACAATCATCTATTGCAAGCTGAATCAAATGGTCAATCAACTCACTTCTGGTAATTCCCTCAGCTTCAATCAGCATGGGATACATACTTATATCTGTAAAGCCAGGAAAAGTATTGATTTCATTAAAGACCACTTCACCGGTATGATTCTCAATGAAAAAGTCCACTCTTGAAAGTCCTCGGCCATCAACTGCTTTAAATATAGCTATGGCTGCTTCTCTAATCTGCTGTCTGGTTGCTTCCGGCATGTCTGCAGATAGTATCGTTTTTGACTGAGGGTTGTTGTATTTTGAATCAAAGTCATAAAACTCATCTGCGGATAAGATTTCTCCAACATCGGAGGCCTTAACCTCCAGATTGCCAATAACTGCACACTCTACTTCTCTTCCTTGTATATTTTCTTCTATAAGAACTTTTCGATCATGTATAAATGCATTCAAAAGCGCTTCATGCAAAGTAGCCTTATCTATCGCTTTGGACACACCAATGGATGATCCTGCATTTGATGGCTTAACAAATACCGGGTACCCTAATTTGTTCTCCACTTTTTCCTTTATGGTTTCTTTATTATAGCTTTCTTCGTACACACCTATATACTTAGCTTGACGTATACCAAGAGGTTCTACGACCAACTTAGTATAGAATTTGTCCATAGAAACAGCCGATGCCAATACACCACATCCTACAAAAGGAATCTTGGCAAGCTTTAGCAGGCCTTGTATAGAGCCGTCTTCCCCATATAAGCCATGTAATACCGGTATCACAACATCCACTTTGAAATACTCCATAGCCTCTTCTCTTTGGATTAAAAGGGATTTAAGTGTGGCATCCGGTAAAAGTGTTGCAGAAATATTGCTTTTTTCCCATGCTCCAGATAGAATATCTTCCATGCCACCTTCTACCAATAGCCATTTCCCTTCTCTTGTTATACCAACAACTTTGACTTCATAGCTGTTTTCATCCATATATCCAAGGAAAGTCAACACCGACCTTTTTGATATGTCATGCTCCGTGGATTGTCCTCCAAATATTACCACAACATTTTGCTTCATTTTATACCTCTATTAGCACTTAGCTATTCTTCTAAATATTAATCTATTATGTATATTTCTTACCTTCTACATTCTATATCCTTTTATCCAATTATTCAAGAGCCGTAACCCATATATTTTCAAAGTAATAAGCTTGTTTTCTATCTAATTTTTAGTGTTACGGATAATTTCCTAATCTATTATAGAATCTTCAAACAAGTGTTTTACTGAATGCGCAAACTCGTCACCTGCGCCCCAATCAAAATTAAAAATCATGCCTTGCGATGACCCTGAAGATATGGTTTCAATCTCAGTCACCTTATTAAAGTTATTGATGGCCACTACTAAAGATGCCCTACTGCTGTTTCTCATAAAATATTTTTCATAGATGACAATAATGGACCTCATATTTCCAGCTACATCATGGACTTTTTCATAAACAAGTTCTTCATCCATACCTCTTTTTAAATACTCAAGTGCTTCAAGTGGTGTCTTATTCACCTTAAAACTATATATACTCATTAGTACCTCTTCTTCTACCTTAGTGTCTGGTTAGTAATTTTACAAAATTGTTAATTTAGTTTACCATCATAATATAACCTTTCCAATCAAAATTCTAACATTGATTTCTACGAGATACAAGCTATTGTGAGTTCTATGAAAACCATCTTACCATAGTTTTAAAATTCATTGTACCTTTTCTATTAAATTCATATGCTTAAAAAGCCAGTCCATTTAGGATTGTGGCTATTAGACTTTAATATACCTAATTTCGTCGGCTAATAACCCCTCCATGACTATATCGCAAGAACTTTATCCCCTACACATCTGGTTTTTACTTTTTCTAATGTCTATGTAAAAAATGAGATTAAATGATGCCTCTTAGTTTCTTTGTGAGGCAATATTTCTAGACTATGAACCACTTTCATGACCGCTTGTTTACTCATGATATCTTCTATTGCGTTGCATGTTCACCACTAACCCTATAGCTACTGACAAACATGAGTTGGATTAGAAGACATGAAAACGCGAAGGTTATATTATCCTATGATTCGTATTGTATCAATTGTGTTGGAAGCAATGTCTCTGTCATAGAGCTCTACAGTTCTATCAATCGCCTTGACACCACACATATTAGCATAGGTTAGAACTGAAAACAGCAAAAAAATAGTATGACGCATACGCGCCATACTATCTTCTATAAGGACTATTTTCCGACTGCCCCCTTTTATTTCTTATCGCCAAATAGCTTGTCACCTGTACGTATGATTATGAATATTGTTACAGTAGTAATGACATAGTGAAGCCATCTATCAAGATCTAAACTATCCATGATTATAAAAATTAATGCTACAAATATACAATCAAACAATATATTAACTATTTTCAATGTCATACTCCTTTACGTTAATGCCTGACATAAGTCATGAACGGACCTTTTCCACCACCAGCGGTTTGCCAAGTATATTGGTCATATATTGAAGCGAATCTGTATTTGTAGACCAAAGGAGGGAAAGACACACCTGAGAGTAATTCACTAGCTATTGAACCTACACTTCCTGCTATTGCTGCTGTAACTACACTTGGTACAAGTGCATAGGCAAACAAACCTGACAAAGCACCTGCGCCGCCAACTACTACTAATCTTGTCGCAGTTGAACTTAACCAGATTTCAATACCATCCCACATGAAAGTTATCTTTGTAACACCACCAGTAGTTAATGGAGTTCTGGAACTTCTTGAGTAAGTTGTTAATCTTTCAATTGTCAGATTTTCTGACATAATAGATTGATCATTAATCATAGCTTTGGTATCAAAGCCTGCATCATCGTATGCTTTAATTATCTTCTCGTCAGTAATTGCTATTGTAAAGCCTTGTTCCAAACTTAAGTTATTAATCTCATTCTGTATAATTATGTTATTAAGTGCCTGTACATGCTGTTTGGCATAAGAGATACTTTCTTTGTTAAACAATTTTCTAACTTCTTTGCTAAGATTGAGCTTATATTGGCCATTTTTTATTGTAACATACTTTTGAATTTCTGACATATCATCAGAATATTTTTCGTAATTCTCATATAACATAAAACTACTGTTTTGATCCTTGGCTGCATGTAATTCAGTATTAACTGAAGCAATCATGATAACCATACATAATAATATTGAAATATTTTTTTTCATTATACTCTCCTAATAGCTAAGTTGATTATGTTCCCGACATGTCATGAAAATTGTACCATATAGAACAAAATTAGAGATAGTGTAGATGGTAACTAACTTACATGACTAAAGTAACCCCTTGTAATGACTAAGGTAATTACAACTGTTAAGTCATTAAAAATGGCCTTCTTCTCAGATGTTTAACTTCTAATCTCTCAAAACATCTACTTTTTTAGCCTTTTTGTTCTCCAGGTTTTCTGCCGGATGGTGTTCGAAGACTTTTTTAAGACTTGACTTGTCGAGGCTCAGATGATGGAGGCTTTCTATAAAAGACCTTTGGCATTATGACGTGTTGATAAGTCATGATTTATTGGCGTAATTCATATGCTGAACAAATAGCAAATGGAAGTTATCCACTGAAATCAAGATTAAAGGTGATTTTCATGGTGAAATTACACTGATTTCGCCAGTCCCTAAAAACAGAAACTATCAACATGCATCAAATGCAGTAAAAAAATTAAGTTCAGCGAATGTCACAAATTCATGGAATTAGGTGAGTCGACTGAATCGTTAAAAGTAGACAAAAAAAGTCAGACATCCGTCTGACTTTTCCCCTTTTAATGCTATGCTTGATCCTACATGAGCTTTTCTTTTTTTATGGCTCAATGGTAACAGTTGCTCTGTCACCAAGATTGAAACTGTCTTTTATCAGCATCCCTTGAATCATTGGGGCATCTGCTGTAAAAGTGCCTGGTGAAATCACCCTAGCAAAGTAGAACATTGGTCTATAGTTTTCTGTATCTTTATATACACCAAACTTCACGCTTTGATCTTCTATATCTCTATACCAGTAATAATCATCTTCCAAACCGATATCCCAAGGGTTCTCCATTGGTACCAGACCGGATGGTGCATAATCTGTGATGGTATAGCTTTGATCGATGGCATTTTCATCAATTTTCCAATCTATAATTACTTTGACGATATCACCGGTCTTAAAGTTCCATTTTTTTTCTCCGGTTTTATAATCTTCATAACTTCTTGAAACCGATACCTTTGTATCCTGCTCCCGATCAATCAGATCGTAGCTGTCATATTTCGCAACAACCAAAACGTCCGATGTCACATCCACAATCTCAAAGGCATCCATTTTAGCAGATGGTAATGTCACCGAAGCGCCCCACCAATCTTTAAAATCTACGTCATAGTTAACACCATCATAGCGATAGGTTAATGTTGCTTCATTTTTATTGGCTGATTCCAAGCGAATATCAATAAAATGAAGGAGATCCAAATGGTTTAAATAGGTTTTTGAGTGTCTTGAGGTCACATAATTAAACATATCCGGAGCATCTTTGTCATTTAACATGGCAAGTAGTGGCAGCACCATGGAGGAATGTTTAATCTGACTTTCTTCATCGTTTGCATAGACGACTCTCGCCTGATTATCAAAATGCTCCACATGTGGCTTAATAAACTCTCTGTATTGTTTTTCTGCCATAAAATCATCCCCAAGACTGCCATAAGCCAAGGCTACAATAATATGATCTTCAAAACTCAGATTACCTGATATTACATAATCATTTAACTCAAGTAGCATAGGCTCACCCAGCCTCGCTAAACCATAAATTATAAGTCCTCTCGAGCCGGAATTTTTCTTAAAAAGTCCATTGTGTAGAAAAGCTTTAACTTCTGCAATCTGCTGATCATTTTCCAAATAATTAACCAGTTTTACAGTTGTTGCAAGATCTATTTCACTATAAGGTAGTAAGGTTATGCCGCCTTCGTCTGTAATATAATCTGACAATTGAGCTTCTACGTCCGGCAATTGTATGTTAAATATTGAACCCAGTCTTTCTTGCACCACGGATGCTAGGTATATCTGATCTACTCTTTTACCTTCTGAATAATATAGATTGTATAAAGTCGATATATATTGACCTGCTGAACGATCAGCAAAAGTTAGGGTTGTCATTCCTTCTAAACCTGTTTCTATTTTTAAATTCTTAGTTGCTTGATAGGTATCCGTAACAGCCATCTTCTGATAGGTATTTTTGACGTGAATCGTTTCCACATAACTGTCTGTAAGGCCAGTTTCTGTCTTAGCTGTTATCCGTATAGCATAATCACCTGCTTCAAGCTTCCATAAAGGCAGACTGATTTTCTCAAATGCCTTTCCTGTAACTGAAAAAGTGTAATCCATATCTTCACTTGCAACCTCATATTCAATAATCTCATCTTCTTTTATAGCGTTACCATACCCGGCAACATTGACATAAGGTTGGTCCCCAACAAGGTAGGTCCGGTTCATGACGGGATTAATGAAAAACGGTAGGGTTACTTTTAATTCCTTTTTCTCTGAACCTGCATATAAGCTTTCTGATAAGGCAGCTGTTGTAATACGCCATGCTGTTACATTGTCTGGTAGCTTGAAACTGATTTTTCCATAGCCTTGATCATTAAGCTTCAAATTCAAGAACAAAGCTGTGTCTTTAAATTCAGAACGCACACTTAGATTTCCTGTTGCTGAATCCAGTGCCATAGAAGTAGGCTGTTCTGGCGCCACTTCTGTTTTGGCCATATCCATACTCTCTGTCATCATACCATAGCCTCGTAAACCAGCAAAAATCGGTCCGTTTGGATAATTGCTGTTATTATGTGAGCCCTGTTTAATATGAATGCCACTTGAAACCATACCGTAAAGACTTTCTAGTACATTAATTTCCTGCTCATTAAGTGTAAACAATGCTTCATCCACAATACTCAGATTCGCTATACCACTTGGGAGGTTTCTGGTGGTACCATCTTCGTCTTTGTAAGTTGCTTTAACCTCTATGATCACTTCTTCCCCCGGTTTGTAGGTTGTTTGATCCGTTGTCACCTTCAAGTCAACCTTAAAACGCTCTTTATTCACGCCTATATTTAAACCTTCTGTTGTTAAATAAGTTTCTCCAGTGAAGCTTACACCTGTGACTTCTACATTCGGCATAAAGACTTTTTTGTAAGTCGTATCCAAACTTGGTTGATCTGTAATCTTGATTTCTTTTACACCATCGGTGCCAAACATGGTCAAATACTGAAAACCTGCTAGATTTCCTGCCTTATCCTTAAGAGACAACTTCATAGTCTCATCAAGATCATAACTTTCTTGATCCGCTTCAATATATACCCTATTATCTGCTACATATTCAAAAAAATCATGGTTGTTAAAATAATGGGTTTGCTCTATTTTACGGCCATTTGTATCTTGAGTTTGTGTCACCAAGCTATAGTGTACAAAATCTTCTTTGGGTAGTGTCAACTTTACCTCAGCAACGCCAAGGCTGTTGGTTTTAAGTTCAACAGCTTGGTAGTCTGTTGTTACCAAGTTGTACTCATATTTTTTTACCACTACCTTATGGATGAAATCATAACTTTCTCCGACTTCCGTCTTCACCCATTCGTTTTTCTTGACAATACCTTTTATGACATGACCTTGCACGCCTTGTCCTAAGAAATCATTCGAATCTTCTGCCGTACCATTATTTAAACGTTCTAACGTAATCTTGTTCACATTTGCTTTTATTGTAGCATCTGTTTCTTTAAGGGTTGTTTCAATACCCACATGAATATCATTGGCAAAAATTCGGATATTCTCTGAGTGATGGATTTCTCCGCTTTCCGGAAGGGTCGCAAAAATATTAATACCACCATAATGATCACCTTGATACCCTTCTTGATAGACGGGTGTATACACAAATTGAGCATTGCCTACTAAATCCGTTGTAATCTGACCTTCTGCATGACCTATACCATAAACATTATATTGAACATTCACACCTGAAACCGGTGTACCTTCAAAAAAGCTGGTGTTCACCTTAATATTCAATGATTCATCAACAAATATGGCTTCCTTGTCTTTGATCAAATCCATTTTGTAATCTGGCTTGACATACTTATCAACTGTTATGTAATGGGATGCCAATGTTTGATCATCCATCATGATATTCATCTGGTAGCTACCTGGTTCAAGATTCGGTAACTCCAACCCACCTTTATAAAAGCCATTTTCAAGTTGTACATCTTTTTTTATCAAAGGTATCTGTTTGTCCATACCCGGCCAATAACTTCTAAAAAACCAATTCTGTTTGGTTACTTCAACGCGAACCTTATTCGGATAGTCCCCAGTTTCTCTATTCTGAAGAAAACCAAAGAAAGCTACTTCATCGTCTGGTTGATAGAGCCCGCGATCCGTTTGAAAATAAGTCCAATAATCCTGTTGATCATATCTATACCCTTTATACTGATAATTCAAGCTCTCCATGTTGTTATAAGACAGATGATAAAAAGCCATGTCATCCGTGGTATTGTCCTTAAATACTGCCAAACCTTCTTGATTGGCTATGGCTGTTGTTGAAGTCCCCATAATCGATACTTTTGCGCCTGAAGCCGGTTTTTGAGTTCCTAAATCATGCATCCAAAAATAACCCTGTGTATGATCTGCAAAATAATAGTAACTTAGATCCGTAATCTGCAAAAATGTCTGGAATTGCATGTCTTCCCATGATGATTGAACCACATAGAATCCGGGTTCTAACATAGTAGGTAATCTAAGATTATCTTCATAACCATCTGGTGACTCTAAATTCTGTTCAAATTCCAATACCTTTTTAAGGCCTGATGTTCCACTTTCTTCAGGCATCTGATTGAAATTTGACCAAATCGGATAGTTGCCATAATCTTTTATGGCCTCAGAAAAGCGCTCAATTGAATCATAGGCATAAACTTCTGAGGTGATTTTCATATCTGCGTTTTTATCATAGATTGAAAAATTAAAAGGTATGAATAAGGATTCTTTCGATGAAAAATCGTTTAATAGTCTTCTGTAATTAAAATAACCTTTTGGTTCTTTAAACAGTCCACTGTCTGTTGAAGTTGTTTCAAAAGAGAAGACATGATTTTTTGTTAGGGTTTCACCTGAACCTTCAAGGGGCAAACCTGCTTTGACTGTAACCGTGTACAAGGTTTCCGGTTCTAGTTTCCTTGGTACAAAAACCATTGTATTACCATAGGATTCGAAATATCCGTTAACTCTTGGCTCAATTACAAAATATTGTGACAAGTCTTTTACTTTTCCATTAAAATATAATTCGATACCGCTATCTGTTGGTACACCGGTAGCTTGATGTCTAGGTAAATTGCCCACAAGAGTAAAAAGACTTTTTGTTTGAAATACCCATGAAGTATTCCCTACTAAAAACTTATATACCTGATTTTCCTCTAGTGGCTTGGCAAAACTAAGCACCAATTGTTCATCCACTTCTTCTAAGTCAAAAACAACTTCAGGTTTTATAATCAACTGCTCTTTGATTTCATCTAAAGTCATTTCCTTCCCTTCTTCAAAGCCAATTAGAAAAGTTGTCGTAACATCAATCCCTCTACTGTCAATTTTTGTAGGGGTCAGGGACACACCGTCTCGAAAACTTTCTGCATAAACATACCCTGAATTGTTTCCTGTAAAATACTGATAACCAAATAATCCTGTAATCATAACAACAATCATTGTGAAACTAATGATGACTCTTTTATCCATTTCAATCTTCCTTCCCAACATATAGTTATAACTTAACTTTACCGGAGAATCTCAAGCGTATTTAAACACTATCTCACGCATCTTAATGAAATCCTATCATCGGGATGGTTAAGCTCTTAGTACCTTTATTTTTTTGACGAATTCATTATAAATATGTTCCAAGATTGATTAATATTACAGAATGATTAAAACCGTCTCACCATTAAAATGGACGAGACGGTTTTCTATCATTGCCTAAGCCGGCCTTTATTCTATTATTTTAATATCAATCTTTTCAATAATCACATCTTCAATAGGTTTTGTGTTAACTGCTTCTACTTTTACTATGGCATCTACAACTTCCATACCTGTTTGCACCTGACCGAATACAGTGTGCTTACCATATAACCATGGTGTGCCACCTACTTCTTTATAAGCATTTATCATTTCCTCCGGAAAACCACCTTGTTCCATACTCAGTGCCACTTCTTCAGTTGGATTGGACAGTTGAACGATAAAAAACTGGCTGCCGTTGGTACCTGGTCCTGAATTGGCCATACATAAAGCCCCTCTATAAGGGAACAAAAGTCCAAACTCATCTTCAAAAGGCGTACCCCATATACTTTCGCCTCCGCTACCGGTACCTGTAGGATCCCCACCTTGTATCATAAAGTCATCTATTACCCTGTGAAAAATCAACCCATCATAATAACCGTTTTCGGCATGGGTTTTAAAATTCTCCACAGCCTTTGGAGCAACTTTCGGAAAAAGTAACATCTCAATCACACCATGATTCGTTGTCATCGTTGCGAGTATATCGCCTTTTTCTGGTGCCTTCATTTGTTCAAAATTCATAAGCTCATTTAGCTCATTGTCCTCAATATTTTCACTGTTTTCATCTACTTGCTCATCCTTTAGTGTATTTTCGTTTTGACATGCTGCCAATACAAACACCATGGTCCCAACTAGAATGCCTATCAATAGTGTGTGTTTTAAGTTCATAAAATTCGCCTTCCTTAAATCTTCTTATTATTTCTCTGATAATAGAACCAATACACATGATTGCAACACTTCAATATCATGATTTTTGGCTTTTTCAATCAATGCGGCACTGGCCGATCCAGGTTGTAATAAGATCTTCTTAATGCCTTTTTCTATAACATCATCAAGGATTCTAATCCCAATAGAAGGGCTTATTACAAAATCCACCACATCAATTGTTCCCTCATACTCCGTCAATTTTTGATATGATTTTTCACCTAATACTGTGTCATAGTTTCTCGATACCGGTATTACTGTATAACCTTCATCTAATAACCTTTTTGTTATTTTTCTACCATAGCTTTTATTTTTTTCGCTGGCGCCTATGACCGCCCAATTCTTGTATTCTAACCATTCATGTTGACTCATTTTTATTCACTCTCTTTCATTTCGGAAAATTCTATTTTCCATTTGATAATCATTATTATTTGTGTTATTCTTAGATTGCTAGTATTATTTTGACGCCGTAGTCACATTATTATATCACAAAGGAGATTATTATGTTACCTCAAGACCCATTTATATTACTCAGTATGATAAATATGAAGCTGCGTGACCATCACAAGTCCTTAGATGATTATTGTATAAGTGAAAATTATCAAAAGCATCAAATTCTTGAAACCCTTGCAAAGGTCAATTATGTTTATGATTCTAAAACCAACCAGTTCAAATAGGTTCTAGGCACCTCTATTATTATACATATCTTTAACATTCCAAGAGTTTTTCATAGATAACCACATCTAAAAGTCGGTCGAATTTTTTACCGACTTCTTTAAAATGCCCACATTTAAAATAACCCAATCCTTCAAAAAGCCTTATACTTCCTGTATTTTCAGCACATATAACCCCAAGTAGCGCTCTAAAGTTATGGTTTCTTGCAAAATTCTCAATATACTTCAATGCCTCATATCCAATACCTCTACCCTGAAAAGCTTCGTCTAGATAAACGGTTACTTCAGCTGTCTGATCATAGGCTTCTCTTGGCTTATATCTGTTTAGAAGCACATAACCGACAAATTTACCTTCAAAAAGGATTTTATATGATGGGAAACGATCCATACCCGAAAAAAGAATCTGTACCATTTCATCTTCTTTTATAGGCGCAATTGAAAATGTGGAAGTGGATGTTCTAATGTAATGATTATATAATATTAAAGCATCCTTTACATCTTCTTTTGTGATCGCTTCAAAAACAATTCGATCCATTCCTCTTAAACCTCTTGTCAACTTATTTTTATTTCTTTTACAACTTTAACACCATTGTCCATCATGCTTTTTAGGAATATACCATGCATGAGATCGCCATGATGAAAGCCTTCTATATCAAAGGTCTGGACAAGAGATTCGCAAACATAGACCTCTCCATCCAATTGATGTTCATTCAAATAAGCTCTTAATGTAACAGCATATTGATAAACACAAATATCCGTCACACAACCTACAACCAAATAACTTGATATACCAAGATTCATAGCGGCTGGATTATGAGCAAGAATACCGTTGGTACTGTTTTTAAATATTGTGGTGAGTCCTTTTACTTCTAAAGCTGCAAGTGGATCTACCAACTCACTTTCCTCTGTGTTGCCTACACAGTGAGAAGGGTATGCTGAAAACTCTTTAGCATCCTCAGGATGATGGTCTGTATAAGCATAAACCTTTATACCCTTTAACAAAGCTTTTTCACTTAGTTCCACTATGTCCGGAATCATTCTACCGACTCTTGGACTATAAAGAGCACCTGCTTGAGCAAACCCCTTATTCATATCGATTACCGCTAAAATGGTTTTATCCGGATCAAAATCATCTAACCTTATTGTTTCTGCACCCATCAGTTGTACTTTTATAGCCTCTATTGCTAATTTTACATTATCCATCTGCTATAACCTACCTTTCTGATTGTCTTCTTTTTTCGTGTACATATTGCAGTACTGTCCTGCAGACTTATAAACAACCAAACATGGCATTTGTTTGGATTTGAATCCGAAGTATTTACAGCCTTTTGGATTTCTTACATCCCATGTAACATAATAATACAAGCAACCTATGCAACTTTTCACTTCATTTCGTTCTAACACTTTTTTCATCCCCTACAGATAAGAAAGCTATGTTTTACTTTAGCATCGTTTGAATGGTCGGTAGGTGTTTACTCACATCAGCTACAATGAACTTTCCTACAACCTTTTTTTCTTGGTCACGAATAACCAACATATATTTTTCTTTTGTTATTAAATAGAGTCCGATACTTGCCCATTTTTTACTTAATTCTGCCGTAAATCCATTGGCTGATTCATAATTAAAAGAGAGAATCATGGACATTTGTCGATCCGGTTGGAAATAAAACTGATTTTTTTTAACGATAAGGTTGCCAACTGAAAAATCATGCCAACTATTATGGCGCATACAAGGTAAATAATATCCTTTTTCGCTTTCTTCTGATAAATCAAAAGCTTTTTTCATGAATTGGTCCAATACCATCCTAGCGATATAGAATATAATAACAGCACCTAAAACACCTTGAAAAAATGTGTTTCCTAGTTTTTCCTGTTGGATATTTTCTACAAGGGTGCCTGTTACAATCAACTCTCGAATAGCTTTTGATAGAAAAACCGCCGACCATGTAACCAACAACAGTAAAAATGGGAATTTGCCAAACATACTGTTGGCTGACTTTCTATATTCTTCACGATTGATAATGGGTTTCATAATTCCTCCTAATTTTGTCCAGAGCCTTTATTATGTCTTAAACTCAGCATATTTTTAAAACCATCATATCACAGAGGGGTTCATTGTGCTAGAAGAAAATCATGGATTCTTTCCATTTTGTAAGGACTTATGGTAAACTAATTAGGAAGAAAAAGCAAACCACTTGAAATTTCCGACATTAGAGTAATAAAAGTGGCATAATTTTATAAAGGAGATTCTTATTATGGAAACTATTATGAACAACATCAAACTCAACCTTCAAGGCGCGATTGGTGATACTATCAATAAAGTTGTTTTTGCCATTATTGTGCTTGTTATCGGTTGGATTGCCATTGGTTGGATTATGAAAATCTTAAAAAAAGTCCTACAACACAGTAAAATCGATCCAACTTTGAAACCTTTTATTATATCCCTATCCTCGATTTCTTTGAAAATCATCCTTATAGTAAGTGTCATCAATATGGCTGGTGAGGCCACTTCCTTGGTTGCAGTGCTTGGTGCTGCAAGTTTGGCTATCGGTCTTGCTTTTCAGGGTGCTTTGTCAAATTTTGCCGGTGGCTTTTTGATTCTGACCCTAAGGCCCTTCAAAATTGGTGACTTCGTTGAAACTTCAGGTCATAAAGGTACTGTAGAAGCCATCCATGTTTTTAACACTGTTTTAATTACCATTGACAATAAAGTCATCACCATTCCTAACGGCCAACTGTCCAACGCCAGTGTTATAAACTATACTGAAAAGCCAACCCGACGTGTTGATATTGCTTTTGGTGTCGGATATGATGCCGATATCAAACTGGTTGCTCAGGTCCTTGAATCGGTTATTAGTCAGCACCCACTTATCCATGAAGAACCGGCGCCTTTTATCAAGCTTGCTGAACATGGTGATAGTGCTTTGGTTTTCCAAACACGATCATGGTGTAATACTTCCGATATGTGGACTGTTCATTATGATTTGATGACTCAAGTGAAACTGGCTTTTGATGAAAATAATATCAGCATACCCTTTCCACAAATGGATGTTCATCTTAACAAAATTCAATAATTGATCACTAGACATATCTTGTAAGAGGGTTCTATCCGATACTTAGGATAGAACCCTCTTGTTTTATATTATAATCTAATTCTGATATTCTAGAAGCCTACCAATATTTTTTGAACCAACCAGTGAAAATATTGTAAACCGCCTTTTGCTCACCTTCAACTTGATAACGTTCAATTAGGGCGCGCATTTCTTCTGCAAAAGCAAAATACTCCTCTTCATTTAAATAAATTTCTTCTTTGTCAATATACCCATTTCTTGATTCATCTTTTCTTTCATGGGTCTGCTTTAGGTATTTCGCACCCTTCATGATGTCTTCTTTAAACTCATCTACCACACTGAGAATCATGTTCGTCGTTGAATCAAATAAGGCCTCATGATTGTTGACATTCTGATAAGCAACTTTGAATTGCTCCGTCGTCAGCTTATAGTATTTTGCTGTAATGCCATTGATGACTTCTGTATGATCCAGCACTAGGATATCAATGGATAGCAGTTTTTTTACATGGTAATGTACTTTTGCTGGTACTTCTCCCATGATATCTGCTACACCTTTAACTGTTAAAGGTTTTCTGGCTTTTATATAAGCATTGATTATTTTCATTCTGTATGGATCTGAAAAGATTTTAATCTCGTCATCCGATTCAATCTGTCTTATGGCATTCATATTCTAACCTCTCATTACTTGTAGTATTATGTCTTGTCATCCTTATAAAGAATAACATAAAGTCCCGTCTATGTCTATTTAATAACGTCTTTTTTATCGTTAAAATATTTTTTTTAGCTAATAACTTGAAATAATCCTTTGATTTTTCAAGCCTTATGATTCTTACCTGTTTATTATAATCAATTCTACTATCTTTTTTTATCGTTAAAAATATAAATACTTTCTAGATTTTCCTTAGTATCAGTTATGTTTATTACTTCTATAATATGGGTTAAAGTGTCAAAACTGTATTGTAATGAGTACATTAATTTAACCCATATGTTGTATATATTTAGAAGAATTAAGTTTTGACGCTTTGACCCATCTTCAGAATCCATGTAAAAACGACTAAATATATCATTAATTCAAGTATAAATATGGCATTTTTACCAATTCCTCATCTGAATATTATTGACTAATACAGTATCCTATGATATTCTTAGATTGCAGTTGATAGATGTGCATCGTAGATATTTGATTATATAAATTCTTGGTATCGTGGATGGGTTTTACGGACTAGAGAAATATTAACAATGTTTACTAAGATGTTCTATTGTTCAACACCAATATTTTCTAGGAGGATAACACATGCAAAACGGTACTGTAAAATGGTTTGATGCAAAAAAAGGATTTGGTTTCATTTCTACTGATAGTGGCGAAGATGTTTTCTGTCATTTTTCTGCAATACAATCTGACGGATTCAAAGTGCTTGAAGAAGGCGATGCTGTTTCTTTTGAGATTACAACCGGTGCAAAAGGACCTCAAGCGGCAAATGTTACCAAAAATTAGTTACTTATTTTTGTAACATCATAAAATAGTAGCAATCAAATAAAGGACTGTCTATGACAGTCCTTTATTTGATTGCTACTATTTAGAGGTCTTAACCTATAGTTCAATCTTATCGATTCGTATAGCAAGTTCTTCAAGTTGTTTCTCTTCAACACCACCTGGTGCTGAAGTCATCGGACAGGATGCGTCTTTCACTTTTGGGAAAGCAATGACATCTCTAATACTATCAGAACCTGTCATCAACATGGCAATTCTATCAAGTCCATACGCCAGGCCTCCATGAGGTGGCACGCCAAATCTAAAGGCATCTAAAAGGAAACCGAAGCGATCATAGGCATCTTCTTCTGAGAATCCAAGTGCTTCAAAAACACGTTCTTGAACTTCTCTTTGATGAATTCTAAGTGATCCGCCACCAATCTCATTACCATTTAAGCAAATATCATAAGCTCTTGATCGTACTTTTGCGATATCTGTCGTCATCAGCTCCATGTCTTCTTCTTTTGGCATTGTAAACATATGGTGCATAGCTGTATAGCGTTTTTGTTCAGAATTCCATTCCACTAAGGGAAAATCTGTTACCCAAACAAAATCAAATACATCCTTCTTAAGCAAGTCTAAACGCTTAGCGATATCCAACCTTAGATTCCCAAGTGTATTATAGACCACATCATTTTTGTCTGCACAGAACAAGAGTAAATCTCCCGGTTGGCCATCAAGTGCTCTAACCATGGCTTCAACCGTTTCTTCTGACAGAAACTTGGTAATAGCTGACTTATAAGTACCCTCTTCGGTAATGGCTATCCAAGCCATGCCTTTCGCCCCATAACTAACGGCCGCTTCACCTAATGCATCGATTTGTCGTCTTGGCATATCTCCACAAGTTTTTGCATTGATACCACGAACACTACCACCACTTGATACCGCGCCACTAAAGACTTTGAAATCAGAGTCTTTAACAATATCAGAGATATTTACAAGTTCCATGCCGAATCTTAGGTCCGGTTTGTCGGAACCAAAGCGATCCATAGCTTCTTGATAAGTCAGTCTTTTAATCGGTAAAGCAATATCCACATCTATGACTTCTTTAAACATCTTTGCTAATAATCTTTCATTCATATTCATGACATCATTTTCATCAACAAAGGACATCTCAATATCAATCTGTGTGAACTCAGGCTGACGGTCTGCACGAAGGTCTTCGTCTCTAAAACATTTAACAATCTGATAGTACTTATCAAAACCAGATAACATCAACAATTGCTTGAAAATCTGAGGTGACTGGGGTAATGCATAAAAATTACCTGGATTCACACGGCTGGGCACAAGGTAGTCTCTTGCACCTTCTGGAGTTGATTTTGTAAGCATTGGTGTTTCAAGGTCAACAAAACCTTCTTCACTCATAAAACTTCTAACCACTTCTGTTAATTTACTTCTTAGCATTAATTTTTTCTGAAGATCCGGTCTTCTTAGGTCTAGATATCTGTACTTCAGTCTCAAGTCTTCTCTTACACTGCTGTTATCCTCAATCTGAAAAGGGGGTGTCTCAGCGTCAGATAAGATTCGAAGTTCCATTGCCCGCACCTCAATGGTACCTGTCCTAAGGTTGGTATTAATCGTCTCTTCTGTTCGTTTTTCTACCAAGCCTTTTACCGCGATTACAAATTCCGAACGAATTTTCTCAGATTTCTTAAAGCCTTCATCACCAATAGAACTGATATCCACGACAACTTGAAGCAAACCGGTCCTATCTCTTACGTCCAAGAATATGACCCCACCTAGGTCCCGTCTTTTTTGAACCCACCCCATAATGGTTACATATTCATCAATATGCTCTTCTGTTAATGCTGTACACATATGAGTACGTTTCATACCCGTCATTGATTCGCTAAAACTCATTTTAATGCCTCCTACGCTTCTTTGCCTGTAAACCAGGTTAATATTTCACTTAGTTTTACTTCTGTTGTTTCACCTGTTTCCATATCTTTTACTTTTACTTGGTTCGTTTTAAGCTCATTTTCTCCAATAATCATGGTCTTAAGTGCTCCAATTTTATTAGCATATTTCATTTGAGCCTTAACACTTTTACCAAGATAATCTGTTTCAATAACTAAACCTGAAAGTCGAAGACGCGTTACAATCTCATACGCTTTTGCTGTCACTTCTTCTCCCAAAATACCCACATACAAATCAATCTTTGGTGCTGTAGCCAGCGTTATATCCTCTTTTTTCATGGCAAGTAATAAACGTTCTATACCTATGCCAAAACCGACTGCCGGCATATCAATCTTACCATCTATTTCTTGTACTAGCTTATCATATCTACCACCACCACAAATGGTCATGCCATCCTGATCAATAAATTCAAATACAGTTTTGGTGTAGTAGTCTAGCCCTCTTACAATATCTGTATCTACATCATATGGAATCTCTAATGCATCCAGCCATTTTTTCAAGGTAGTGAAATGCCCTTCACACGCTTCATCCAAATAGTCGATGGTTCTTGGTGCCTCTTTGACAATTTCTTTACAGCCCGGTACTTTGCAATCAATGATTCTTAAAGGATTTTTTTCCATACGTTCTTTACATGTACCACAAAGACCTTCTTTATGTTGATTCAAATATGTCATAAGAGCTTCATTATAGTCTAATCGACAAGTACCACAGCCAATACTATTGATGTGTAGCTTCGCTTTCCGAATGCCTATACGATCAAATAAAGTCCTAAGAACCGTAATGACTTCAATCTCAGCCAATGGTCCCGGCGCTCCAAATACTTCTACGCCAAACTGGTGATGCTGCCTGAGCCTTCCGGCCTGTGGTTTCTCATATCGAAAGGCAGGCGTAATGTAGAAGAGTTTGGTTGGCTGAACTTCATTGAACATTTTTTGTTCTAGAAAACTTCGAACCACACCAGCCGTTCCTTCCGGTTTTAAAGTTATACTTCTATCACCTTTGTCCATAAAGGTATACATTTCTTTTTGAACAACATCTGTCGTTTCACCCACACCTCTTAAAAATAAATCTGTATGTTCAAAGACCGGCGTTGAGATTTCTTTGATATTGAACTGTACACAGATTTCACGTATTATTTCTTCCAAACGGGTACGAATCACCATTTCTTCTCCGAACCAGTCTTTGGTGCCTCTTGGCATTTGAGTAATCATTTGAATCCTCCAATTCTACTTTCTTATGTGCGGTTTTTATCCAGTACACATTTCGATAATATAAAAAACCCGTCTCTGACATATGTTGTCAGGGACGAGTTATTAACCCGCGGTACCACCCTAATAGAGATTGCTCTCCACTCAATGGTCTTATAACGATGACCGGCCGGATTGAGCTACTAACATAGTTTTCGCTCAACCACTCAAAGGTGTCTTTCAAATAGGTATCAGTAAAAAGCTTTCAGTCTCGGCTTTTCTCCCTTATACTGAGGGACTTTATTCTACTTTTCCTTATCAACGATTTGTTTACGATTTACTTTATTCTAATGAGTAGACTTGTTTTTGTCAAGTTTTTTTTATTCTTTCCTATAATGGGGTTGGTCTCAGTTCTTGATTTAGGTCTGAATTTTACTGAGTTTTAAATGTTTTATCAAGGGGCTTATGGGTAAATGACTTGATGCCACTGGCATAGTCTCCGGCCTTATGTCCATGACCAATGACTTTATACTTATAGATGAGTAGTCCTTCTAAGCCAACTGGCCCTCTGGCATGAATTTTATTGGTACTAACACCAACCTCTGCTCCAAAACCATAGCGAAAGCCGTCACTGAATCTTGTTGAACAATTCCAAAAAGCATTTCCTGTATCTACATGATCCATAAATTTAAGTGCCACTTCTTGATTTGAAGTAATTATTGCATCCGTATGGCCTGACCCATATCGATTTATATGTCTAATCGCTTCATCTAAATCATCAACCACTTTAACTGATATCTCGTAATCCAAGTACTCATTTTTCCACGTGGATTCTGTAGCCGGTTTGGCATCCATATATAAACTTGTTCGATTACAACCATTGACAATTACTTTTTTTTGCTTGAATGCAAGGTCCAATCTTGGTAACAAAGATGCTGCGACTTGCTCATGGACCAATAAGGTCTCTGTAGCGTTACAGACAGCAACGTACTGTGTTTTGGCATCAAGAACAACATCAACGGCCATATCAAGATCCGCATATTGATCTACATAAGTATGACATATTCCGTCTGCATGACCAAGTACGGGTATTCTGGAGTTGTCCATAATATAACGGACAAATTCATTGGATCCTCTTGGTATAATAAGATCGATTTCTTCATCCAACTTTAACATGGATGTAACCTCTTCACGAGATTCTAATAACCCTATCCAACCTTTTGGTAAGCCTACTGTGGTTGTGACTTTTTTTATGATGTTTGATAGTACCTTATTGGTTAAGGCTGCTTCTGAACCACCTTTAAGTAACACTGCGTTGCCACTTTTAAGACATAGAGCTGATATTTGCACAAAGGCATCCGGTCTGGATTCAAATATAACACCAATGACACCAATTGGACAACTGACTTGGTACAAATCTAAACCCTGGTCAAGTTCTCTTGCAAAATGTGTCACACCAACCGGTTCCTTAAGGCTTATTAAACTTTTCAGACCTTCAATTACGTCATTAATTTTATTTTCATCAAATTTTAGACGTTTTAGTAAAGGTTTTGATAGATTCTCTTCCTCTGATCGTTTCAAATCTGCTTCATTGGCTTCCATGATAGCATATTTATTGGCCTCTAAGGCTTCGGCAATTGCCAAAAGTGCATTGTTTTTTAAAGTTTCATCAGCCGTAGCCATTAAAACGGAAGCTGCTTTCGCTTCTTTTGCTGCATTTAAAATACTCATAATATCACCTCGACTTCACTGCTTTATGAATTGAAAATATGCATCATTGTATCATACCCTGTTTCTGATATCAAATAATGTTCCTTAATTATAACAATCCTTCATCCTAAAGAAAAGAAAAAGAAAAAATATTAAAAATAGTATTGACATTGATTCTCATTCGTGATATTATCTTTATGAGATTAGTTATCATTTATAGCCTACCATTCATTAAACTTAATGCCTTGACAACATTAAGTACTAGACTACATTTTTTAACCTCCATAAACACAGAGTCTGATTCGCTCTGTTACTTAACACATTTTATTCTTCTAAAGTGTAGAGAAGGTCATCCTAAGGGATGGCCTTTTCTTTTTAGCGCGTGCTAAGCGCATGATGGAAAGAAGATGCTATTCTACTTGTTATTTTTCCCAGAATACTTTATTGGCGCTTATAATATCATCGATGTTATCAAGATAAGTTTTGACATCCTTGGGATGGTCTTTTCTTACCAGTCTATCCTTAGTCACCTTTTTTGATATGGCCCCTGCACCAAAAGCAACAATAGACTCTTTTTCCTCCATTGTGTGAATATTATAGATACACCCATAGCCTTCTTTACAATAACCAATATTTTCATAATTACCAATCATGTTTTTCTGTCTATATAAATAGTATGCACCATAGCCTGCTTCTTCCATGATTTTTTGACTGATTTTTAGCATGCCATCAATCTGATCCTTCATTAATATTCTATACATCTTTTCGTCTTCAAGAAGTCTTGCGCCTCTTTTAAGAGCCATGGTATGTATTGTTATACTTTCCGGTTCTAGGCTCATGATTTTACGTATTGTGTCTTCAACATCTGAGACTTTTTCTCCCGGTAAACCTAATATTATATCCATGTTAATATGATCAAATCCCAACCGCCTCGCCATATGCACACAGTCAATAAATGTCTGTACATTGTGCCCTCGACCAATCTTAACCAAAGTCTTATCTTGCATTGTCTGAGGATTAATGGAAATTCGATTCACGCCATAACGTTGCATGCTTATAAGTTTCTTTTCTGTTATCGTATCCGCACGACCTGCTTCTACAGTGAATTCAACTTTTTGATTACCTAATAGTTCTCTTGTTTTACACAATAATCTATTAAAATCATCTTCCGTCAGACTGGTTGGTGTGCCACCGCCAATATAAATGGAACGTAAATGTTTAAAAGCATCTTTCTTTGCAACCATCTCTCGAATTAAGACATCCACATACCTTTTATATGCCGTCTCTTGGGACTTGATTTCCTGGGATGTAAAAGAACAATAACTACATCGTGTGGGGCAAAAAGGTATGCCAATATAAACGCTATGTTGAACACGTTGATGTTTAAAATATTGCTTTTGTACTTCAACCACTTTGACCAGTAGCTTCACTTTATCTGAATTAACCTTGTAGTAGTGTTCTAATATATATACTGCTTCTTTTTGTCCATAACTTTCACAAAGTTTGTAGGCTAATTTGGAAGGTCTTATACCTGTCAGCACCCCCCAAGTAGGTACAATGCCGGTCACTTTACTGCATAAGTCATAGAGCATTCCTTTTAGGGTGACAGTTGCTTTAGGTATATATGAGATATGCCTGTCATTATAACGTATATTGTTTTCAAGATTACAATACCGCCTTAGATTCTCATAATCATCTCCACAATAAATAACCTCTATAAAAGATGACCCTATGGTTATCTCATATAAAGGTTGCTTGTTGTTGTTGACTTCAATCTTCTCCAAAGGATAGAACACCTTCAGATAGCTTAATACTTCCGTACTATACTGGGTATGATGCATTCGAATATTCATGACTGACCTCAAGTTGCATTATTGCAAAAATGGGTTGTTTTTTTTCTCGTTACTTATGGTTGTATCGTTTCCATGTCCTGGGTATACCTTGGTTTCAAGGGGTAAAAACATCAACCTGTTATTAATTGCTTCTACCAAATCATTCTGATTACCATTATAATAATCCGTTCGGCCAATAGAACCTGCAAGTAGTGTATCTCCAGTAAAAACAACATTCTCTTCTTGATTATAAAAACAAACACCTTTCACTGAATGTCCCGGCACTGTGATGACTTTAAATACCAAGTCATCACCATACTCCAATTGATCACCGTCTTCAATATAGGTGTCAGCATTAGCTGTCACCTCACGAGCAAGAAAATAAGTCGATAGATTTTTGATGCTATCTTCCATGATTTTAGCTTCTTCTATATGGGTAATGACCGGTATATTATAGTGATTTTTGATTTTGTCAACGGCCCCTATATGATCAAAATGACCATGCGTGATTAACATTGCCTTAAGTTCCAGACCCAAGCCAGTTATATATTCAATTATTCGCTCCGGTTCATATGAAGGATCTACAATTAGGGCCGTTTTATTGTCGTTTCCAATAATGATATATGTGTTATTGTTCATATGGCCTAACACCATTTTTTTTATGCGCATATCTTCATCACCTGCTATTTCTATCTATATCTATTCATGTTACAGTTATAATTCGTTTATACACACTCATTATACATGAGTGATATGTCTTTTACAATTCAAAAATGGAAACTCATATCATCAAGTCTATACGTTTTTGGGGACACTTTATTTAATTATTGGTTCGAACAATATCATCAACACCTTGAAGCATCTGTAATTTTTTAATTAGTTTATTAAGCTGATCGACGCCTTTTATCTCAAGGCTTAGATTAAATACTGATCGTTCTTTATTAATAGACCTAGCATTTAGTGCTTTTACCTTGATATCCTCTTCTGTAAGAACCTTAGATACATCAAACAATAGCCCGCCTCGATCCGAACCGTAAATCTGAATATCCGCGCGATACACCATATCACCGGAATTCTTGACATTTCCACCCCATTCAGCATCTATCATCCTATGTCTTTCAATCTCATTTAAGTGAATCATATTGTCACAGTCTGTTCTGTGTATTGATACACCACGGCCTCGTGTAATAAAGCCTACAATCTCATCTCCCGGCACCGGGCTACAACATTTTGAGAATCTAACTGCAAGATCTTCAATACCTTTGACTACAATACCACTTTTTGATTTTTTGACTTGGTTTTTAGTGGGGTGATCTACAATTTCTTTTAATATATCTTCATCTTTAATCTCGTCCTTAATGGTTTTTCGATATTCTTCATGTAACCGATTAACAATCTGTCCCTCTTTCAAACCACCATGGCCGACTGCGGCACAAACTGCTGACCAGTCTTTAAAACCGTACTTTGATTGAACCAACTTCATCCATTCAGGCTTTAAAAGCAATGATAGATTAAGCCCCTTTTGCTTAGCGTATTTTTCAATCAGCTCTTTGCCTTTTGATATGTTCTCATCTTTGAACTCTTTTTTGTACCATTGATTAATCTTACTTCTTGCTTGAGAACTTTTTACAATCTTAAGCCAATCTCGACTAGGTCCTCTTGAGTTTTGTGAGGTTATAATTTCTATACGATCACCTGTTTTAACGACATAATCAAATGTGACAATCTTTCCGTTCACTCTTGCGCCAACCATTTTGTTACCAACAGCGCTGTGAATATGGTAGGCAAAATCTATCGGTGTAGAACCGGCCGGAAGGTTGACAATATCACCTGTTGGTGTAAATGCGTAAACTTGTTCTTGATAAACATCTAAATCCGACTTCAAGGCATCCATGAATTCCTTGTTATCCGACATATCCCTTTGCCATTCAAGTATTTGTTTAAGCCAATTTAATTTTTGTTCTGCATTACGCTCTGTGGATTCTTGGGCGGATAGTTTGCCTTCTTTATATTTCCAATGGGCAGCAATACCATACTCGGCCGTTCTATGCATGTCCATCGTTCTTATTTGTATTTCAAACGGATAACCTTCCGGTCCAAGAAGAGAAGTATGTAAAGACTGATACATGTTCGGCTTTGGCATGGCAATATAATCCTTAAATCTACCAGGAATCGGTTTATATAACTCATGAATAATGCCTAATACACCATAGCAGTCCTTTACTGTCTTAACCACAGCACGTACAGCATATAAGTCATAGATCTGATCCAAATCCTTGTTTTGGTTAACCATTTTTTTATATATACTGAAGAAATGTTTAGGACGGCCTTCCACTGTGGCTTCAATCCCAACCGCATCCAATTCTTCCTTTAACTTTGCAACTATTTTTTCCACATTATCTGTTCGTTCATCTCTTCTTTGAGCTATACTCTCTACCAACTTATAGTATGCTTCTTCTTCTAAGTACCTTAAACAAAGATCTTCCAACTCAACCTTAATCTTAGAAATCCCCAAACGATGGGCTAAAGGCGCATAGATGTTCAATGTTTCACGTGCTTTTTCTTTTTGTTTTTCCGGTGTCATGAATTTTAGGGTTCGCATGTTATGAAGGCGATCTGCCAATTTAATCAAAATAACACGAATATCCTTGGCCATAGCCAGAAACATTTTTCTGTAGTTTTCTGCCTGTATCTCTTCTTTATCTGTTGTATATGAAATCTGTGTCAACTTGGTGACACCATCAACAAGCAATGCTATTTCATCATTGAATTCTTGTGCTATTTCCGCAGTTGTATAAGAAGTGTCTTCAACCACATCATGAAGAATACCCGCAACAATAGATTCCTTATCCAACTCTAGCTCTGCAAGTATTTTAGCCACGGACAAGGGATGTATAATATAAGGTTCTCCCGATTTTCGTACTTGTTCTACATGGGCATTCTTAGCTAGCTGATAGGCTTTCTCAATCATTGAGAAATCATCAGACGGATGGTATTTTTTCATTTGATTAATGAGATCAATATACAATTGTTCCGGCATAAATTCTATCACCACTTTTTCAGTATTTAAGTTTACCTTATCCTCGATTTCGAAGCCACCCTATACAGGGGGTTTTAAGGAAATATAATATAAATGACTTGTTTCTACAATAAGAATGGGTTAAGGCGTCATAACCATATTGTTGAACTTTCACATACAATATATAGTTCTGAATGTATCAAAGTAATCTATATATTGTGTGTTAATATAGAGATACTTAGTTTTGACCCTTTAACCAGAATTATTTCTATTATAAAGATATTTTAAGGAAATTGCAAGGAATTAAAAGACTGTCTATTGATAAGAACAATCTTATCGTCTGACAGCCTTCACTACAAAAATTATTAGTATTTTATAATTGCTTCAACATCTTGACCTTCAAGAACTTCTCTACCCTTTAGAAATGATAACTCAATCAAATAGACCATTTTTACAACAATACCGCCCATTTCTTCAATAAGCTCTACCATTGCTTTAGATGTGCCACCGGTTGCTAACAAATCATCAACAACAACAACTTTGTCTCCCGGTTTAATGGCATCCATATGAATTTCTACAATCGCACTTCCATACTCTAAATCATATTCTTTTGACTTGGTTTTATAAGGCAGTTTACCTTCTTTTCTAACCGGAATAAAACCTTTGTTCATATTATACGCTAAAGGTACACCAAAAATAAAGCCTCTAGATTCAGGACCGACAACCAAGTCAAAGTCCACATCTTTTAATGCCTTCTCAAATTCATCAACCGCAAATCTTAATCCCGCCGGATCTTGTAACACCGTCGTTATGTCTTTAAATACGATACCTTCTTTAGGAAAATCATAAACATCTCTAATCAGTGATTTCAAATCCATAATATCTCTCCTTTAATGCTACACAGATTTTAATACTATACCCCTATTAGAATATCTTAAGGATAGCTTATAGAGTATCAACTCGGCTTTCCCACTTGTAGGATTTCTTAGTGATTTTCGGCTAACTTGCAAGCCAAGAGCTTGAAAAACATCTGAGAAAGTTGAGTTATTATATGTATACTATCACAAGAATTTATTATACAGCTTTGAATCATGTAAATCAACTTTTTTTCCCTTATTCAGACTGAAAGTCATGGATAAACCTTTTATCTGATATTGAATCAGTCCAAGTTCTTTGAAAATCTCCAACATCATTAAGTATTTACTAAGGAGTTGAGGTCGTTTTAGGTCAAAGTAAGCCAAGAGTTTGGTGAAATAGATCTGATGATTAAGGGCACTATCTTTTTGCATCAAAAATCTATAAAAATCCGTCAACATATCTCGATTAAGGCGATTTTCATCCTCTACAACATAGTCCTTTATATAGTTAATGCTTTTATGCTTCGTGATTTGCTTTTTTATTTCCTTAAGGGTATCTTCAGTATGCCTAATGTCCTTCACCATCATTTGAGGCGATTTTCGTTGATGCCATTCATTGATTTCCAAACTACAGACACATTCGGAAAGCTGTCCATCATCCAACCATTCTGTTACTTCACCTAAGGAAAATCCAACGCCTTTAATCTTCGAATCACTTCCCACTTCCAGAGATAGATGATTCAGGTCTTTACCTATCCTTTTAATATGATTGACAGGTCCTTTACATATAAATGTAGGTTCAGGGTTACCTATTCCAAAAGGCTCCATTTTTTGAATTTCGTCTATCAACTCAAGATTGATATCTTCCATCTTCATAACCATATCCACTTTTAGTTTGGGTATTAATACATCCTTTTCCATATGTTTGGTGGCATAGGCGTTTAATCCCTTTTCTAAGGCTTCTATATTGGTTTCTTCCAAAGACATACCTGCTGCCATCTCATGTCCACCAAATTTATCAAATAAATGAGCATTGGCTTTTAAAGCCATATATATATTAAAGCCTTCCACGCTTCTAGCGGACCCGGATGCACCCCCATCTTTAATCGACAAGATGATGATGGGTCTGTAATACTTTTCTACCAACTTAGAAGCAACGATGCCGATAACACCATGATGCCAGTTTTTCGATGCAACGACAATAACTTTCTTATCTAAATGATTCGAACTTGTTTCTATAAGGGCTACTGCTTCTTCAAAAATATGTTTTTCCAAGTCTTGCCTGTTTTTATTATCTTGGTCTAGGGCTTCAGCTATTTTCAAACATTGTTTCGTATCATTAAGAATAAACAGTTCTACCGCTTCTTTTGCATGCTTAATCCTACCGGCTGCATTAAGCCTTGGGCCTATACCATAACCAATACGCCCAGCTGTCATTTTTTTTCCTTCCAAATCTGAGACTTTCATCAAGGCCCCAAGTCCTTTGTTCCATGTCGTAGGCATAGACATAAAAGCCAACTTCGTTATGGTCCTATTTTCACCATAAATTGGCACAATATCTGCAACGGTACCTACCGCTACCAAATCAAGATATTTCCATATCTTATTTTCAATACCCGTCGTTCTTGCCAGAGCTTGTATCAACTTAAAAGTGACACCTACACCAGCCAACATTTTAAAGGGGTATTTATCCCCCTCTCTTTTGGGATTGATAACGGCTAGCGCACTCGGAAGTACTTCTTGGCATTCATGATGATCTGTTATAATCACATCTAATCCAATCTCATTACTATATGCCACTTCCTTGACCGCCGTTATACCTGTGTCCACTGAAATCAGTAAATCAAAGCCTCTTTCTTTAACCTCCGTTAGAGCTTCTTTATTAATTCCATAACCTTCTTCATGTCGATCAGGAATATAATATTCCACCAAACATCCAAGTTCCTCCAAAAACATGTATAAAATAGAGGTGCTGGTCACACCATCAACATCATAATCACCATAAACCATTATTTTTTCAGCATTATCTCTGCTTCTTAGAATTCTTTCAACCGCAGTTGACATATCGGTTAACATAAAAGGATCATGAAAGCTCTCTGTTGTCGCATTATAATACTGATATACCGCTTCTTTAGAGTCTACACCTCTATTTATTAATAGACGGGCAATGATAGGAGATAAGGCCGTCTCAGACATGATCTTCATAACCTTCTCATCATCACTTTCTCTAATTTTCCATATTTTTTCTTTCAATATGACACCTCCACAAGACTCTTCAAGAAAATATTATACACTATTTTGCTATGAATCAACAGCATCTGCTTTAATCCATTCATTAATAAGAACAAGGCAGAACATGTTCCCCATGGTCTGCCTTGTTCTATAGTTTAGTTTTTCTGCTTCATATTACTCAATGATTTTTTTCTTGAGTTTTTTATCATGATTAATTTTGAAAATATACCACATTGGACTTGCAATGAATATGGATGAATAGGTACCGCTAAGTATACCAATCATAAGGGGTAAAGCGAACTCTCTTATGGATGTGACGCCAACGATGTACAAGACACCTACCATGATGAAAGTGGTTAATGATGTATTAATGGACCTCCCCATCGTTTGACTGATACTCATATTAATTAGATCTTTATAACTGAACTTTCTCTCTAATGACATATTCTCACGAATCCTGTCAAAAACGACAATTGTATCATTGATGGAGTAACCAACAATGGTAAGCATGGCCGCAATGAAGGAATTATTTATCGGTACATTACCTATAGAGTATACTGCAAATACAATGAAAATATCATGGACCAAAGCAACCACAGCTGCCATACCAAACCAGAAATCTTTAAACCTAAAACTTACATAAATCAGAATACATAAGGAAGCTACTAAAACGGCAATAATGGCATCTCTTCGCATCTCTCCACTGACTGTCGCACTAATGCTCTCACTCTCGATGTCATCAGATGTAATATTATACTTTTCAATTAATGCTTCCGACAGTGCCAGTCTTTCTTCTGAGGTTAAACTCGGTGTTTTAATGATAAACTCATCTTTACCTGTAACATTTTGAAATTGAGGTGTTGTTTGTCCTGTTGCTTCAACCACCAAATCTTTAACAGCTTCTTGGAGAGCTTCGGGAGTCAAATAGCCTTGACCTGCTCCCACACTAACCAGTGTCGAAGTTCCACCTACAAACTCAATGTCAAAGTTCAAAAATGAATCTCTAGTTGCCTGATTAACCGGCATCATTACCAAACCAATTAGTATAATGACCACAGATACAGCAAAGAATACTTTTCTCTTTTCAATGACTTGAACCGACTTGTGACCAAGATCCACACCATATAACTTCTTATCTCTAAGGCCCATGCCTACTAAACTAGATAAGAGTAATCTTGTCATCACCAATGATGTGAACATGGAAACTGCAATACCAATCATTAAGGTGATGGCAAACCCTTTTATGGTACCTGTTCCCATAATATAAAGTACAATGGCAGCTATTAATGTGGTAGCATTACCATCCACAATGGCTGATGTGGCCTTTTTAAAGCCTGACTTAACAGAGGCTTTTAAAGTTTTACCTGAACCAATTTCTTCTTTGATTCTGGAGAAAATAATGACATTCGCATCCACCGCCATACCAATTGAGAGTATAATCCCTGCAATACCCGGCAAGGTTAATGTGACATTAAACAGACTAAGTGACACAATCATCAAGGATGCGTAAAAAATCAATGCTATGGAAGAAACTACACCTGGTAATCTATAGAAACCAATCATAAATAAGAATACGAGCGATATACCAATAAGCCCTGCTAATATACTGGTACGTATAGCATCTTGTCCCATTTTGGCTCCAACTACATTTGATCTTAGTTCAATCAACTCAAGTGGCAATGCGCCAATCCTGATATTTGCCGCTAGTTGACTCGCATTAACCAAACTGCCCATATTGTTGATGACCGCTTGTCCATTTAAAATAGGTTCGTTAACCGTTGGTGCCAGTAAAGGCTCATCATTATAATATATATACAATGGTTTGCCCACATTCTTGGTTGTTGCTTCAGCAAATTTCGTTACACCATCCGGCGTGAATTCAAGATGAACAACATAATCTCTTGTCATGCCACTTGTATCAGTTCCAGGCTCGGCGTTCTTAACGTCTGCACCTGTTAGCCAGACAATACCATCCTCATCTATAAAAGCAAGTTTACCGGGCTTACCCATCTCAAGTAATACTTGATCTGCATTTTTTACGCCTGGTATATCCACATTGATACGGCTGGATCCTTCAAGATACACTTCACCTTCTGTATATCCATATTCATCCAGTCTAAGCTGTAACTTGTACAGCGTGTCTTGGATCTCCACAGATGTTGGATCAGCTTTACTGGGTGCATAGGTAATACTAACCCCACCTTCTAAATCGAGACCAAGATTAATTTCCTCTACACTTCCATTCTTGTTCTCTCCCACACCTACTATAGCTACATAAGCTGTACCCACAATAAGCACTAGTGAAATAATCAGTGCTACTACATATTTCCCTTTCATCACATATCCTCCTAGTATTGCCCTATGCCATATCAGCATAATGGCTTTGAACTGCGTTTTTATTTTGCCAGCATTTCTTTGGCTTTTAAATAAATGGCACACTCCACTCTTTTCTTTTCTAACTCACAACCGATTTCATAAGTTGCAAGCAAATCACCATGAAAATTATAAGAGTTGGCACTGCAACCACCACTACAATAGAATTTTGCCCAACACCCTCTACACGCTTCTTTTGCATAAACATTACATCCTCTGAATGCATCTTGTTTAAGGATGTTTGTAATACCTTGATTAACATTACCTAATAAGAATTCATCTATCCCTACAAATTGATGGCAGGGGTACAAGTCACCAGTCGGTGTTACGGCTAAATACTCAATGCCGGATCCACAACCGGCAAGACGTTTGGCAACACATGGTCCTTGTGATAAATCAATCATAAAATGGAAAAAATTAAAATCTTTATTTTTTTCTTTATATTCCAATTTTGCCAGTGCTAATCTTTCATATTGTTCTCTTAGGTATGGAAGATCTTCTTCCTTAATAGCGTAATTCATCTCATCAGGTGCCACCACCGGTTCCACCGATATTTGCTCAAAGCCTTCCTCGGCAAGGTGCAATACATCTTCTGAGAAGTCCATGTTTTCATGGGTAAAAGTGCCTCTAACGTAATAGCTTTTTTGCCCTCTCGCGTCGGCAAAAGCCTTAAACTTAGGCATAATTAAATCATAACTCCCTTTGCCATTTGGTGTTGGTCGCATTTTATCATGTGTCGCTTTACGTCCGTCAACAGATAAAACAACATTATACATATGCTCATTCATAAATGCCATATTATCATCATTAAGCAACACGCCATTGGTAGTTAAAGTAAATCTAAAATGTTTATTTTTTTCTTGTTCTAAGCTTCTGGCATAGTGTACGGTTTCTTTCACCATCTCGAAATTCATCAAAGGTTCTCCACCAAAGAAGTCAATCTCCAAATTACGACGGTTTCCAGAATGTGCCACCAAAAAGTCGATTGCTTTTTTAGCTACTTCAAAGGACATCAAATCTCGATCTCCATGATATTCACCTTCTGAAGCAAAACAATAGGTACATGCCAAATTACAATCATGTGCCACATGAAGGCATAAAGCTTTTACAACTGTGCTTCGATTTTTAAAGTCTAGGACAACCTGTTCATAATCATCCTTAGAAAAGAGCAAGCCCCCATTTATAAGGTCATTAATCTCATCTCTGGCTTGCACAAGTAATCCTTTAGTATATTTTTCATTCAATCCGTTTATGGCGTCTTCTATTAGTACACCATTGTCTAGATCCTTTATCAGATCATAACTCATGTCATCTACCACATGAATCGAACCACTGTTAATATCCATGACGATATTCATATCTTGTATTTTATACTGGTGTATCATTATATTACCCTTTCAATGAAAAGGAGTTGATTTCTATTCTCAACCACTTTAAGTCTATCTGTTTTAAATATGGTTCTATGGTTAAAGTATCATTTCCTAATACATTACAAAAAGAAACTGAAAGAGACCTTCGTCTTTTCAGTTTACCTTAGGCAGCCTATACGAATATTCTAACTATATCAAGAAGCTGTGATTATTTCACTGCTATCTCATTTTTTCATTTTCGCAAGATTGATTACCTACGGTGCAGGACGTCTTACAGGCCGATTGACATGAAGTTTGACATTCTCCGCATCCACCATGTTTCAAAGTTTCTTTTAATACGGTTGCATTTAGTGTTTTTATATGTTTCATATTCATTCCTCCAAGTGTTTTGGTTATTTTATAATCTTGAAATACGCACCCTAACCACCTATGTTAGAGGTAACTTTTAACTGAATCATTATAACATATTCCCTGATGGAATAAAACCTTTATTTCA
>NZ_JARGDP010000032.1 GCF_029210395.1 Petrocella sp. FN5 | reverse complement strand
TATTTTTGTATCCCTTATTCAGTAATCTAATTTTTTTACCGGATTGTATTAATGGTGGTATAGTGACAACAAGATCTCCTTCAAAGGATTTAACTGTTTTCTCACACCCTAAATAGGCATCCCAAGGATATATATCCAACTTTGTATGAAGGTCAAGCCCCTGAAGAACCATATTTGAATATGGTTCAATCTCAATAATTAGAATCAAATCACCAGGTTCACCACCTGTAAGACTTGCTTCACCTTTTCCTTTTAATCTAATCTTTTCACCGGGTTCAATTCCTTTTGGTATTTTCACTGCAATTTGTTGATGACTTCTACCTTGCAATCCAAAAGTTTTTTCAACACCTAGGGCTGCTTCTCTTACATTAATTTTTAAGGTCGCTTCAATGTTGTTACCCTTTTGACGCATATTGCCTCTATAATTAGATCTTCCACCAAAACCGGAAAAAATATCATCACCAAAAAACATTTTGAAAAAATCACTGTAATCACCATCAACATTACTATAAGACCTTGATTCGAAACCATATTGTCCCGGATCAAAGTCATCATAACTATGTTGATTAAAGTCCTGTCCCAGTTGGTCATATTTTTCTCGTTTTTTTTCGTCACCTAAAACATCATAAGCTTCTGAGATTTCCTTGAATCTTTCATCGGTTTTACCCTGATTATGGCTGCTGTCCGGGTGATATTCTTTCGCAAGTTTACGATAGGCTTTTCTTATTTCTGAAGGAGTTGCCGTTTTACTAACGCCTAAAGTATCATAATAATCTTTATATTTCATATCATCACCACCTTTCATAAATTAGCACTCTCGTTCTACGAGTGCTAATTTAATTATAAGATAATTAAGATAATGTGTCAACAAGACTCATTTGTAAAGAAAGTTCATTAATAATAAAATTGACATCGGTGAAATTTTATCAACTATATCAATTCATATTTTTTTTTGTACAATATGTGTTAAAATAAGCTTGCAAAGCTTTTGATAAATCTTAAATACGGAGGTTAACCATGTCACTTAATCTTGCTTTTTTCACCCTTTTGGTTCTTTTATCCATATATTTTATCATTATTGAAATATACACCATTTTTTTCATGCTCACAGGTCTATCCCATACCCGTTCCGTCTTTCAAGTTATCTCTCTTTTAACCAACTCCGGTTTTACGACTTCAGAAAGTGAGATTATCGTTAGTTCAAGACGTAGACGTCGTTTGGCCATCCTGATTATGATTACCGGGAATTTTTTTAACGTCATTGTGGTATCCGTTTTAGTTAATATGATTATCACTTTATACCGTGATCCATTTTTTAACTTCTCTCAAGCGTTGTTAGGACTTGGTTTGTTTTTAATGTTTGCCATCCTATATAAACGTCTACCTTTTATTCGTGCGCGTTTTGACAAACTAATCAAAAAAATTGCCAATAAGTGGATGTACTCAAAAAAATCCAACCCCTTATTGGTGTTGGATAATTTTAGTGGTTATTGTATTGTCGAAATCAAAATCATCGAAGTCCCTTTAGTACTAAAAGATAGAACCATATTTGAGTCCAGACTTAGTGATGATTATGGTATACGGGTTTTGTTCATTAAGCGTGGTGATCATTATATTGGCGACATCGATGACAGCCAAGTTGTACTTCTTATGGATAGAATTATTGTTTTTGGTCCTTTGCATAACATTAACAAAATATTCGATCCAAAATACAGTCAAAACAGTAATAAAAACAAACACCACCATATGTCCTAGAATTCTTTATGGGTACACCAAGTCAAACTCTTCAAATACAACCAGTAAATCCTCTGTAAACACCCTATCAAAAGTGGCCAATTCTTCTGTGAAAAATTGCCGATGAACCGTTTGCCAATACTTTAAAGACTGGTCACCTTCGCCTTCAATAGCGGCTAGATTATCATCCACTTCTTTAAAAGGTAAGATCGTAATTTTTTTTGTTCGAATGATACATTGTGCTACACCATGAAAATCCGTCACAATACTATAACAATCTTCAGTTGGTAACGCTTCCTGTTCTATCTCGTATAGACAGAACAAAGATGCGGTACCTCTTTTAATGCCCTTTTTAACAAGTTCAGCTAAATTATGAGCGCTTTCTTCATTGTTACAGAAAAACCAAGAAGTATAGGTTCTATTATCTAAATTATTAGAATCATCAATAGAATCTAAATAGTTTTGCCACATTTTATTTACTGATGGGTGAATCATAATCTATCCTCATTCTTTCAAATTATTTTCTCATAGCCAATAACTGGTTTATTGAATCCACCGTGAAGGTATCGCCCACTTCAAAAGGAACTTCTAAATCGTCTATATGAATGAGCAACGTTTTCAGATGTGACATCTCAGGTGCATCTTCCAATCTTATGTTTTTTATTTTTCTCAAATCCATATAAGTTCGACAATAACCATAATCTGCTTTATCCATTTTTTTTACTGCTTCTTTTCGATTAACAACAATCAATTCCTTTGTATTTGCCAAAAAAACTGTGTCTTGAAGCTCATATTTATTATGAGTGTTAAATAGTTTTTCAGCCGGTGATGGGTTGTTTTTTGATAGTTGTATAAAAGGTTGATATTCAATGATTTTTACCGGACTGTCATTGACTTCATTACTTATAAGATTCTTATATAATTCAGAATCAATGGACTTTTCTTCAGTAAATGTATCCAAATCCAATACCGGCATGGATGTCAACATTTTATCGCGAACTTTTTTGATGAAACCGTGACTGATGTCGTAGGAAACCGAATTATACTCAATAACATATTCTTGTTCCTTCGTAACTATGATGATTTGACTGTCTAATAATTCGTTGGTATGAACTAAATAAACAATATCTTCAAATGGAATATGGTATACCTCTACCTTCTTATTCCGGATTTGTTGAAATACGATTTTATGTGCTAATAAAGATACGACAGCATCATACAAACGCATACCCGGATGTGCTTTACGTCTTTCTATTTTTCTAGGTACCTTAAAACTATACTCTGCATCTAATATTGTCTGTTTAAAGTCAATGAATTGAAGTGGTATCTCATCTTCTGTTGTGATTTCAATAATCCACGATCCAAAACTATGATATTCTTGTTCGAGTTTGTTCATATTGAACCTCCTTGCTAAACCGGTTTGATTTTTAAGGACCTCTTTTGTTATTTTACATAATAGTTCATGTAGTGTCTTTTTTTCTTCATCATCAAGTGCTTGAAATATAATCTCTAGAAATTGTTCTTTTCTCGCTTTTCTTAGATTGATGATTTCCTGACCATTTTCAGTAAGTTGTAGATTATAGGTTCTTTTGTCTTGTGGATGAATGCTTCTAGTCAATATACCTTTAGCTTCTAGGCGATTAATTGTACTTGTTATCGTGCTATTAGGAACATCAAGATACAGAATCACCTTTTTGATAGCAATAGATGACTCAAGTTCAAACAAATTAAGCACATCCATATCTATTGCATTTAACTTTTTCTCTAGAGGATTTTGCAATGGCATATCCATGTCTAGATTTTTGTAATGTTGAATCAGATGCTGGATATTTTCTCTAGATTGTCTTATCCACAAATCCATTTGATCTCCCAAGGAATCACAACCTTTTCACTTTCGATTCTCGTATATTACGATTATCGTAATATAATTTTAACATATATAATGAAAGCGGTCAAGTTAACTGACCGCTTTCATTTCTTCATTTATAATCTCTAATATCCAAAAGCTGACCTTGAGACATAGCTTCAATTTCCATAACTTCAAGTATTTTCTTTGCGGCGGCTTCCGGTGACAAAAGAGATCCCTTTTCTTTATAATCAATAAAACGCTCAACGTTACTAAAATCTTCCTTTGTTGATGCTCGTATTACCCCTTGCATTTGTGTGTCTACTACGCCGGGTGCCAGAGATATAATCTTTACCGGAAAAGCGGTTTTCTTCTGTTCCAAAGCGACACATCTTGTAAACATATCCATAGCCGCCTTCGTACTGCAATAGCAACTCCACCCATCATAAGGATGCTTTCCTGCGCCAGAAGAAATATTGACAACATGTTTATCTATTTCCAATGATTTTAGCTTTTTAATGAACTTTGATGTCATGAGTATAGGGGCCATGGTATTAATATTAAAAGCCTCCATAATTTCATCATCCTCACACTTTTCTATTACTTTAACAGGCGTTACAACACCGGCATTATTGATCAAACAAATCGATAATGCCTGTTTAAAATCAATACAGCTAAACACAGCTTCCATTAGCGACGTTAATTTTTCTATATGACTTATATCCCATGTTATATGGTGCCAGTTATCATTCTTTAGACGAACCCTATCTTCAATCTTATCACTTTGGGATCTAGATACTCCAATGACATGATGCCCTTTAATTAGTAATTCCAAGGCAAGCGCTTCTCCTAGCCCTTTGGACGTTCCTGTAATAATATAATATTTCATTTTTACCTCCAAGCAAAATGTACTTAATTATTTAAACAAATAGACTCACTTTTCATCTAAATAAGGACTTTCCATGAGCATGATCTTTTTTCCCTTAGGGTCTATCCTAACGACACATCCAAGTGGCAGAATCAACTTAGGGTCCGTATGGCCAAAATCCATATTAAAAACAACTGGTATATCTTTCACATTAAACTCAACCGTCATGATATCCATCACAATGCTTTTTAGTGCCCTTTAAGAATTCAAGGACTTCGATACAACCACCCCACAGTTCGCCTTCTGAAGGATCATCATCCAAATAGAATTCAAAACCCTTTTTCAAGTTTTCAAGTGAATGCCCTTTATGCTTTTAACTAAGAACTCTCAGTAGTCGGAAAACTACAGAGCAAAGAAATATAATTTTCTGTCACAACGGATGTGTCCGTAAGCATGTCAATTACATGTTGTTTATATGGGGTAAATACCACAAGAAGATACAAAGGCCATATTATTTTTTGTAAGTACCGACCAAACATTTCCCTTACTAAAACCGTTGACCAAGATAATTTATCTTCTTTGAAGCAAATAACACGAAGACCAAACACCATTTTTCCTAGTGTTTGTCCTTGATTCAATTTTGTCATTAAGACAAAATATGTTAAAAATATGATAATAGATAATGTTGTTTTTACTACACCTTCTTTGAGAAAGAAGAGCATTATTCTATGTATGCTTCCAATAAGGATTAAATCCAGTAAATAAGCAAAAAAACGCATCCAAAAACCTGCATATACAATTTTGGGGTATTTGTTGAATTCCTCCATACTAATATCCTCCATATATATACATAAATCCTTGTTTGTTGTTCATTCCTGATATATTAATATCGCCTAAAGAACCCATGTTCTTCCCTCTTATCAACATGGTAATTTCTGACATGAACTGGTTAACGAATGGAAATTCTGAACTTGAATACGAAAAAATTTGAGCATTTTCAAGCTCATAAGTACGCTCTAAATCTATAATTGCTTGGTCATAATAACCTATAGCATCTATTAGACCGGCATCTAGGGCTTGCGTTCCATCATAAATCCGTCCATCTGCCAGCTCATAGACATGGGATCTATCCATTTTTCTACCTTCTTCTACAACATCTACAAACCTTTCGTACATGCTGTCAACAAGATTTTGTAATACACTTAAGTCTTCTTCAGTCGTAGGACGTGTCGCTGACCCAACATCTTTTAAGTCGCCACTTTTAACGGTCGTATCCTTAACACCATACTTTTCCATAAGTCCGGATAGATTAAGTCCGGACATGATGACACCGATAGATCCTGTTATGGTTTCTCTTGAAGCAAATATTTTATCTGCATCTACTGAGATATAATAACCGCCACTCGTCGCCATACTTTCCATCACCACATAAATGGGAATATCTCTTACTTCCTTCATTTCCTTAATCTTATCTCTTAACTGTGCACTTTCATAGACACCACCACCTGGGCTATCCACTCTTATCACCACAGCTTTAATAGAAGTATCTTCAATAATCCGATCCAAATCACTTAAGATTTTTTGATGATTATAGCTAAGTGGTGCAAAATAGTTCTGTTCAACTTGAATCATGATACCTGTCACATCAACAATAACAATTCTTTCATCTAATAAACCCTCTCTTAGAATGTTTTCTGACATTGCATCTTGCATTATAGTGTCCCAGAACGATGTTTTTTCCACATCTTTTGTCAATACATTTCCCACTGCTGAAATTATATGTGATGAGAAAAAACCACCACCGCTAATCCAATCGCTAACCATCTCTTTGCATTCATAATAATCTCCTTGTCATCTCACTGATCTTTTATATATGTTCTATCATACCAAATATCTACTAGAATGCAATTAAAAAATCAATAACTAGAGATTGATAAACGATGCATCATATTAAAAAACATCTTTTTATTACCCACAAAACTAAAGTGTGGGTAACCACCAAAGGTGTTTTTAAAAAGATAACCGCAATGCCAGTGGTTATCTTTTCCAGTTTTTTTAATGGTCATAATGCTTCTAATTTCACCCTCATCTTCAATAGAACAATGACTTCTATGAAACTCATGACCACGCATTTGGTCACCTTTTTCACCCAAAAAACAAGTTTGATCTAAAGTGATGTCAATGTATCCAAACCTTTGAAGCTTGGACGTCATTTTTATTTCACCTTTAAAAATACCCACCATTTTATAATCTTCTATAGCCTCATTCAAATACATAAAGCCACCGCATTCTGCAAATATATGACCACCTTTTTCAGAAAACAGCCGAATAGCCTCAAGCATTTCATGATTATTTGACAGGGTTTCTTTATATAACTCAGGATAACCACCACCTAGATAAAGCAGATCACAATCCGGTAGACTTAAGTCCGAAAGCGGTGAAAAATAAATAACTTTCCCGACAGATTTTAACATCTCCAAATTCTCACGATAAAAAAAAGAAAAAGCCTTATCTTTAGCTACACCTATAACAAGGTCTTTTTTTTTAACCTTATGACCATGCGTTTCTATTTTAAGCATTTTTTTGCACATGGATAAGACTGTACCTAAATCAATTGTCTTTTCAACAAGCTCTGATAATTGATCCAGGTTCGAATCCAGTTTTGTCATTTCTTCACTTTGAATAAGACCAAGGTGTCGACTCTTAAATTCTAACTCTGGGATTGTAGGCAGATATCCAAGAACTTTGACGCCTACATGGTTTTCTATTTGAACGCGTAACATGTCATAATGGGCCTCTGTAACCTTGTTTAAGATAACACCAGTAATGCTACCTTGACCAAAATCGACCATGCCTTTGATTTTGGTCACCGCCGTAAACATTTCCCCTTTTGGGGTATAGATGAGTATGGTATTTACCCCTATCTTCTTCCCGATGGCATAACTGGAATTTTCAAAAGTATTATAGATACCGTCATAGTAACCCATGGCTCCTTCAATGACACAATAATCTGTATCTGGCTTGACATAAGAAAGTGCTTCTAGCATCCCTAAGTCGCCTTGTAGATGCAGGTCCAAGTTACCGGCAGCATTTTTTGCAGCGACTTCTAAAAAGCCTTTGTCAATATAGTCTGGTCCCGTTTTAAAAGGGCTAATAGTATACCCCTTATTATGCAATGCTCGAATAATGCCCGAAGTAACCGTTGTTTTTCCCGAACCACTAGAAGGTGCCGCAAACAAAATACCTTTCATTTTAATACCTCCATTATTTTGGTTAGACTTGCTTCTGAATCCACCGGTGAAATATTTAACTGATGACATACCTTAAGCACCCAAGGCATCTCCATATCCGCTGCTACCATGAGATCATGATGACCCAAAACATCCTTAGGCTTCCCCTCTGCTAACAAATGCCCCTTTTTCAAAAGGTAGACATAATCACAGGTCTCGTAAATAAAATCCATATTATGGCTGGCCATAATGATGGTTTTCCCTGATTTGGATAAAGCCTTAATCAAAAGTACCATTTGTTGTTTCATATAAGGATCCAGTCCGGCTTCAGGTTCATCAAAGATAATGACTTCCGGACTTAGTGCTAATACACCTGCAATGGCGACCCTTTTCTTTTGTCCATAACTTAAGTTGTGTATCAGCTTATCCTTGCAGCTTTCTAAGGCTGTTGCTTCTATGGCTTCTAAAATACGTCTTTCAATGATCTCAGAAGACATCTTAAGGTTTCTTGGACCAAATGCGATGTCGTCTTTGACACTTGGAAGGAAGATCTGCTTTTCTGCACCTTGTAACACAATGTTTATTTTCATACGTAGGGCTTGAAGACTTTTTTTGTCATATTTTATAGGTTGATGATTATAGGTCAAATGACCGGTATTGGGTTTTAAAAAACCTGTTAGGCACTTAAACAAAGTCGACTTACCGGCACCATTAGAACCGATCACACCGATAATTCGACCTTTTTGGGTTGAAAAATCCAAATCACTAAGGGCCTTTGTTCCATCGGCATAAACATAACTTAAGTTCTTACATTCAACCATATAAATACTCTCCTTCATAGAGGCGCATCTGCAGACCTTCTTCCATTTCTTGGGCTCTAATAATGGTATTTAAGAATAATTGCCCAAGTAAAATCGACAAGCTTTTAAATGCATTTCCAACGCCATAATAGCCACTTCTTAATTCTTGAGCCATAATCATATCCATCCCTTCTTCATAAATTAGAAAAAGAAATCGATAGGTCAGAAGCAGTATTTCCACAAATAGTTTAGGTACTTTAACCCACCTTAAAAAACGACCAATTTCCCATATGGAAGTCGTCAGGATCAGAAAAAGCATGATTGAAAAGGAGCTCATCACCCTGATCATGACTTCAATCCCCATCCATAAGCTTTCACGTGTTATATAGAGCCAAGGAGAGGCTTGTCCAATGGTCATCAAAACCTCCTGCCCTTCTACCCTGGTTACTAATATCACCCCGAGTAGACTAGGAACTAAAAAGATAAGTGACAGAAACCATATATGAACAAAACTTTTCATATGTTTGTAAATGCCAATAAAAGTCATAATGGATATGATGATTAATAACGGGCCATATATGTAGGTCTGATTCATCCATTGAGACCATGTTAATAGAAATAAAGACATACCAATCCTAATTTTATAAGGTATATGCTTAAACAGATTGCTTTCTATGATCCTATCTATTCTTAGCATGATCCTGTCTTCCCTTCATCCTACCAAAATAATAAGCAATGAAACCGGCACCAATCGCCGCTTGCATAGAGAAGAAAAAGCTTTCAATTTCTCCACTGGCAGGTTCAAACAAAGGTGTAAACCAGGGTTCATAATCCGGGTGTTCAAGTAAGATTTGATCTTGTGCCGCACCATCTGCACCACCATATTCACTATTTGGATTGATAATTAAGGGTATTATAGCCAGTAAAATAACCATACCTATTAAAACCAAGTTTTGTTTTGATTTCATATTAATTCCTCCATGCCCACAAGATGAATCTGTTCTTTGTTTTCCCAAAGTAGATTGAAAATAATAACCGTTAGAAACCCTTCTAATATGGCTATTGGTAACTGAGTCAGACTAAAAATACTTAAGTATTTTAAGGTAGAAATCATAACCCCTTCTTGTCCCGAAAAAGCTGTACCCAGTTGAACAGACGTCATAAGGTAGGTCAAGAAATTACTGGAAAAAGCGGCAATAAAGATGGCAACTCTTTTTGATAGACCGGACTTTATAGCAAGTTTATAAGCGAAAAATGCAGCAAAAGGACCTACAACACCCATAGAAAATCCATTGGCTCCCAAAGTAGTAATACCGCCATGTGAAAGAAGAAGCGCCTGAAGCAACAATACAATCGCAGCAATAAAAGCCATCATAAGTGGACCAAATAAAATAGCACCCAGTCCAATTCCTGTGGGATGAGAGCAACTGCCAACCACTGAAGGGATTTTTAGGGCAGAAATACAAAAAGTAAAGGCAGCAACCAAACCAATAAGTAGCTTGTTATCATGACCTTTCCCAAGACCTTTTTTTAGTTTCATCATGCCCATAATTAGAAAGGGCATATACAAGACCCACCAAAAAAGTGCGTATGCTTTCGGTAAAAACCCTTCCATGATATGCATAGCATGTACCTCATTTACAGCTACTGTTATCATGAGCAACATGACGATTGTAATAATCCTTGATTTTCTCCAATAATGCTTCATAAGATTCCGTTACCTCCCTATAATTTATATATGGTACTTTCACTACAATAGCCTTCACCTTTTCTAGTTGACAAGCTTTTAACTTCTCAATATAACCACTGCCTTCCCCGCCCTCCTTAAACATCAAATAAGAAATATGATAAGTCTTAAGTAGTAACCTGTTCATTTCAACACTAAAAGGACCCAGTAATGCGATAATTTGATTGGGTTTAAGTCCTAGATGTTCGCATTGATGCAAACTTTCTGTTGAAGGTACCACCCTTGCTACGATGCGTTCTAGACCAAGGACTTTAATGGCCTCTTCTAGTGTTTTACTTCCGGTCACCATGATTTGCCCTTGTTGGCCTGATAAATAGTTCAAGGCTTCTTCTTCATTCTCAAAGAACTTGCCATAAGAAGCGGCATCCTCTTGTGTTTTTCTAACAAAACGTGTATAGGTGGTACTGGTGGCTTTTGCTGCCTCTATGGCCTGTTGACTGACAAGAACTGCATGTGGATGGGAAGCATCTATGACCCAGTCGATTTTTTCTGCTCGAATTAAAGCATCCATAGACACGGCATCCAGTCTTTTTACAATGAGCCTGTCTGCATAGTGACCATAGGTGTCTTCTCCCAGTTTTGTAGCCACACTTAATATAAAAGGTAGATGATGGTGCTTTAGTATTTCACATATTTGACGACACTCATGGGTGCCACCAATCACATAGATCACAAGCGATACCCCCTAGGTGTGACCATTTTTCCATGGTGCATATGGGTGTTTTGATTACCGATTATAACCATAGTACGCATGTTCACATCCTGAACGCCAAATTCTTTTAAAGTCGAATAGGCTACCTCTTCCTCCTCGCGCCCGGCATCAGAAACCCTTCCAACCACCAAAGCATCACCTTGTATGTCTTTAATAATTTTAAGGGCGTCTTCTAAATGATGTGGACGGCCTTTACTTCTTGGATTATATAGACATATGACGAAATCACCTTCAGCAGCCAGACGTACCCTTTTCATAATCAGATCATAAGGCGTCATCAAATCACTCAGACTTATGGAAACAAAATCATGCATCAATGGCGCTCCAAGTGTTGCTGCTGCTATACTTGATGAGGTAACACCAGGGATGACACGAATCTCATCTTCAGAATCTGAAAGTTCATAAATGAGTCCGGCCATGCCATAGATGCCTGAATCTCCGCTACTGATCACCACAACATTTTCTCCCTTTCTGGAGGCTTCAAGGGCCACTTGACACCGTTTTACTTCACCGGTCATACCTGTTGTTATTATTTTCTGAGCTTTGTTATTTTGGTCGATCAGTGGTTGAATCCACTCTATATACGTGCGATATCCGACAATCACCTCTGCTGTTTTAATGGCTTCAATGGCTTCTATTGTTAGATTCTGTGCTTGTCCGGACCCAATGCCTATAACTTTAATCATACAATCCTCCCAAGGGCAAAGGTACTGCCTTTCATTTTACTACCATCATGTATCATATTACCCTTTGATGCTAGCCAAGCGGATGGTCCTGCAACAGATCCTATACCTAGGGTCTTAAGCACCCATTCTGATTTATCAAATTCATTATGAACACTTTCCAAATCTTGCACGGTAAAGAAAAGTGATTCTAGTGACCACGCCTGACACAAGGCTTCCAAGCAAGGTTCCTGGCTTTTTATCTCCACACTGGTTAAGAGGGCTATAGCCGATGGATGGACATGTACGCCCTTAAGGTATAGATCTAGTTCATGAAAATAGACACTAGTATCTAAGTTTTTTCTTGTCCCTGTTCCAAGGCATAAGACTTTTGGAATAAAATAGAGATCTTTTTGACTCAGTTTATTGATCTGCCTCGTATCATAACCAATATAGACTTTATAATCTGCTGACATCTCAATAAAAATCTGAAAATCCTCCTCAAGGGTAAAGCCTTTTAAATAAGGCTCTAAACGCGTATCGCCAGGTCCAATATCACAGTAAAGGCCAATCGATTCACCTTTTATAAGGGCCATATTGATTTTTAAAATGTTATCTCTATATTTTGGTACATCACAATGACATGCTTGAAGCAGCAGATCTAAGTTGCCGACATCATTTACATCTGTCGAGGTGGTGATGATCGGATCTGCCTTAATAAGTTTACCAATCTCTTTTGCGTAAGCATTGCCACCCCCCATATGTCCGGACAGTAAGCTGATGACATAACGACCTTCCTCATCTATGACTAAGACTGCTGGGTCTGTGTACTTATCTTCTATGAGCTTGCCAATGGCTCTAACAGCGATACCCGTTGCACAGATAAACACCATACAGGTCACCTGGTTAAAGTATGCCTTCACACAGGCCATAATACCACCTTGTTCTTTAATAATTTCACTGGTATAATGGTCGCCCTTAAGTCGATGGTTCAGTAAATCGCCTTTTGGGGTCAAGGATAAGATCAAGGTATTATTGTCTTGTTTATGATTTGTTTTATGATTTGTTTTATAATTTGTTTTAAGTTCTGTATTCATGCTTAAAATCCTTATGATATAGCTTTGACGGATTAAATTCATGGCCCAAAAAGTCGCCAACCATGATGAGGGACATTTTATGAATGTTTTTTTCTTTGGCAAGGGCCGGTAGGGTCATGAGTGTACCTCGAATAATCTCTTCTTCCGGCCAAGTTGCTTTGAAGACTATGGCTGCAGGTGTGTGTTCATCATAGCCCCCTTCAATCAGTTCCTTACAGACTTCATCTACATAAGTAGAAGACAAGAATATCACCATAGAGGTCCCATGCTGTGCAAAGGCTTTTAATGACTCTTTCTCCGGTACTAGGGTTCTTCCGCCACGTCTTGTAATAATCAGACTTTGTGACACTTCAGGTACGGTGTATTCCACCCCCAAAGAAGAAGCTGCACCCAAAAAACTGCTGACACCGGGTATCAGTTCATATTCAATGCCAAGTGCTTGTAAACCTTCTATTTGTTCTCTTAAAGAGCCGTATATGGAGAAATCACCGGTATGTAAACGCACCACTTTTTTACCCGCTCTAACACCCTTAGCACAGGTTGATAGGATTTCCTCCAGATCCATGAGGGCACTGTTATGTATTTCTACATCCGCCTTACAATATTCAAGCAATGCTTCATTGACCAAAGAACCGGCCCAAATAACCATATCGGCTTCTTTTAAGGCCTTATAGCCTTTGAGGGTAATCAGTTCCTTATCCCCCGGTCCTGCACCTACAAATAATACTTTCATAATTGCCACCCCTTATTAATAATAATGGTTGTAAAATAACTGATTTTTTCATGGGTAAATAGATCATCAGGATGATAAATCACTTGGTTTTCTTTTCCATAGTTAGAAACAATAAGGCTAAAGGGCATTAAGTCATGTGCCTTAAGCATCTTAATGATGGCATCAAATTGCTTATATACTTTCATAAGGACGATGCTGTCATGGTCTAATACAACTTTCTCAATCGCTTCTATTTTCCCGTTACAGGGATATATGAATAAAGGCGTATTCCCTTCAGCCAATGGTCGATTAAGACCGGAGGCTATAGCACTGTATGAAGCTATCCCTGGTAGGGTCCTAACAGGGACTTGATACAAAAGATATTTCAGCAAATAGATATAGGTACTGTATAACATAGGATCACCAATGGTAATGAAACCTACTCTATGACCTTGTTCTATATAGCCTTTGATTTCTAATGATATGGTCTCGATCGCTGGTGAAAGTTCTGCTTCATCTTGTACCATGGGAAAATGTTTAGGAAGGATATGAATATCTTTTTTCAAATAGCCTTCTACGATCTTTAAAGCCTCACTTTCCCCTTTAAGGCGACCATAAGGTACAATAAGTATATCCAGTTGTTGAAGCGCTTTAACCGCTTTTAAAGTTAGGAGTTCAGGATCTCCCGGTCCGACACCTATTCCAATGAATTCTGACATTTTTTCCTCCAAACACCTTTTAATATATAGCATGGGTTCTCTGGTCTAAAATAATGCAAATCACCAAGTAAGCTGAGTCTGGCACTTGATAAGCTACTGCCTTCAACCTCCACAAAGCCATAGTCATATAAGGCTTTCATCCCTTCATTCAGGTTCTCAATCGTTATCACATTCATCACCAAGACCGCTTGGTCTGTAAGTATTTCTTTGGTAAGCCAGTCAATAATCTCTTTCATATGGCCACCGGTACCGCCAATAAAAACCCGGTCACAAGCTGGTACCTGGCCTGTATCAAGAGGTGCTACCCCTGATATAAGTGCCACCTCTTTTAAGCCGTATTTTTTTAGATTCAAGTCAATCAGCTCAAGGGCCAAGGGGTTCTTTTCAATGGCAAATACTTTCAACTGTCTGTTATTTCTAGCCGCTTCAACGGTAATAGAACCGGTACCGGCCCCAATGTCCAAAAAAGTGTGCCCCGCTTCAAGTTGTAAATAGGCTAAAGTCACCGCCCTTACTTCCATTTTCGTCATAGGGACTTTGTCTCTAATAAAGTCTTGATCCATCATTAAGTAATATCACCACATTCATTTCATATTTTTTTCTTGTTATCGTTTTTGCATCTGTTTCTTGAATGCTTTCGTCATCATAGGACAGATTCTCGCCAATGATCATTCTAGGGTTAAAACCTCTTAATATAGCTTCTTGTCCAATCTCATAGGGTCCTATAGAACTGTCCGTAACAAGAGCTACCTTTGGCATTTTAAAAAGCAGATCAAAATCCGGACGTTTTCCGTGAGCGCTGGTTATATATAGATCATTCATGTCCAGCTTAATTCTAGCAAATAAGTACTGTATGGCACTGATACCGGCTGTTACATGAACCGCGTCTTTACCAAATAAGTCCATCAAGCGTTTTGACAAACCATATATAGAAGGGTCCCCACTGGCCAATACAACAACTTCGTCTGATTGATATAGAATAAGCTGCTCTTTAATCCTAGCTTCCAAATCTTCCATCCTGCCGGAATAGACAATAGGTTTTATAATGTTCATTCCCGTTGAAGCCAATTGTCTTTTTGTGCCGATGACGCACCGACCATTATTAATCCGATCCTGTGCTTCAATTGTTAATCCGGATGCTTTTCCCGGTCCGATACCTACCACATTAATCATCATCCATCGTTTTGGCCAGCAGCCTACCTTTCATATTATATAGTGCAACTTCTACCTTCAATTGGTCATATGTATAATGCTCTGCCTTTTCTTTTATCACCCTAGCAATGCTCTCATAAACAGCTTCAAGTCCGGCTTTATCAATCAATGTCACCGCTTCGTCCGTTGTATTGCTTTCTCTTACTTGATCAATCAGATTATAATCTCCTCTGATTTTGGCCAAATGGTTACAAAGCACGTCCATTCTTCCATCTGAAACCCGGTTATGGGTATGAAAATTGCCACCTGCAACCTTAATGAGTTTACCAATATGTCCCACAAGAATGACCTCTTTAACACCCAGTCTGCAAGCTTCCATCAACATATGTCCGACGAAATTGCTCATCATGACAATCTGGTCTTTGCTATAATTTAGTGATCCCATGGCGAATTTCTCGCCGTGGTTGCCCGGTACCAAGACAATCTTTTTCTGGCCTAAGTTCACTTTTTGAGAAAGCTCAATTTCCAGTGATTTTTTCCAAGCTTCTTCGCTCATCGGCTCTACGATACCTGTCGAACCAATAATCGAAATACCACCTTCAACACCCAGTCTAGGGTTAAAGGTACGTTTTGCCACTTCTTCGCCTTTTGGTACATGTATGGTCACTTCTACTTGACAACCATTACCTAATATTTCTATAATACCCTCTTCAATCATCTTAAGGGGCACCGGATTGATGGCCGGCTCACCAATGTTTCTTTGTAAGCCATTTTTTGTAATGATCCCGACCCCAACACCACCTAGAACCTGAATGTCTAGGCTCTTACTTTGGCCAAGTACAACAACTTCGGCAGATAGGATTAAACCCTTGGTTACATCTATGTCATCACCACCATCTTTGACAACAGAGGCACAGTAAGCATGTCCCTTAATCCAAGCTTCTTCAACCTTTAGTCTGATCTTTTCTTTACTTGGAAGTGTCACTTCAACAACTTTAGGTATCTTACCCGTTTTCCAGTATATGGCAGCTGCCTTAGCTGCAGCAGCAGCAGTGGTCCCAGTGGTGAAGCCTTTTCTATAGATTTTGCCGTCAATAATGACCTGCATCTTATCCATAGCGATGGTCTGCTTCATATAGGATGGCATTTACAATGGCCGCTGCTACATTGCTTCCGCCCTTCCTACCTCTTGCTGTAATAGAAGGTATGCTAGAAGTCATCAGCGCTTCTTTTGATTCGGCTGCTCCGACAAAGCCAACCGGCACCCCAATAATACCTATTAGATTTTCATCCTTTTTTTCATAGATTTCTAAGGTTTTAAAAAGAGCAGTTGGTGCATTGCCAAAAACATAGAGCTTAGGACCCGCTTCTTCTGCTGCTCTTATAACACTGGCCATAGATCGTGTTATACCGGCTTGGGATGCATACCTTGCCGTTTCGTCCTCGGATATGTAACATCTTATCTTACAGCCCATCTTTTCTAAGACCTTTTTATTAATACCGCTGTAAGCCATATTGGTATCGGTGATGATCGTCAGTCCCTTTTTTAAAGCTTTTAAAGTACGTTCAATGAATCCCTTAGAAATATGTAAATTATCCAAATAATCAAAATCCGCTGACGTATGTATAACCCTTCGCAGAATTGCCTTTTCTATTTGATTTTCTGTTGGGTACCCACCATAATCCGCTTTCACTTGATCATCGATGATCACAAAGCTCATTTTTTCAATGGTTTCCGGATTTTTTATGTAATCCATTAGATCGCCACTCTTTCAATGATTAAATCTGCCATTTTCTGATCAAAACCGATGTTTTCAAGTAATCGAATCTTTACTTCAGGGTATAGCTGGGTCATTTCTTCTAATTTCTCCGGTATGTCCATTCGAATATGGTTACCATTAAAAATAAAAAAGGGTAATATGGTCAAATCTCTTACATTCATCTCATGAAACTTCAAAAAGGCCATCTCTACACTGGGCAACATCATCTGCAAATAAGCCTTCTCCACTTGATCATAATTTACAGATGCTGACACAGCCTCCAAATACTTGGTCATAATTTGATCGGTTTCATCTACTTTGCTTCCGTGGGCCAAAATCATAAGTCCTTTTTTCATGGCATTTCTCCCTTTCTTTTTTGGAAATAAAAAAGCATTAAATTCATAATCTTCTTTAGATTAAGTGAATTTAATGCTTTAAAAAACCAGTCACTTTGGACTGGTCTATAAATAATCGCACGCGATTTTCACAGAATCCTCCTCCCGAAGATTATAAGTAAATACATAGCGTGGCAGGTCTCCTGGCTCGGGAATCATCCTACTTTCTCACCTTCCCAACTAAGTCAGTGGCATTTGAGATTTCGTACTCCCTTACAGTAGCGGGGGCTGCAAAGGCTTCTACCTTTTTCCCTATTAACCTGTCTTAAAACAGGACCGCACTACAAATATGAATTTTTTTCAGTATAACATATGCCTGATTTTTATTCAATGGTTAAGATATCAAAACTTTTTCCGTCATCGTAACACCATCATCAATGAACTTTGGACATAGATTGGTGAACAAGCCTTTTTCTTTAATGATCTTTAGATCGGATTCTATGGAAGGGTTGTAGCCAAGCAAAGTCTTACAAAGTATAGAGCCGTTTTTTTCTTCAAACATGCTTTCAAAAGCCATTATTTTTTCGCCTATATGAGCCTTACCAGTAACATCACCTTCTTCATAAAAGCCCTCTTTTAAACCGATTGCCATTAGTGCACCAGTAACCGCGCCACACACTTCACCTTGGCGCATACCACCACCAAAACCACTGGCGATCTTAAATGCCGTCTCTTTGTTCACACCTAGTTCTTCGCAAAAAGCACCTAGAACCGATTGGGCACAGTTATAACCACATGCAAATAATTCTAAAGCATTTTCATTTTTTGTCATTTAGTCCTCCTGATTTTTAATAAGATTATAATTAAGCGGTGTACTGTTATAAACTTTTTAGCACTTCTTTTTGAATGTCTATAAAAGTCTTTAATACCTCATCCTCATGGGCCATGGATAAAAACATGGCCTCAAAAGTTGACGGTGCTAAGAGAACACCTGCCTCAAGCATGCCTGCAAAATAGCGTCCAAACACTTCTGTGTCTGATTTCATAACAGAATGATAGTCTGTCACAGGCTCTTTTGTAAAAAACAGACTCAGTAGTGAACCCACTCGGTTCACTTGGCCTTGGATACCGGCTGCCTTCAGATTGTCCATCATGGCTGTCTCTAGATAAACCGCTTTTTCTTCTAATTGCCTATAGATCTCAGGATGCTTTTCTAAATAGTTTATGGTATTAAGACCCATGGCCATCGCCACTCTATTGCCAGATAAGGTTCCGGCCTGATAAACATCTCCAAGGGGTGATATATGGGCCATGATATCCGCCCTTCCACCATAAGCACCAACAGGCATGCCTCCACCAATGATTTTTCCAAGACAGGTTAGATCCGGTTGAATATCAAAGTAGCCCTGGGCGCCGCCAAGGCCAAGTCTAAATCCGGTAATGACTTCATCAAAAATCAGCACCGTTTTTGTAGACATCGTTAATTCTCTTAGGCGCTTAAGAAAAGCTTGGTCTAAGGGTACAATGCCCATATTGGCAGCAACCGGCTCAACGATAACGCCGGCCAATTCATGACCATGTCTTGCCCATAGCGCCTCAAGACCTTCTATGTCATTGATTTGTCCAACTAAAGTATGTTCAACTAATGCATCCAGTACACCGGCACTGGTAGGGATATTAAAGCTTAGTCCACCTGAACCGGATTTGATTAATAAGCCATCTGAATGGCCATGGTAACAGCCTTCAAACTTAAGTATTTTTTCACGTTTGGTATAGCCTCTGGCCAGGCGAATGGCACTCATGGTCGCTTCTGTGCCTGAGTTCACCATCCTGACCATCTCCATGGAAGGCATTAGACGGTTGATGGTCTGTGCCATTTCAACCTCTATGCCTGTTGAAAGTCCAAAACTGATACCTTCTGATAGTACACCGGCCACCCCTTCTAAGACCACAGGATTGGCATGGCCTAATATATGGGGACCAAAACCACCAATAAAATCAATGTAGACCTTGTCTTCCAGGTCCCATACCTTGGCACCTAAAGCTTTTTTTGCAAAAATTGGTGGAGTGTCAACAGAACCAAAAGATCGCACCGGGCTATTCACCCCGCCTGGCATCACTTTTTTTGCCGCTTCAAAAAGTTCTTTATTTTTCATAATCCACCTACCTATTCACTGTATTTTTCTATGAGTTCTTGTACTACAGGGGCAAAATAACTAAGAATTAGATTTGCACCGGCTCTTTTTATGCCGATTAAAGACTCATAGATGCTTTTTTCGGCAATAATATTTTCTCTTACAGCCCGTTCTAACATAGCGTATTCACCACTCACTTGATAGGCTGCAATCGGCCTGTTAAACCGTTCAGAAGCCTTTGAAAGGATGTCTAAATATGGCATGGCCGGTTTAACCATGAGGATGTCTGCCCCTTCTTTAACATCCAGCTCAAATTCACTTATGGCTTCCGATACTCGGTGAAAGTCCATCTGATAGGCTTGTCGATCACCCATTGCAGGGGCTGAGTGGGCCGCATCTCTAAAGGGTCCATAGAAAGAGGAGGCGTATTTGGCACTATAGGCCATAATAGGTAGATGTTCAAAACCGTTTTTATCCAATGCGGTTCTAAGACTACTAATACGTCCGTCCATCATATCCGAAGGTGCTACCATGTCTGCACCAGCTTTACCATGACTGATGGCAATCTTGTCTAAGGTTCTTAAGGTTTGTTCTCGTTTGATAATGCCTTGTGGATCAAAAAAACAGCAGTGACCATCTGACTTATATTGACACAGGCAGATGTCTGTAATTAAAAAAATCTCAGGACTGATCGCCTTAATAGCCCTTAAAGCTTTTTGAACAATGCCGTTATCGTCATAGGCACATGCCCCTTCAGCATCTTTTTCATCGGGCACACCAAAAATCAGTAAACTCTTAATCCCTTTGGACCGCCACTGGGGCACCAATCGTTCCAGTTGGTCCACGCTTATGTGGTACTGGCCTTTCATGGACTCTATTTCTTTATATACGTTCTCACCTTCCACGATGAAAATCGGATAAATCAGATCATCCATGGTCAATTGTACATCCCGAACCATCTTTCTTAGTACGCCATGTTGCCTTAATCGTGTTGGTAAATATCCCATATTGCTAACGCCTACCCTTCTTTTAATACTATTTTTATAATGATATTTTCTCCATAATCGTTTCGTATATGCCTTGATATGTATGGGTTGTTGCCTCATGTATGAGGGACCACTGATTTTCTTTTAGAGCTTCTGTGGTCATGGGACCGATGGAATAAGCCGGTAATAATCGAGACATCTGCCTATAATTCTCACTATGTGTGGCCATAAAAGCTTCTACAGCAGACCGGCTGGTAAAAACAACCCCATCATACCCCTCTTCTTGAAGGTCCAATTTTGTTTTTGTGGGAAGCACTTCATATAGATGAACATCCGTCACTTGGGTTTTCTCACTTAAGGCTTTTATAATCTCTGTATTCCCCAGTTTGGACCTATAAAAGCAAATACCTTGACTCAGTTGTTGTCGGTCCATCTTATGATGTATCAAATCCAGCAATTCTTTTGTTGTGAATTTTTCCGGCATATAATCCGGTATTATACCATGGTCCTTTAAGGCCTTTGTGGTGGAAGTCCCTATACTGATAATAGATGGTCCTGCAAGGATGCGTAGGTCCCTGTTTTGCGCTTGTAAGATTTCAAAAAAACAAGTCACACCAAAAGGACTGGTAAAAACCATAGCCCCCAACCCAGAAAACCAGTCTTTGGTAAAATACTCTAAATCCGGACCCAATGTTTTGTGGGTAATCACAGGCATTTCAACCACCTCTGCCCCTTGGTCCTTTAGATTCTGAAGCAGCTTAGCTCGGTTGGTCATTTTGTCCTTATCTGACGATCCTACCTCGTTTTTCACTTCAGGTGTTGGCAAGGTAAGTAATAATTTCTTACCAAATAAAGGCTTGGCTTCAAGATTTACCAATTGATGATGAAAGCCTGCCACTTCACCAATGACGATCAGACCAGAACGGCTTTCATGATCATCAACGGCTGTGCTAAGTTCATCTAGCCTTATACTGACGGTTGCTTGCTGGGGTGTTGTTGCATGATAAATGATGGCAACCGGCGTCTTAGCAGATTTGCCTGCATTTAAGAATCCTTCCGCAATGGCCTTAGCTTGTCCAATGCCCATTAAAATGACACAGGTCCCTCCCGCTTTTGTTAAGGCTTCATAGTCCATAGGTAGACCGGACTTAGAAAGATGGCCTGTCATCACATGAAAGGATGCGGACAAGCCTCTGTGGGTTATGGGAATGCCGGCGTAGGTCAAACCGCCTATAGCGGAGGTAATGCCCGGCACCACATCGTAATCTACGCCTGCTTCTTTAAGGGCCAAGGCTTCTTCACTACCACGGCCAAAAACATAAGGGTCGCCCCCTTTAAGACGAACCACTTTAAGACCAAGTAAAGCTTTTTCAATCAATAAAGCATTAATATTTTCTTGGGTCATGGTGTGATCCCCGGCTTTTTTACCCACATATATTTTTTCTGCATACGTAGGTGCTAGGTCCAGTAATGCCTTACCACTTAAGTAATCATAGGCAATGACATCCGCTTCACTTAGATAACGCATCCCTTTGACTGTAATCAGTTCCATATCTCCCGGACCGGCACCGACTAAGGCAACAAATCCTCTTGATTGAGTTGTAAGTTTTTGGGCCATATGGCGACCATGGTTAATCAGTTGATCTTCCAAAAATTTCATCTGTTGTTCATTTTGGACCAAGTCCAAATCATGGATAAGACCAAGGTTTAGAGTCTCTCTATGAGCTGTTTGACCGTGCTCGTCGCCTAATAGACTATAGAAGGTAAGGTTAAGGTCTTTGGATAGGTCAAGGTAACCACCAATCGCCATATGACAAGACCCCTGTGTGCCTTTTAGATAGGCTCGCTCCAGTCTTGCCTGTAAAGTGGCTTTATGATCTTGAATCGATGCCAGAAGCCTAAGCAAAGCTTCATCTTCTTCTCGAATCTCTAGTCCCAGTATGCCTTGGCAAGGTGCCGGTATCATTTCCTTATAATCTAAGGGTATAAAGTTTAGGTGTGGGTATTCTTTTTTCAAATCCAAACGATGGATACCGGCTTGTGCCAAAACAATCCCATCCAACATATTCTCATTATTTTCATACTGATTATCTTGATTATTTTCATCCTTTTTATCCAACTTTTTAAGCCTTGTATCAATGTTTCCACGAATATTCTCAAAGACGACATCCATGCCTAAACCTGAGAAAAAACGCTTAAGCTCAACCCTACGTCTTGGGCTACCTGTGCCGATGATCAATTTTGGAGGTAAGTTTTCTAGACTTGGCCCTTCTTTTGTAATGAGATAATCAAAAGGGTTTTCTCTTTTGATTGTACCACCAAGGATCAGCCCTTGGGGTAACCTGGCTGGCATGTCTTTAAGACTGTGAACAGCCAAATCAATGCGCTTATCTAGAAGAGCCTGTTCTATTTCTTTAATAAAAAGCCCTTGACCGCCAATCTGAGACAAAGGACTTGTTTGGTCCCTGTCCCCTTTGGTTTCAATAATGACACATTCAAGTTCTAAAGGTTCATTGGATGAAATAGATGTGTTAGATGGGTCAGAACTTAATTGATCGGCTTTTTGTTGATAGGCTTCTTGTAAATGAGACATTACAAGTTCTGTCTGCTTAAGTGCAAGGGCACTGCCCCGTGTTCCTAATCTTATTTTCATGTCATCCCCTCTTTATGGTCAGTTTCTCTAAAATACGTCTTAAGGTCTCGGTATCTTTATAGATGATGGCGCGTAACATCTTGTTTCTCTTGACCGAATCTCTTTCCATCTCTTTAAAAATTGTTCTAATCGCTCCCAATAGCCTAATTTTTTCTTCCCAGCTTTCATCATATTCTTCTTCAAGCTTACCGATGATTCTCTGTCCCAGTATGGGGCTTTGCCCACTGGTGCTCACCGAAAAAATAAGTTGACCTCGCTTTAAGGCTGAGGTAAAAACCACATCACACAAATCCGGTTGATCCACCACATTGCAAAGAATATGAAGTGCCCTACAGTCCTCATAGACCTGTCTATTAACACGTACATCATTGGTTGCAGAAATAACTAAAAAAGCATTTGTAATATGGTCCTTATGATAGGGACTAACCCTACATTGAACCTTAGGACCCATTTCTAGTAGACTTGGTAAAAATGTCAAGCTCACCGCTTCAACCCTTGCACCAAATTCGACTAATTTTTGGATTTTTTCAAGAGCAACGGATCCGCCACCAATAACCACAATCTTTTTTTCTTCTATGTTCAACATAACCGGTAAGTACATAGCCTCACTCCAAATCGTACAGTTTTTTCATTAAGGTCAAAGCCTCTTTAAGCTCGTCTTGTTCCATATTCTTTAGCCCCAAAATAGGTTCTTTCACCACCCTAAGGACCGCTGATTTAATAACTTTTTCAATATATGCGCTTTCTTTTTGACTCAGTTGTATCTTTTTATGAATCAAGTCCATAGCGTCCCCGTAGGCTGTCTGAACTTTGTTGTGAAGACCTTCAATGGTTGGATCTGCAACTGAACGCATCATCCAGTCTTTGAGCATTTCAACTTCATGGGGTATTTTTTCCATCATTCGATCGGCCATTTCTCGTCTGACTTCCAGATTATCTTCAATGGTTTTTCCGATCTCATCGATACCAAGGACTTGAATATAATCCATCGTATCGATTCGGCGTTCAATATCTGCTGGAACCGCCAAGTCTATGAACAACTGATTTTTTGCTTCACCTTGATACAAGTTCATGGTTTCCAACAATCGGTCATAAGAAAAGATATAATGGGGGCTACTGGTAGCACTGATGATACAATCCACTTGGCTTAAAAAAGCATACCGCTCTTCATAGGGTAGGGTGCCGTCATCTAGATCCACACCATTCATTTGACATATGGAACGGCTTGTTTTATATATCACTAAACCTTCTTTTGAAGCCACTTCATCAAAATACTTCTTGACCAGACGGCCTGTTTCACCAAGACCGACAATCATAACCCCATTACCACCCCTTGTCCTTAGAAAATCCATAGCGCGCTTATAAGCCAGATAAGCAACCGAAATCGGCAGATGAGATATGCCGACTCTGGTCCTTATTTCTTTAGAAAAACGAATGCTTTCTTGGAAAAGACGGTTTAATATTTTATTGCTGATGCCCATTTTGGATGCCAAAAGCCAAGCGTCCTTAACTTGGGATAGAATCTGATCCTCCCCAAGTACCATAGAATCCAGACCGGCTGTTACTTTCAGTAAATGGGTAATGGCTGCATCTCCTGTTAAGGACCATAGTCGTTCTCGAAAGATAGGCCCATCTTCCGGATTTAACTGGTCAATAATGCCTTCAATCACCTCTAATACATCTGTATCAGCCCCTGTATAATAGAGTTCAAAACGGTTACAAGTGGATAATAAGACATTGCCACCAACCGATTCAAACAATTGAATCTGATATTCCATCCGCTTTGTTTGGGTCCAAGCCAATTGTTCTCTTAGACCCACTTCCATTTCTTTATAACTCACACCCACAACATTTACAATCATCGTATATCCTTTCCAAGAAAAGTATAAATAAAGAGCAAGGACACCGAAGCACCCTTGCCCTATATTATATCATCTGAGATCTGTATTGTCTAAGCATGACGATATGAGATTGTTCCTGTGCCACCAAACCCTCAATCTTATCATGTTCAACTTCTGGTAGATGTTTTTGTGCCTCTCTAAGAAATAATATGGTATCTTTTTCAAGTCGAAAAGCCAAGTCAAAAGCTTCCTCCAGATTCATAACCTCTTTTTTCTGGGTCATAAAGTCAATGTTGTCATTAATTAAAGCCTCTAGATAAGCCCTATATTCCTCGTCAACGTCACTGGTCGTATAATTCACATATTGCTCTTTGAGGGACTTATAAAGTTTTTCATGGGCTTCTTCCTGCTTGGCCAGGGCCATGAAAAGTTCTGTCAACTTCTCTTCTCCAGCTTTATTGGCCAAATCTTTATAATGCCCTTGACCCATCACCTCAATATCAATGAGCACATCCAGTAAATCTTCCAGTAAAAATATTTCTTGCATGATATAGACCCCCTTATCTACAAACCTTCATGGTTAAACTGCATATCTGTTTTGTAATGGTACCCATGCCATTGTATATGTTCTGCCACTAGGGCTTTTGGATTCAACGTGATACCTTCTAAGACTTCTTTTTTAAAGACTTGATAACCCATACGATCTACAATATAACCGATATGCTCTTTCGGTAAACTTGTATCAATATAGCGTTCTACAAAACCATAGGTATTTTTAATGATTTGAGTAATTTCTTCTTCTGTTGCCCACTTAATAAAGGGCATGGCCAATCTGGGGTTTTTCTTACCAGTTCTGCCCATTATGACCATTCTATAATACTTTTCTTCGCTTCTCGTCCATGCCCCAGCCGGACATTTTAATATACATTCACCACAACCAATACATTTTTCAATATCTCTTTCGATATTAAAATTCTTAACACTTAAGGCACCGGTCACTTTCTTCTTACAATTGTCCACGCAAGCCTCACAAGTGATACACCGTTTACTATCGTATTGAGGCTCTGTCAAACAGATAATGCCAAAGTCCTGCATATGGGCTTTAATACAATCGTTGGGACAACCGGTTACGGCGATTTTGAAATGAAAATCATGGGGATAAACCGCTTTTTCAAGGCTATTTGCGATTCTGGTCGTGTCATCATTGGCATAAGGACAAACACGGTTACCTATGCAGGCAGAGATATTTCTTGTACCTGCTGCCGGATAGCCACCATCACCATAATCCACATCAAGGCCCAAGGATTCAATAAGGGGGCGGATCATCTTATTGATTTGAGGGATTTGATCAAAGTCGATCCCAGGACATTCAAAACCTTGTCTGGTGGTTAAATGAACCGTACCGTCACCATATTTTTCAGCGACTTCCTGAATGATTTGAAAATACTTGGCTTCTAAATGACCACCTGGAACCCGGACTCTAAGGGCGGTTTTATTTCTAATTTTTGTGATTCTATAGGCATTTTTTGTCACTAATTTTCGATCTATACTCATGAGCACGCCTCCTTAGTCCAACAATGTCTTTGCCTTGGTATAGTTAAAAACGGGACCTTCTAGGCAAACATAAGTTTCATCAATCTTACAGTGACCGCATTTACCGATACCACAACTCATTTTACGTTCAAAAGATACCCAAATATTTTCTTCAGCAAAACCAAGACGTAACAACTCAAGGGTGGTGAATTTCATCATCATCGGTGGACCAACGAGGATGACCGTCTTATTTTCTACATCGGATAGATCCAAATCTTTAATATGGCTTGGAATAAGGCCAACCTTATAAGGCCACGTATCATCCCCTTGATCAACCGTAAGGATTATAGGCACCTGTTCTTGCCACTTGTGAAGCATATCTTTAAAAAGAACATCTTTTGGACTTTTAAAGCCGACAATGATCTGCAAACCTTTTATAGCCGCCTGGTTGGATATGAAGGTATCAATGGTATTTTTAACAGGTGCAAGACCGGTTCCACCGGCTATAACCACCATGTCTTTGTCTTTAAACCATGCCTGTTTAAAACCATTGCCATAAGGTCCTCGCATATACAAGGTTTCACCGGGCTTCATTGCAAAAAGTCGATCTGTAACCCTGCCCACTTTCCGTATGGTCATGGTAAGGGTATCCGCGTCAAAATCAGAAATGGATATAGGGGCTTCGCCCACACCTGGAAGGGAGACTTGCATAAACTGACCACCCACGAACCGGTCCTTGGCTTCAAAAACGAAGGTTGAATCTATTTCCGTTTCTTTTTGTGTGGCTATTAAGGTATAAGGTCTTGGCATATAAGGATTATTCATGACTTTCCTCCTTTATGATTTCGGATAGCTTGTTGATACATTTTGAAAAAGAAATGTATTCCGGACATACATCATCACATCGACCACAGCCAACACACATATGCTCACCAAAGCGTTTATGATAGTCATTGATTTTGTGCATGGTTTTAAAACGCATTCTTTCACCATTTTGTTTTCTAAAACCATGTCCCCCGGCCATATCTGTGTAGCCTTTAATATGACAACTTGCCCAAACTCGTCGGCGTTCATCCAGCAGACCATCATCACTTACTTCAACATCCTGCATGGTAAAACAAGAACAGGTAATACAGGACGTATTACAACGGCCGCAGGCAATACATCTTCTTGTGTATTCTTTCCATAAAGGGTGTTCAAAAAGGCTCTTGTTCACCTTGTCTGTTGGTGGTATCTCCACTTTGACTTTATTTTCTTTAATATATTCAGGCACAAAATCTGTTTTCCTCACCCGACTCAAGTCTTGGGTAACCAGTGTAGAGTCCACAACTTCTAATAAGGAATGGTCACCCTCGAAGCGAATGGCCGCTTCGTAATCTGTATAGGTATTAGATCCCATAGAGACGCAAAAACAGGTGTCAAACCCCTCCCTACACTCAATCATAACATATTTGACCAATTGCCTTCTACGTTCATAATAAGCGTCCTTAATATCCCCATTTTTAAGGAATATGGTGTCCAATCGCCTAATGCCGTTCAAATCACAGGGCCTGGCAAATATTAGGATTGGCTTGGTATCTATTTTAGGTTCCACAATCTGTCCATCTATAAAATGGAACAAGGTTTCTCTAATTGGCATTAAAAACTCTTTAGGCGAGTAAAAGGCCTTTTCCTCTAATACCAAATCTTCAATGTCTTCAAAGACCCCATAAACAATTTTATCCGTATCTGAAAAGCTACCTTTTGCCTTTTCTCGGATTGGACCCACCAACCTATATTGCTTGGTTAGTGTTTTAAAATATGCCTTCATCTCTTGCTGTGTCAGTTCATACCCCATAACTTCACTCCTTTATCCTTCTATTTTATACTCAAATCTTATCGCGCCCCATAAAATAGTAACTGCCACCCAGAATCAGACCACCACCAACAAAATTTCCAAGGGTTACCGGAATCAGATTTTTAAAAACACCTAATACAGATACAGTTTCCGGATGCTCCAACCATAGACCAATGGTAAAAATGGTCATGTTTGCAATGCTGTGTTCCATTCCTGTAGCTATAAAAGCAAACAGACACCAGAAAATCATAATGAGCTTGCCGGATTCACTCTTAAGTTTAATCGAGGATAAGACGGCAAGACAAACCAAAATATTACATAGTATACCTTTGAAAAAAAGTTCAACAAACGATCCGTTCATCTTCACTTCTGATACTTGAAGGACAAATTCACCAACGGCATTACCTTCAATACCCGTCATATAAAAAAGCGTACCAATGATGATGGAACCTATGAAATTACCAGTGTAACTTAGTCCCCAGCTTTTACTGGCATCCGAAAGTGTTATTTTTTTGTCAAAAATACCCATAACATGAACCAGATTATTCCCTGTAAAAAGCTCCGATCCGGACATAATGACTAAACTCAGTGCGATTCCAAAACCAAGCCCCATGTAGATCTTTCCATAAGGACTACCGGCCACTTGTGCTGTACTGCCAATCACCATAATGAGTATAATACCTATACCCACATAGGCACCTGCCAAACCAGATGCGACGAGATATCTGCCAATACCACTTTTCATGAAGTTAATCTTATTAACGGCCCCTTGGCCAACCAACGTAAGGATTTCTTTATACATAGGAGTACCTTTCTCTCTAAAGTTATCATATTTTTAATAAAAGTTCCACCCATGCTTAAAAGGGTCAAAACTAATCTTAAGAAAAAAGCCGTCAGCCATTAATCTTGATGTTTTTAATGGCCTTGTGCTTTTTATCTCCTTCTACTGATTAAGTTGATGAATAAGATCTTCGATGTTAAGACCATGGATTTCTGCCGCTTGACTTAGAGATTCCATTTGAGATGAAGGGCAACCTAAGCATCCCATGCCATTGGCCATCAATATACCTGCTGCATCCGCTTTCTTACTTAAGATTTCACTGATTAACATATCTTTTGTAATGTTCATATCGTTTCTCCTTTTCTAAGCTCTCATTATTGTATGTTTTTGCTTGGGTTCTTTTTCATACTGGTAATTGAAATTTGTTGTTTTTCCTTCAACAAACCCTTTGATAAAGGCCGCTCTAAAATCGTAATAGTAACCAACGTCCATCCCTTCGGATATCCAATTGTCTTGATGGACACATAGATTGGTTAACCATATAACTTGTTGATCATCTTGTTGTATGACTTCATTAACTCGGTCACATGGCATACCTTCTAGGAGATAATCATTAAGTGTCACAAAAATCTGATTAGGATCTGTGAATGTTTCATTTCGCTCAATGGCTTTTTCTTTTCCCTTATTGTAGTATACCGCTACCACTGTATCTGCTGCTTCTTTGACTTGATCATTTAGGACTTTAATGATCGCGGCTTGTCTTTGCTCCGCTCTATTAATACTGGTTTGAAGCCAACCATGGATATTACTTGTATCAATCAAGGACTCAATAGGTTCATCTCCCATAGGATACCCATAATCATCATAAATCACTCTTAAGTAGTCCTGTGTTAAGATCAAGGGGAATTGCTTAATAATATCCTGCTCAATCTCTTCAAATAATTTAATTTTGTTAAACAACCACGTGTGAATAGGTGCTAAGAATAAGCTCATATCATATTTCCTTTCTTTTTTCATAGGTGGCAAGAACCGCTTTTTTATAATCATCAAAACCGACGCGATCAATCATTATGCCCAGCTTTTCACCGGTATCTGCCATCTCACAATAGGTATCAAACACCGCATCGACCATAATAAAAACTTCTTCTTCAGTAAGATGACTTGCAACTTCGTCCGGTAGTCTCGGGTGAAAGCCTGCGCTTCCACCGACGCGGACAATGTAGCCTTCTATATCTGCCAAAACCACGATGTCCTTGGCATTGGCACTTGTACAGGCATTTCTACAACCGGCTACGGCTATTTTAACCCTATTAGGTGCCGGTTTTCCGTAGTAACGCTTTTCTAAGGTCATGCTGACCTTCATGGAATTCTGTTTGGCTCTTTTACAAAAGGAAGCCGGACACATCTCAACATTTTTTACTGAATAAGGGGACAAGACACCCGGTTCCATACCGAGATCTGCCCATGCAGCGTCTACCTCTTCTGCTTTAAGACCAATAATCATCACCCTTTGACCTGATGTGATTTTAAGGGTTGCTTTATATTTTCTTGCCACTTCTGCAAGGCGGATCATATTATCCGGTGTAATAAAACCACCAGCAATCCTTGGCGTAATGGAATAGGTTCTTTTATCGTTTCTTACTTTTTGAAGATTTGCATACCTAGGATTCGACATGAATGGCTCCTTTCTAAATAATTGCTTTAACTTATGTGCTTATTATATCCATAACAAGATAACTAATCGGTATCCTATGTTACCTCTTGTAGGATTTCTTAGTAATGATAATCCACAGGTTTAAGCAAAAAATTCACCTTTTCGTCTGCGGTGAAATAGGAGAGCATGATAGACAAGAACTTAGAAATCATCTGGGAAAGTTGAGTTAACTATATTAATGGTAAAAGGCGTCAAAACTATGTAGTTTTGACGCCTTTAGTTTACAATAAATCAAAATGTATAAATTGATGCGCTTTTCTTATAACTTCATCGACTTCTTTTTGTGACGGAAGTTGTTCATTAGAAAGAGGCTGATAATACAACAACATGGGTAAATCTCCTTGTTGAGTCGGTAAATTATAGTCAACCTTTAAAGCTTTAGCACCAAATTTTTCATAGAATTTGATGCGACGGGCTGTATCCGGATTTTCATCTAAGCATTCCACTTCAAAATACATGCCCTTATATCCCATAGAATACTTTTTTTTCAAAAGATTCAAAACTTTCGAACCAATCCCATAACCCTGATAGGTCTTGTCAATACCTATAAAATCAAGCCAAATCGCACTTGAGTCATCCAGTTGAAGTAATAAGACAAAACCCATATAAGCGCTGTTTTGTTCATTAACTATTTTATATAAAATGTAATCTCTTGTACCTAAAAGTTTTTTCAATACTGAAGTCGTTTTCCGTTCTTGCTCCGGAAATAAATCGACGTAACTAGGTAATATCATTTCCAAATCTAATACTGTACCTTGTTGTAATAAAATATCCATCTTACCGACTTACCCTCTCATATAGTTGTTTACCTACTAGAGCAACATTCGCAATATCATCCGTAACTGCATTTGTTATTTCAGATTGAACGCTAACTCTGGATGCTATTTCTTGAAAGTGTGCAGCATTTTCTTCTAGAATTGCTGCAATGCTCGTAATCGCATCCTCGATTTTAGAGAATTCGCTATGAATGCTCTTAATAAACTTTGATTCATCATCTAAATTGTCTCCTGCATGTTTGAAATCACGATTAACAATAGAAAAATGATCATTTAGTCGGTTCATTGCTTCAACGCCTTCTGAAGTTGCCACTTGACCTATTTCCGCTTTACTCATTGCGGATTGAGTCGCTTCCATTAACTGAGATGTTATCCGTCGAATATCATCTGCAAATGTTCTACTCTCAATAGACAGTTTTCTTATTTCATCTGCAACTACTGAAAAACCACGACCATGTTCACCAGCTCTTGCAGCTTCAATTGAAGCGTTTAAGGCCAAAAGATTCGTCTGTTCAGCAATCGTCACAATACCATCCAGATGAAGCTGAATATCTAGCATCCTATTAGACAAATCTTTGATGGTCGAAAAGCTTTCTGTCATCGTTTCATCCATCTTAGAAATTGCACCTGACATAATATCTATAGAATGTGAACTCTCGGAAAAAGCCGCTTCAAGATTGTCAAATAAAGAATCCACTTGAGACATGATTTGATATGTTTTTTCCACATTTTGACCTGAAACACTAACACTGGTGTTAATTTCCGAAACGGTTGACGCGGCCTCATCAACACTCTGTGCAAGTTCTTGAATCGCAGTATTAATTAATTTATTTCCATCTCTATTTTCTTTCATTTTTTTCGTACTACCTTCAGTAGATTCTTTTAATTGTAGCGAAGAATTCTTAACTTCATTAAAAAGGTTATTCAAAGCTTCTAAAGCATTTAGACTTTTTTCTGCTTCTGTTTCTGCGTTCATCACCATTTCTTGCCCCCATTTACTCAATAAAACAAGGACAAAATAAGAACTAAAAGTAGCCCCAATTCTAGGAATGAAATCCCCTAATCCCATACCAGGATCAATGAGTAGATTGGGATTGATTATATATAGAATAACTAAAATCCCCGTCATTGTACCACCTACAGTAATCATGCGCTTATAATTAAAATACAAGGCTTGCATGACAAGTGCCAAAATATAAATGTTAAACATGCGCGCAACGCCACCATTAACAACTGACAAACCAATGGAGGCAAAAAATGGTAAAAAAATCACCAACTCACTCTTAGCAACAATCGGCATAGGAATCCAATAAATTAAAGTTACGAGTATAGCCGTTACTGAAGTTGCGATTAGGGCTTTCAATCCGTAAGAAAAACCGCCATTAATATAGGCTGTTAAACTTAGAAAAAATGCAAAAAACCATATAAAAACAATATTCGCTTTGATTGCTCTATTTAAATTGTAATTCATACATATG
>NZ_JARGDP010000031.1 GCF_029210395.1 Petrocella sp. FN5 | reverse complement strand
TAATTCAAGTATATAAAAATGATACTAAGGAGCGTTCAATGGAAAAATTATGGTACTTATCCCAAATAAAATTGTTTAATCACTTAACAAAAGATGATATGGGGCAAATCAACAACATGACCCACATGTCCACCATACCCAAAAATACAATTGTGCAAACACCTTTTAGTCAACCAAAAGGTTTGTATCTTGTTAAGGAAGGTAAATTGCGTTTATATAACTTAAATTCTGAAGGCAAGCAATATACCATAGGTATCATTGGTCATGGTAACACTTTCGGAAATACTTCATTATTCTCTCTCGGAACACAAAATATCTATATCGAAACACTTGAAGATACTTTGATTTGCTTGTTTGATCCTAAACAGCTAGAAGATTATTTACTGTCACGTCCACAGCTTTTAATGAACATACTTGGACACCTAAGTCAGAAGATTGAAGAACAAAATAAAATGCTTGAACAGCTCGCACTCTATGATATTAAGCAACGCACACTTTACTGGCTTAGGAAATTGGCCAATGATTTTGGTCTTGATACAGGTGAATATATAACCATTGATTTACCTTTAAGTCATCAAGAACTTGCGAACATGATTGGTTCTACAAGAGAATCCGTATCACTGATTTTATCCGAACTGTCGCAAGAGGGCATTATCCTATCCGGTCGATTGAAAATAAGCATTAGCAAATCAAAACTAGCAATGGAGGATGGCATATATGAAATATGATTATGATTTAGTCGTTATTGGGGCAGGGAGCGGGGGTTTAGTCGTAACTTCGGGTTCTGCTTCATTAGGCGCAAAAGTTATGCTTATAGAAAACAAAAAAATGGGCTCATCTAGCAAAAGATGTAAAAGGTGCTGGTCTTTCTGGACTTAATCTTCAGCTAGATAGTTTTGCTATCTTAACCAACTGTCTAATATTATACATTCCACTTGCAATATTATAGGAGGTAAACCACTTTTATTATCCCAATTGACTCTTAAGGGCAAATCGTTTAAACTGGTATCATATAATCGGAAACCCCATTAAATGATAGAGTAATACAATTTTTGTCACAATTTCTTGTTCGTTAGGAGTCGTTTAATCATGAGAAGTCTAGAAGAAGCACTTTTTTTAGAAAACCCAACTGCACTATGGATTTTTGACTTTAGTGAAAAATCTAAAAAAATATTAGACAGTCAAGCTATTAAGGATCAGTTGCCACAAATACATATAAAAACAGCTAACTTATTAGATGTCAACCCTGCCACTCTAAGATTATATGAAGCTGATACATTAGAAGAGATCAAGGAACATATGCATCAAATCATTCCATTTGAGGCTTATGATGACCTACTTAAAGCTGCTCAAGCTATTATGACCGTAGGCGAAAACAACGAAATTGAAACAGTGAATTATACAGTAAAAGGTAATCGATTAGATATCTTACTTAAGTTTATTGTCGTATCCGATGATTTATCCAAGGTTATATTATCTACAATTGATATCAGTCGTTATAAAAATCTACTTAGAGAAAATATGATTTTAGCGCGTTTACCAGAAGCTAATCCTAATATTGTGATAACTATGACATGTGAATCATCTGTTACATATATTAACGCGTCAGGACGTAAAGTTCTTGAAGCCTTAGGAGAAGACCGCAATGAAGGTGTTTTCAAGATTATGCCTCCTGAATTTAGACAGACAATCTGTAAAGATTGTTTAAGAAATAATAGTTTTGCACACAAATATAAAGCGAATAATCGAGATTACCTGATGAACGTCCAGCCTTTCGATAATGAGAACCAATGTATGATTACAATATCTGATGTTACTGAATTTGTTAGTTTAAAAGAAGAAAAAGAATTATTAGCGAACGTTTTTCAGATTAGTAATCAACCCATTATTATTACGGATTCATCCGGCATTATTTTGAAAACTAATCCTGCTCTTAATGCTATGTATAGTTGTAATCAAATGGATCTAATTGGTAAAAAGACTAACTTCTTAAATCCCGGTCGTCAAGCATATAATGATTTGGGCTATTCTGATGAAGATTACGATGCCCTCTTTAAAGGCTTATGGGATGCAATTACGAATCCTGATATCGGATTTTGGGATGGCGTTCTAATTAATAAGGATATCCGAAATAATTTAATTTGGGTAAGATTAATTATCTCTGGTGTTGATTATAAGGAAGGTAAGCCAAGTTATTATATTGCAATGCCTGTAGACATTTCAAAGACAATAGAGAAAACAACTCAAAGCAAAATAGAGCTGTATCGTACGATTGCCGCTTTAGCTGAAATGCGTGACAATGAAACAGGCAACCACATGAAACGTGTTGGACTTTTTTCTAAATGGTTAGCTTCTGAATATGGGATGAATCGTAAGTATTGCAACGATCTAGAAATATTTGCCCCTTTGCATGATATTGGTAAGGTTGGTATCACCGACTTGATTTTACTTGCAAAAAGGAAGTTAACGGCTGAGGAATTTGAAATCATAAAAAACCATACCACATTTGGAGGTCGCATTCTTAATAATAAAGAAGAATTATTAATGGCTGCAGAAATAGCCAACTATCATCATGAAAAATATAATGGTAGCGGCTATCCTGAAGGCAAAATAGGTGAAGATATCCCTCTGTCTGCCAGAATTACAGCTATTGCAGACGTGTATGATGCCTTAAGAAGTAAAAGACCTTATAAAGAACCTTGGTCTCACGAAGCAGCTGTTCATGAGATTTCATCTCACTCAGGTACGCATTTTGATCCGGAGCTAATAGTCGTATTTAACAAAATTGAAAACAAATTCAAAGACATATATAAAAGCTTAAATGATGACATCATTACCCTGTGAAATTTCACATTAGGACAATGTTTTTGAGTGTAAGATTATGGCAACAATAGAAAAAGTTTTCTTAATAGAAAAAATGTATAATCTTAAAGGCCAACCCAAATAAGTTGGCCTTTAATTGTTGGTTAAGGTGACAAAACTATATAGTTGACCCTTTAACCATTATTTTGTCTAATTTATTGATCAGCTACCAAAAAGCTTTCCAATGCCACCAAATATATTAGCAAAAAAATCACTAACGCCAGCAAAGAAATCTTCTAAGCCGTTTAAAAAGGATGTAATACCTTTTCCGGCTTCTTTGGCATTATCCATCGTCTCTGCTAATTGGGATAGTTTGTCGCCCCACTCAGAAATATCCAGCTTTTCAAGTGTTCTGCTAAGATTGATAATTTGTTGGATATTTTCTTCGGTCAACTCAATATTTTGAGCATCTGCCAAATTAATAATGACCACTCTCAGTTCTTCGTCTGTCATATCTTTTGTCTCATCGAGTATTTTTTTCAACTCATTCATCAGCATGGTTGCATCATCACTACCAATTGTTTCTGCAAGTTCGCTTGTGGTCACCAATTCTTCTGCGGCAACTTCTTTTGCCGTTTGATCTAGAGAAATACCTGTGATATCCTCATATGCTTTGTATATACCGGTGAGAGCCGCTGTACCGGAAACCGAAAACGGTGCGGATACCATGACACTCGCATTTTCCACACCTGCTGTCATAAGTGCGTTTCTATAAATGTCTTCTGTACACCAATTAATGTTATTTGTTGTAACATTAATCCCTGAATTTTCTTCAAGAGTTCTGATATAAATACTTGATATGGATGATGAACCAATTTTTTGATCCGGCACAAGTCCAGAAAGATATGCTCTTTCTTCATCAATGGTGACAATTATTTCTTTCACTTTCCCGCGCTCTAGATTAAAATCCGTATACATCTGCCTGATCTGTGCTTCTGTCAGATTCGCACCCAAGGTAACCCGTTCTTCCCCTGGCTCAACCGCTAATGCGGGTACTTCAAGCAATACCATAAATAATGCAACTAATACTATAATGCCATATATCTTTCTTAACATATTCTACCTATTTCCTTATCACTTTTTCATCCGTTTTATATCAGTCATTATTCTATGTATTTTGTCATTCTCATTCCATAATAAGAGCTACAAAGAATATCAACAGTAACAAGGGTATTCTACCACTTGGAACTCTGTCTTACAATCACTTATATCTTACATTTGTGTGACCGATCTGTTAACATTTAATAACAACCCAAAAATCGGGGGCCTAGTTTAACTTTGGGTAAATATTGTAAGGAGTAGGTTAACACTTCATCCCTTGCATTGACATGGAAAGATAGGGTTGTTATAGTGACTTTATAAGGCGAAAGTACTAGAAATTTATATGCGACTTTTGTTGTGAAGATGCATTTTTGACATAGGAAGATACTGCGATGCAGTGACTAGTGGAGGTAGAAATGGGTCAACAGAAAGTAAAAAAAGTTTTTCTGCAGGATGTAAAAGTAGGGAAAAAAATCGGTGTAGGTTATGCCATCTTGACAACGGTTATCTTGGTTGTAGCCCTTGGATCCATGATTAATATTAATAGAATCAGTCATCAGAGTCATTTATTAGAAACCGTTGCCTATGCACAGGAAAGTGTTCTTAGTGCGCAGATTGAACAAGCGAATTATGAAAATGACGGACTAGAGGAAACCGCTGACAAGGTCAGAAACTTCCTGGATTTATCTCTTGAGATCGCAAGAACGCCTGCTTTGGCATCAGAGTACGCAAATAGTATGGCTGCTTATGAGGACCAGATTGGTAACTTTAGAAGCGAATTTGAAGGGTATGTTGAACTAGAAAAAGCAAAGAACAATCAGGAAATGATACGGATTGCAATAGAAAACGAAGTTGTATCGGACATCAAGCGCGCCATGGATGTTGCCCAGGTGAACGTCCTATACGGCAATGATCAAAATGCTGTCGTTGAATCTTTCAAGAATTACAACAGGCTTCAAACTGCTTTAGACAGCTTCACGGAAGTTCAGCTGTCAGCAACCAAGTTTTCAAAAACGGAATCTGAAACTTATGCAGAAGTACTTAGAAATAATTTTGGTAAGACAAGGTATTTTCTAGAAGAATCATTAAAAGAATCCACATCAAAAGGTGTAACTGAGAGTCTTGAAGATGCAATGAAAAGTCTGGACAAATACGAGAAGGCTTTTGATAACTTCGACACGTTGTTACTTAAACAACGTCAGCAGTTCATGAATATGAGTACTGCATCAAAGGCTTCCATCGATCAAGTAAAAGTCATTGAAGAAACCGTTGAAAAAAGAATTATTCAAGTGGAACGTCACTCTGACATAATCGCTGTGATTTCATTGGTTCTTGGCGTATTGTTAAGTATCGGCATAGCACTTAAGCTAACTGTAGGCATTACAAGACCACTGAAAATTATTCTAGATCAAATGGAAGTTATTTCCGAATATGACCTATCTCAACCTATGGATGCCTCTATCTTATCTAGGCAAGATGAGATGGGCGCATTGGCAAGACGAAGTGAAGGTACCAGACTTGAACTCATGAAGATTATCAAAGAGATATCAAAAGCTTCTGTTGGTGTATCTTTAGCTTCAGATGAACTATCCCAGAGTGGTGAACATGCTGCAGCAACAGGCCAGGAGATTGCTGCGACCATTGAAGATATTGCAAATGGTGCTTCCGAACAAGCCAGCACCATTTCAGATGGTGTCCATGAAATCAACCGACTTGCTAAGCTCATTGAAGAGGATCAACGTCAAGTGGATTACCTCAATGAAGCAGCTGGTCATGTTGAACAGCTCAAAGAAGATGGTATGGATATCGTTCGAAGCCTTGTAACTGAAACCCAGATCAGCAACGATGCGACAGCCTCTGCACAAGACATTGTCAGGGCAACCAGTGACAGCGCCATGAAGATTCAAAAAGCCAGTTCCATGATTCGTGATATTGCCGATCAAACAAATCTCCTAGCCTTAAACGCTGCCATTGAAGCTGCCAGAGCAGGTGCTGCTGGTAAAGGATTTGCTGTTGTAGCCGATGAAATCAGAAAATTGGCTGAGCAATCAACAAGATTCACTAAGGAAATCGGTATGGATATCAAAGAACTTATAGATAAAGCTTCAAAAGCTGTAGAAACCATGGAGATGGCAAGAGAAGCTGTACGCAAACAAGAAGAAGATGTTAACCGAACCAATGCAAAATTCAATGGTATCGCAGAAGCTATTGGCATCATGAGGGACAATATTGGGCTCATCAATGACTCCGGTGTCGAGATGTCCGGTCAGATGGTAGCCATCAACAACCTTATACTGTCACTATCCGCTATCTCAGAACAAAATGCAGCCGGTGCCCAGCAGTCTTCCGCATCCATCGTGGAACAGACCAAGCTTCTTGACGCCATGTCAGCTTCGAGTTCGGATTTAGCAAAACTAGCGAACAAGATGGAGGCAAATGTCTCTGTCTTTAGGACCGAATCCGACGAAGCCATGCACCTTGAAGAAAGCCTTCTTGAAGATGCTGTGGTTGAAACCCATGACTCGGTCATGAACCATGTTCTTCATATCCAACAAGACATAGAAGCATCTAAGGAAGCAATCTATGAAGAAGTGTTGCGACCCATTGGGTAACCCACACAACCCTTTCGCTTTCTCCATTATTATTAAACTCCTTAAACATAATCTTCCAATAAATAATCAATAATATTAATCACATGTATGCCTTCAATGTCTTCAAAAGCAACTTTATCTTTTGTGATAATACATTTTGGATAGTTATCATTTATAGCTAGTAATGGTTTTAATTCTCTCTTTCTAGTTTTATCGTCACTTATTGTCAGTGAAACTTGAACATATATTTTTTCTGACGCCTTAGTAGCTATAAAATCTACTTCTAAATCTCCTATCTTACCTATTGAAACTTGATACTCACGTCTAATTAACTCTAGATAAACGATATTTTCAAGTACATAGCCTTCGTCTATAAACTTACTTCCCGCAAGCAAGTAACGTATACCCGTATCAACCAAATAATATTTCTCAAACGTTTTAAGATGCATTTTACCTTTCATATCATACCGATTAACTTTATATATAATAAAGCTACTTATAACCATGCTTATGTAATTATCTATTGTTTCGCTTGTTGTTTTACGACCAGCACTTGTTAGATAATCACTAATTTTTTTCGTTGAAACTATACTCCCAACATTAGCTGCAAGAAATCTTATTAAACTGTCTAATAATGCTGGATCTCTCACACTGTTTTTTTGAATGATATCCTTCATTACAACGGTATTATAAATACCGATTAGTAATTCATTCGTAAGGTTTTCATCATCATCAAACAAGGTTACTGATGGAAGTCCACCATATCTAAAAAAACTGTTAAATCGCTCATCAATTAAAGCTTGATTATTATAAGTTTTAATCTCTGAAAAATCTAAAAATTCTTTAAAAGACAATGGAAGCATTTTTATTTCAACATACCTACCCGATAATAAGGTTGCTAATTCTGAAGATAACATATACGAATTCGACCCTGTTAAATATATATCTACATTATAATCAACCAATAACCCATTAATACATCGTTCCCATCCGTCAACCAATTGAATTTCATCTAATAATATATAGGTTTTCATATCCTGCTTCTTGATTTCTTTTGTAATTGTTGTATATAAAGATTTATAATCCAATATATCTACATATTTCATAGATTCAAAATTCATAAAAATAATATGATCATCAGATACATTCGATTTTTCCAAATAGTCTTTATATAACATAAGTAAAGACGACTTTCCACACCTTCTTACACCTGTAATCACTTTTATTACTTGTCTATCTTTCCATCTCACTAATTTATTTAAATATTGGTTTCTACTTTTCATATAATACCTCCTTGTAACTATATTATACTTGAATAAAAAATAAAAACAAGAAGTTTTGCAGTTATAACCGTAAAATTTCTTGTTTTTATTTTTTATTCATCCATAGGCCACATAGACTTTTCCCTTAAGGTTCCTAACGACCACCTTTTGAGATTTCAAACAGTCCTTCAAGTGCTTTCTCTAGATTATTTTCTTCTAAAAGATTAGAATATCTAATTAAAAAGATGTCATAATATGAGTGGCGTGTTTTTTGAGACAAAAATTTATATCAATAAATTCTCTTATATGAGATTTCTATACTCCTGTCTACTATCTACAACAGCATATATTGTTACTACCTTGTTTGTATGATCAACTTTATAAAATGCCAAATGCTTTTCCACAATCAATACTTTATATCCTTGTTTACGCAATATCGCATATCTCGGAGTACTTCCGGATTCTGGGAATTCAGAAAGTCGCATCATTGCTTTCTCAAGTTTATCAAGATAATTTAGTGCTACGTCCACACTTACGGAATCATCTGCAATATAATAAATCAAATCTCTTAATTGGTTATCTGCTTTTTCAGTTCGGACTATTTGATACATATCAGTCCTCCCTATTTAGTAAGTTGCTTCGAATATCATCAAAGGTTTTTTGAAGTGATTCAACCTTTCCATACTTCACGTCTTCTTCTGCTTCTGCTAATGTACGCAGCAATTCCAATTCCGATGTCATTTGCTTGTATTCCTGCAAGCCTATTACTACTGTATCGCCTCTGCCGTTCTTCGTTATGATTACTGGCTTTCTTGTCTCATGACATTGCTTAGATATTTCATTGTAATGATTTCTAAGGTCAGCTGATGGACGAATATCTAGTTCCATATATTTCACCCTCTCTTATTAAGATAGTCATATTATATCATCTAACTACTATGCTAGCAATTACAAACTTTAGCCATTTCTCTTAACAACGTAATCCATAAGTTTTATATTATCCTATCATTCTCATACTGGCCTTGATTTGCTTCAAAATGCCAGATAAACTTAAATCAACCATACTGGTACTGCCCAAATCTCTTTAGATAAAATACCAGTATATAAAGAAACGGGTACAGCTAACTCATAAAGTTAACCGTACCCGTTTTTACTTTGTTATCATTGAAAGAACTTTTAAAGTAGCATCCCTTATTTTGCCAACAGATTGTATAATACCTGTGCCATTTCTGCTCGGTTTGTCGTATCTGTCGGAGAAAGCTTACCATTATTCCCACTGACGATTTCTGTTCCTACAAATAATGTCATGGCGTCTTCTGCCCAACTTGCTATCAGGTTTGCATCGATGTAATCCATCATTTGTTTTCCTTCCACTGCTGTGGGAAGTTCACCAACGACCCCCAAGGTATTGTAGAGCAGGGTGAACATTTCCTGTCTGGTGATTTCCTGATTAGGTACAAACAGATTATCACCGATGCCCTTTGTGATACCAAGGGCTTTGGCCTTAGACAGGTAACCAGTATAATAGGTATCTCCTGCATCCGCAAAGTTATCTGTCCCGCTTTCATCCGCTTCTATACCGTATGCCCGCATTAACATAGTAATGAATTGGCCTCTTGTTAATTTGGCATTAGGGCTATAGTGGGTTGCATCTGTGCCTGTTGTTATGTTTCTTGCTGCAATGAAAGTGACTGCTTGACAATACCACGATGATTCTACAACATCACTAAAGCTCACTTTATTATAGCCGATCATATACTCCGAAAAGTGATTGGTGGTAAAAACAACGGTACCGCTTACTGCATCATATTTACCCATAACAGGATTGAGCTTGCCTTCACTATCGATGTAATAAACAACGATAGCATCGTCATCTTCCCCAGCTTCCGGTGTATAAGGAATACTAATAGTAGCCTTACCGTTACCAAATTCGGATATATTAGAACTTCCGGCTGATACTGATAAATCATAAACCGGCCTATTGCCAACCGCTTGCTGCATTTCACCAGAAAGCGTGCTTGTCTCTACTTTTGCCATACTAATTGTGATGTTGCCTGTTCCGGCCGCACCGCTAATCGTATTAACCGCCTCTGCATCAAAAGTTATACTTCCAAGACCTGTAGTGACTTTTACATCAGCCTTTGTATCTTCCGCTACTTTGTCAAAGGCGGTTCTATCCATCACTACTTCAACTGTTTTTGCATTGACACTCGCTTCAACTTTGATTTCTATGACTGCCTTCTGTCCAGCAGTTTCACTTTCCTTCGCCTTGTCAGTTAGGGATGTCATTTCACTTGCCCCTACGTCTGCCGTAGCAGTTCCGGTAGCCGTATTGGTTTGAGCTGTAAATGATGTTGTGTTCACATCTTCTGATGGAACTGTCGGGCGCGTTGAACCTGAATTGTTGCCAGTGCTGATTAATGTCCATTGTGCATAAACTGTCATATCTTCCGTTACAGTAGTCGTCGGTGTAAATGTCGCACCGCTACCACCCGCTACAGTATTCCACCCGCTAAAAGTATAGCCTGTTCTCACTGGGGCTGTAGGTAAAGTGCTTACATTACCACCTAAGACCACTAACTTGGTAGTCGGACTTTCATCTGAAGTACCACCATTTTTATCAAAGGTAACCGTATTAGCAAGCACAGGATAGTCATTATTTACACTCGGTAAGATTGTCCATGTGCCCGTCGTTTGTCCACTCTTATTTGCATCTAGTAACATCGCAAAATCATTGTTCTTCATGGCATCTGATGTTTTAGATATCACTGAAGCTTCATTTGGCCCCATACCTATACCTACTTTAACATCCACTGAAGATCCAGCTATAATCTGACTTGCATCACCATTCCAATAGCCATAGGCTATACTATTGTTATCAAAATCCTCATCGTCATATCCTATAAAGCCACCCATGACTGTGTTAATTCCACCTGATAAATTCCCAGTAGCATAGTTATTTGTAAACATACTGCCATAAGCATATCCAGCCAAACCACCAACCACGGCATCATCACCACCTGTTACATCCACAGTGGCATAGGCATCCAAGATTGTACTTGCATATACATCTCCAATAAGACCTCCAATATAAACACTCTCACCACCGGATATCCTACCGGATGTATGGCTGTTTATTATACTAATATTATCGGCATATCCAACGAGTCCGCCTATTTCGGCATATACTGCAGATGAATATATCGAAACATCCTCTAACCAGACATTGCTTATGGTTGACTCCGAAATACCTCCAAATAAACCAGCATATATCAACTCTGTGTTCGGCATATCAACTGTTCCCATTGTAAGATTGGAGATTTTTTTATTATTACCATCAAAATCCCCTCTGAAAAATACATAATCACTTCCAATAGGAAACCAGTCATGCCCCGAAAGGTCTATATCCGTAACACTGTCTGCAATTTTGATGGTATAGCCTGAAAAATCATTACCATCATTAACCTGCTTAGCCACCCAGGCTAGTTCGGCAGCATTATCAATTATATATGTATCCGTATCTGCTTCTAAGTCCGGATCAATTGTGGCCACATTACCAAGGTCTGTCCAATAATTTGTCCACCTTGCATATAAGGTAACATTCGTATTGTCAAAATGGTAATAGTCGGCTTCAGCAAATTTATTTCCATCTTCATCCACCCAGCCTCCAAAATTGAGATTTCCATTTGTAAGACCACTACCGGATGCCAATAAACATGGTTCGCCTTGTGCATATGCGTTGCTATCTACTGGAGTTGTTCCTGTTCCTCCATTAACATCATAAGTGACCGTATAGGTTGGTGTCCACTTTGCATAGAAATTAATATTTGTGCTTCCAATATAATAAGTACCATCTGGTTGAAAAACCGTCCCGCTTCCGCCACTGTTAAGCGTCCAACCGGCAAATCTGAAACTCTCTTTCGTAAGCCCACTGCCCGATAATAATGTAACAAAACTACCCGGCGCATAAGCATTACTATCTATGGGTTCAGTCCCCACGCCTGAATTTGCATGGTACGTTACCGTGTAGCTAGGGTTCCACTTCGCATAAAGCTCAGTATCCCCACTGCCCATTGTATACGTTGCGCCAGCAGCATAAACCGTACCGCTTCCGTCACTCGAGAGCGTCCAGCCGCCAAATATATAGTTGGCTTTCGTCAGTCCACTACCAGATGGCAATGTGACCAAACCATCTTCTTCATAGGTGTTGATGTCAAAAGGTGCATCCCCTAATCCTCCATTAGCATTGTAGAGTACTGAATACGTTGGTTTTGGTGCCCACTGTGCATAGAGTGTCGTATCTTCTGTTATGCTCGTTGTAAAATCAAAGAATGAACCGCTTCCATCACTGGTGAGCGTCCAGCCCGTAAAATCAAAATGTGCCTGTGTTGGATCCGTCATCGCCGCCATCACAGAAATGCCTTCAGTGACATGCATGACTTTATAATCCGTTTCTAAACTTCTAAAAGTAACTGTATTGGTGGTAGAAGGCGTCGTAAAATATAGACCTTCAAGATAAGGATACCCATCATTGAGATCGTAAACAGACGTCCAATTCCTTAATGCTCCGTTATTGGCACTTAGTAGATCAGCAAAAGCCACATCTGTCATTTCATCCCATGACTTTGCCGTTGAATCGTCGGTTGCACGTCCTATTCCAAGCTTTGAATCCATATTACGTGCGACACCATCTACTATCTGTGTTGCATCCTTATTCCAATAAGCATTTGTAATTATGGTATCTACAGTGGTCCCCCTATAGCCGATCAGTCCACCTGCAGATTGGTTAATAACATTGGATTGTGATGTATTAATATCACCAGAGGCATAGCAGTTGGTAACGCTGCTTAAACCGCTATACAAACTCATCCCAATAAGTCCCCCAACAGTATTTGAGGATGTTACGTTTCCACTTGCAAAAGAGTTGGTGATATTGCCATCTCTACCGAAGCCTACCAAACCGCCTGCACAATCACCACCATATACTTCTCCTATGGCAAAGCAGCTTTCTATGTTGTAATAGCTGTGTCCGATTAGGCCACCTGCATCCGATGAACCGCCACCCGTCACATCACCTGTGGCATAGCTGTCACTAATCGTACCCCCTCCTTCAGCAAAGCCGACCAGACCGCCAACATATTTGGCACCGCTTCCTGATACATTACCAGTGGCATAACTCTCTGTAATGTTGCCCCCAGTCATCAATCCTACCAAACCACCAACAGGCAGCATACTGCCACCTGCTATGATGTTGATGGACGAAGAACAGCGATCAATATCTGAAGTGCTAAGACCCACTATACCGCCTATACCACGGCTTGAACTAACCGATAAAGTACCGCTACCACTTATGATACCCGCAACCGAGCAGTCCGATATTGTACTACTATATGCCATTCCCACGATGGCACCGGCTTTTATAAAAACGTTATCCGCAACAGAAGTATAAATAGATACATCTGTCATATTAATATCTTTTATAACGGCATCACTAGCATATCCAATGAGACCAGCCTCGGTAAGGGTCGATGGTTCTGACGCCGTTCCTATTGTCATATTGGATATGGTGTAGCCATTACCGTCAAAGATACCTGTTAAAGTGTGCTGTTGAAATTCACCAATAGGTACCCAAAAATGTCCCGCAAGATCAATATCGCTACTCAAAATAAAAGTAGCACCGCCAGTGTTATTATAAGCGACACTATTGACCTCGTTAGCCACCCATGCAAGCTCTGCTGCATTGTCAATTGTATACGTATTCGTAGCATAATCATAATCAGGATCTTCTGTTGCTACATTTTCGGCATCTGTCCAGTAACCGGTCGTTTCTGCCGCCACAGGTACCGTAAATGTTATACTCAGTGCCACTGTCACTACCAAAGCCATGAAAATACTACACATTCTTTTTAATCTCATAAAATTCTCCTCAATACTATTTTTTATAGAGCTATATAAACGCATCCTAGCAACAAATGCATTGAACTAGGCTATTACCACAAGCGTTGTTTTATATGGTATACTAAAAGAAATGATTTTCAATGACTGTAGTCATTGTAACATCTTCGACTTTTTGTGTCAATGAAGGAGATATAATATGGATAAAAAGAAGATCAATAGCAGACAAATTAACGCACTAGAAACAAAAAAAAGAATCTACGAGACTGCCAACCGTTTGTTTAGAGCAAAGGGTTTTCAGAAAGTAAGCGTAGATACCATAGTAGAAACAGCTAAAGTTTCAAAAGGAAGCTTCTATGTTCATTTTGAGTCAAAGGACGCTTTGCTTGTCTCTTTGATTGGTGATTATGTAAATGAGATTGATTTAGACTATAAAAATTATATTTTATCTTTAGATATGACATCAGCCTCGGATATTCTGATGTCACTGGTAGGAAAAATTGCTGATGTTCTTACCCATTCTATAGGTTATGACCATATGAATACTCTATACAGAGTACAGCTAGAAAGAACCATAAACATGGATGCTATATCCGGTTATAATAGAGAAATCTACAAAATGTTTAACGACATATTACAAAAGGGTGTCGAGCAAGGTGAATTTATAACAGAGATTCCTGTAGATACACTTTCGAGACACTTGATGATTGCCTTTAGAGGACTCACCTATGAGTGGTGCATTAGGCATCCTGATTTTGACTTAAAGGAACAAGCTCTGAAGCATTTTGAAATATTTTTGAAGGGCATAAAAAAGTAATGCTGGGTTATATTTAAATCTGGAAGGTTTAAGTAATACCTATAAATCTATCGCAACAACCGAATCAATTATTTGCCAAATCAATCATCTCTTGTTCTAACCTCATACCAACATCGAGTACAGCCTCCATGGTTGCCTTAAGAGGTGCCATTACAGGGTCGGATAACATGGACTTGATCTCCATGAGGTTAGCATCACTTAACGGATCATGCATGCTGTTTTTATACTGTCTATAGATTTTGGGATTCATCATCTTAGGTATAACTTGAACCTTTAATACATTACTTAAATACCTGAAAATACGAAATCCTCCAAGATCGATATCTGACCAATGATAAAATTCTTTGATCTGTGCTATTTCAAGTTTTCCAAGAAAAAGACGAGAGGTTTTACCAAAGAAACCGCCTAAATATATCACCAACTCATCTTCTCTCTTTATCTTGATATATTCATAATAAGTTGCTTTATTCTCTATCGTTAGTACCTTTTTAGAGCCTACTTCAAGAATTTCCATAGCTATAACGGTTTCTTTATTTACACTGGTGCCATATATATGTATACCGGCATCAATGACATGATTCTTCAGTCTATACTTCATATCACCACAAAAGAGTATCTCTGATGGGTTCATTTCAAGTCCAAGGTAATTAAGAATTTCATCATTTTCAAGTTCTAATGGCACGTACTTTCTAGCCACTGAAATTAATTTAGACCTATAATTTTTTTCAAGTCTTTTACTATCTCCGTATAATTTTGAGCTTAAATAACGAAGAGATACATCCGGTTCATCTTGAATAGAATGAAGCAACTTCATGAACTCTTGACGTTCATCTTCAGTTTTAGGCCATAATCTACTCCATTTCTTATAGTCAGAAATAAATTTATATTCATCATCAAGAAACTTCTTTACCCAAGAGTTACAAACCATCTTTTGATATCCATTTAATTCACTTAGATATATTTGCTCGCGCTGATTTTGTGTCATTTCACCTAGTAACTCATAGGCAAGTATAACTTGCTCTTCCTTGAGTATAACCCTTTTTACTAGGTTACCTTCTTCGAACTTTACCCATTCATAGACAATCAAATCCCGTCCCACTAGCAAGTCAAGGCCGGTAATAAATAGCTTTTTTTTCTCAAGCATATTCAAGTCATATTCAGGAAATTTTTCTGCAGCTAAAATAACGCGTCTATTACCGCTTTTTCTCTCAAACGATTCTAACAACGGCCTTAGTATGGCTTTTTCAATATTACTTAGCTTCTTCATAACACATTAAGCTCCTCTTTTGTAAACCCTTTAATAACGGTTGTCTCTGGCATCCGCATGACACATAGTGTCTTATCAACCAATGGTGTAATATTGGCTATTTTTTCACTTGGTGCGCTAATCAAAGCTTGAAAGCCTAATTCTTTAAGAAGGATAATACATTGTTCAATCCTCTCATGATCCATTTTAGAAAATGCTTCGTCAAATACAATGAGTCTTACTGTGTCTTTTGCCTTTGTATTCATACGATATACTCTAAAAAAAGAAGCCAATACAGAAATATAAAAAGGTGTTTGGGTTTCCCCACCGCTTTTTTTACTAATCATTTTTGACAGATGTGATTTGTTACCATTCTGGTCCGTTACCACCAAGTCAAAGTCAAGATAAGTCCTATAATCTGTATATTTCTCAATGTTTTTTTCGATTTCAACCCGCTCATCTGAACTTATTGCACCTTCACCAACATCTACTATTTTTTTAAACAATTCTTCTATGACATCACCATATTTTTCCTGAAAACCGAAACTGAAAATATTAAAGTCATCCAGAAGATTAGGATCCATAATCATGTCGTAGTAGCGCCTGTAATAACTATTAGGTGTCATCTTAAAGGCGTAAGTATCTTTACCAAAACTCATATTTTTTAGGGCATCATTAAGTTCATTAATCTGCTCTCTAACGACGTCAATATTGTATTTCAACTTACTTAAAAAATCATCTTTGAACTCCTGCTGAGCGATTTTAATGGCGTTTTCAATCTTTTCCTTGTAGATTGGCAAGTCTGTTCGTGCCAGTTTATCTAGAAGACTGTCATACTTGTCATTATTCTTTTCATAGATATCAAAAGTACCTTGGAAGCGTCTGACATACTCCGATCGTTTTTCAACGAGCTCCTTCCACTTTTTCTCTTTTTTATTGCCGGTAGCTTTTGCTGCTGATTCATAATTATTAACCACGCTAATGCGTTGGCCTAATCTTATAAGTGCTTCTTCGAATTTCTGTTGGCCCACTTCAATCAGTATTTTATCATACTTCTCATTAAGCTTCGTCAAAAGTAGCTCATGATTTTTAAGAGCGTGAGGAATCTTGCTTAACTTATTATCCTTAATACTCTCTTCCAAAGCAATAAGCTTAGCTCTATTGTTAACAAGATGATCATCTAATGCCTTTTCTTTCCTCTCTAGATCTTCAAGCTTGAACATAAGGTCCATGACGGATGACCTATCAAGGGAAGCCAGTTGTTCTTTCAACTCATGTATGTGCTTTTGATGTTCTGGTAAAAGTCTAAACGCTTCAATTTTATCTGAAAACTGGTCTAACATATCTTTACCAAATCCCGTTAATTCGGATTTTGTTTTTATTGCATCCAAGCCTTTTAAAAGATTTGACAAATGATCACTCAGCGCCTTTAATTCCATCTCTTTCATCGTAAGTTGCTTAATTGCTGCATTTTTTCCGATAAAAGGGACACGGTAACGCTCTGGATTCAAGTTCCTCGCAACATAGTTCTTATAGAGCATACAGGTTGGCGTCATACTTGTCCGGTGCTTTCTAAGTTCTTCAACACGATCAACTTTCATCACGGATCCTAGAAGATAGTTTACATAAGATTTGACTAAAACATCCTCTACTTCTATCTCCTCGGCAAGACTTCCCTGTCTCATTTGAGCACCATGTTCCAAGACTTTCTGAAGATCAACCAGACCTACATCATATATATTTTCTTTCTCTTTTAGTTGCTCATAGATCTCTAAGGCTTTAACATAGTCTTTTGGTGCAACAATGAGGTGGAATTTTTGAAGGTGAAGATAAGCCTCAATGGCGTTTTGCCATTTCTCATCTTTTATTTCCACGACATCACAAAGCATAGGTACAGGTCCAAGTGTTTCTTCAAGGACTTGTTGCAATCTTGTGACAGGTATTGGTATCATCTTCTGTCCCTTTTTCAGGCCTTCAATATCTTTTTTGAGTTCGCCCATCTGTTCCTTAAGGTCTTTTATCCACTTGTGGCTTTCATAATAAGCTTCTTTCCACAGGCCGATTTGTTCTTCCATAATGGTATTCATCTTATAGAGCTCCTGAAGATCAATACCTTCCACATCTTCCGTTTTAAACATGGATTCTAAGACTACCAGCCTATCCAGGCCTGTAGGCCTATCTTTACAATTATAAAGCCATTTTTCACTTCTTAATCGAAGTTTAAGAAATAGAGCCTCGCGATCTTTGGTCACTTGATGAATCTGCTCACTCAGACGGTTGATTTTCTCTTTATATTTCTTTTCCAGTTCAGCAACATCTGACTTGGCCAGTTGTCTGTTGAGAACCCCAATTTCATCTTTTGTAGCCTTCATCTGCAATTGAAGACCTTTTACCAAAAGGTCTCGTTCATCTAATTCCTTCTCTTCTTTAATAAGTCGCTGTCTTTCCTTCTCTACATATTCAGCAGCCATTTGTTCACGGCCTTTATCTGTTATGAACCATTGTTGCTTTTCCAATTGTTCTAACTGACTTGTCTCTTTATAAACGTCGCTAATGGCAGTTAAGTCCTTAACGCGTTGATCAACGTCTTCTGCCTCCAACTTCATTTTTTCATAATATCGAATATTATCTTGCATGTTCTTAATATCCACTTTTTTATCTGTATCACAAATAAACTCAGTAATAAAACCCTTGATATCCACAATTGGAGAAAATGGCACCGCCTTCTTAAATAAGCTAAAAAACTTCTGATTGATATGACCAAGTTTTGCCATCAAAGCTTCACGGTATCCTTTATTGGTAGCAAATTGTTCCAAGCGAATACTTTCTGATTTGCACCAACTTCTAAGTTCACCGATTTCCATAACCATCTCATCCCGGATAAAATGGTCTTTTGGTATAAGACCCTCCATGATGAAATATTTGTGGTTTAGACTGCCGTCACTATGGACATCCATATGGATACCTATGACGAAACTTTTTCTTTTCATGGTATCTTTCACTTCTAGGGCAATGATACTGCTAAAATCATCATTTCGTAAATAATTAAAGCCAGTATCCTCATTGTCTGTCAGTTCGCCTCTTACATAACTGTTCAAGGTTCTTTGAGATTTTTCATTGGCCGCTTTATTGAAAAAATTGCCATTGGTTTCACCAAGAAGAACCAGCTGCAAGGCATCGATTAAGGTTGATTTACCAGAACCGTTTTTACCTGTGAGAAAGTTGATATCACCAAATTCAATACACTCATGTTCAATATAGTGCCATTTCAATATGAGCATTTTTCTAAAGATCTTCATCTGCTTCATCCTCCCAGGCCATCTCTTCTTGATCACCGTCTTCACTCTGGTCCACTTCGCCTTCTTCAATAAGCTCTGCCAACTCATTCAATCTGGCGTTTGAAAGTATAAACAGAATCGTTGGGTAGATAAGAAATCGGGTGTCAGCCTCTTTCCACGTGCCATCCATACGGTCAACAATATGATATGCTGCCATTTCACTAAGGGCACTATGTAGGTCATTGTAGGCAGGTTTTTTATTAATAATACCGAGTGCTAACATTTTTTGGACCAGCTCATGAACCGTTAAAGATACTTCTCTTTTCAGAGTCAGTTTTTCACGTTCTTCATCGTAAATAAGCCTTAAAGTAAGGAGTATTAAGGTTGAGAACTTATTCATTCTTTTTTTATTGTACTCATATTGACTCTGAATATAAATAACGCCAAAACGGTCATCTTTATTAAGAGACCACCCTCCAAGTAAAAGATAATCTTCGTATAAAAGAAATTGACGATCGATAAAACGATAATCATAATTACTGCGCATTTCATTGTCTTTTGCAGAATAAACCTCCCGGTTAATATAATTTACCCGCAAAAGACGGTTTAAAATTCGCGTAAACTCTTCTTTATCTTTAGTGTTTAACCGATCATATCGATCATCTATCATGATTACCTCTTTTCTTGTTCATATCAAAATCAGGTATGCGGTAATGTTTACACGCAAGCTCACCTTCTTTAAAGCGAACATCGTATTTCGATTCCTTGTCATCACTTTCTAAAACGCTAAGTAGAGACATAACATAATCTTTATCTTCATTAAGAGGAAAATCCTTGGCTGAAATCGAAGGCTTGTCTGCCATCAATTCAAAAACATATTGCTGAATCTTTCTTTTACTGAAAGCTTCCTGGACACTTGAACGAAAATCATCCGCCTCTTGTTTTACTGACTTTTTGTCCATGATCTGACGTATCTTCTCTTTCTTGATGTTATCTCTTTTTTTAACTTTTCGACTCACATATAGACTATTGTCGTCAACAATTGTTTGACTTGATATTGCTACGGCTGATTGAACACGGTGCACCCACTTATTTGTCTCATCTTTTGTTATAACTTTTATAATCTCTCTGATTTTACCTTTGACTGATCGGTCTGTGTTTAATAGAAAATCCATCCGGTCTAAGGTTGCTTTGGTATAATCACTGTTTTTCTTATCAATATCTTTTAATAAAACATCCATGTTCTCATAAGTGTCTATGACCCCAACCAGTTTTCGTTTGGCTTCTTCTTTGGCTTCATCTTTCACTATGGTCTCACTGCCTGAACGACGTTGTCTTTCCCTTACCCAAGCTTCCTGGGCAACGAGATCAAGAATATCATCATCATGTAGCCACTCTTTTAGAATAGCCAATATGGGCGTCTTGAACCGATGGACAGAATCAAATGTTTTAATGGGATAATAGATCTTATCTGCAAGATTAGCCTTGAAATCATCAAAATGCTCTATAAGAATCTGGTTAAGTTCATGATGGTCCGCAAGTTGTTTATGATACCTCCTGATATTGACGTGAAGCATCTTAAGCTTATTAAACAATTCCATCGTTTGTTCAAAGGCACTATCAATAGCCGTCTTATAATCTTCGCCAGATTCATTGGATGTTTTCAAGACTGAATACGTGGAATATACATAGCGATTGTATTCCGAGTCCCTACTCTCACAAAGAATATCATGAAGCACCTTAATAATCTTAAAAGCATAGTCTGGAACACTGATATACTCCATAAAATCATCACTACCCATTTCAATTTCAAGCCAGCCTGCATCTCTTAACTTACGTATTATCAGATTTCCATAAGCCGATGATGTTTTCTCAATTAGGTCATTGGCATCTTCCTCTTCAATACGATAGCCCTCAAAAAGATCATCCAATTGATCCAACATAAGAATAACTAAGTCGCTACGACGTATGCTCCAATCTGTTTGAAAGGCTTCATGAATGCTCATTAAGGCTTGCATATATATTTCTTTATTCGGCGATGCCAATATACCAAAAAAATTAGATGGCACCTGTTTCAACAATTCCATTGCAATCTCCATATCCTTTCATGATAGCACCACATGCCTTGAGTAGACAACAATGATGTCGTAAAGACTCACTGGCTCCTTGGCGAAGTGAACTCTTTTCAATATGGCCGTTTCTCATTTAATATACTTAACCAAATCGTATAGTCTTTTGTTTTGATAAATCCTTTCCTTACCTATTTTTTCCGAAGTAAGAAAACCCTCAATTTCAAGAGAAGACAGGTAATTTGCTGCAGTCTTCCTTGTTACAGCTAAGCCATTTTCAATATAAACAATTTTTGTATAGAACTCATAAAATAGTAAATCAATTAATTCTTTTGAATATATTTTCGGCAACTTTTCTTTAATCTCAGCACTCATTGTTTCAACTTCAGCATTGATTCTTTTAACCAATCTTAATGTCTCATATGCTGTTTCTTCAACACCTGCTAGAATATACACAATCCATTCTTCCCAATTCTCATGGGTTCTAACTTCCTGAAGAAGTCTATAATATGCTGATTTGTTCCTGATTATATAACTGCTTAGATAAAGGATAGGACTATCCAGCAATTCTTTTAAAACAAGATAAAGCACATTGATGATTCTGCCTGTCCTTCCGTTACCATCATAAAAGGGATGGATGCTTTCAAATTGGTAATGAATAACTGCCAGCTTTATCAATGGATCCATATCAATATAGTCTTCATTGATGTATTTTTCTAGATTACTTAAGAGTTCTTTTATTTCAGCTTCACCCACAGGGGGGGTATAAACAGTTTCACCTGTTCTCTCATTAAGTAGTACGGTACCGGGAAGTTTTCTTATTCCTGCACGATTCTTTTCAATAATGCCTTGAATTTCAATAATCATATTTGTTGTAAGCATCTCACGATCCTTAACCAAGTCATACCCTTGCCATAAAGCAGTCCTATAACTAACAACTTCCTTTGCTGCAGGACTTGCTCCGCTTGCATCACTCATCGCTTTATATAAATCATCATGAGTTGTTATAATGTTCTCAATTGCAGAGCTATCCTTAGCTTCTTTAATCATAACCGCATTTATCAAAATATGTTTATTCGGAATCGTATCTGCGTAACCTTTCAGTTCAGCTAATGCACGATTGGATTTTGCCAGTTGCTTTAATACTGCTACCGTTTCCAGTACAGCATTCGGTGGCAACATAGGTAATTTTTGCTTACTCATTACATACACCTCCATTACATAGGTATTATATCGTTAAATTTTACCTACGTCAATCATATGTGGGTATTTTTTCAATAATTTTACCTACATAGTAAACCTCCTACTTTGCTTCCTATTTTGCTGATATTACTTATAATCCTTAGTAAAATCTATTGAATTAACTGTAGATATGTTTCCTAGAGAAACAACAAACCACTGAACTGATCATAGAAGAATACCATATTTTGTCTGCCTCCAGTTTACAATCCAAAAATCCCCTGTACATCTTCTGCTGCAATCTCTCGTGTGCTTTTCTTGCCTGCGTTGATCAGCATATTTTCCAATTTTTTCTCCATTGACTTTTTCACAAGCTCTTGGCCATCTATATCCCGAAGGTCAAAAAAGAGCATTGGATTAACATCTAATCTAGCACCAATTCCATAAAGAGTCGCTGCAACATGCTTACACACAAATGCCCAGTCAGGACAATCACAAGAAAAATGGATCTCTTTTGGCGACGGAAATAATCCATATTTTTTTTCTGTAAACATCACCGACAATTCTTTAGGAAATTTTCCTTCTATTAATTGTTCTAGAGAATCAATCCTATGATTACAAAGCCTAGTTACTTGATCCCATTTATCACGACTTAAAGTATCAATCTGAATCTTCACCACGTAAGGTTTTGCTCGACTTCCTTGGACTAACGCTGATACGATACCTTTTGATATCCTCAGATCAAGGACTGCATTGTTACGGACATAACTTCTCCCTCTAGATACTCGGTTACTGTAGTCTGCATAGCTTTCTAAGTTATGATTCCATGACTTTCCCCACCAGGTTTTTACCAATGCACTTCCTTCGAGGATTACGGGGTCAATATCTTTATTTTTCTTTTTTAATTTCTCTATGGCCCTTATCGCTTTTGCTTTTTTTTCAGCTACTGACACATATTTGGAATATCCATAATAGCCCATTATACTTCACCGCCTAGCACAAATAACTTCATCAGTTCTTCATTATTATACTCTGTGATCCACTGTTCTCCAGTTGAACTTAAGATATCGCCTGCTAACTTCTGTTTTGCCATAATCATCTCATCAATTTTTTCTTCAATTGTACCCTTAGTCACAAATTTATGCACCATAACATTCTTTGTTTGTCCAATTCTAAAGGCTCTGTCTGTAGCCTGATTTTCTACTGCAGGGTTCCACCACCTGTCAAAATGAATGACATGATTTGCCGCAGTCAAGTTAAGACCGACACCTCCTGCTTTTAATGAAAGCACCATGTATGGAATGTAATGCTCCCCATTAAATTGTTCGACCATTTCATTTCGTTTTTTTACTGGGGTGCCTCCATGAAGAACAAAACCAGCTCTATTAAAAATACCAGTTAAAAACTCCGAAATAGGTTCTGTCATTTCTCTAAATTGTGTAAATACAAGGACACTTTCTCTTTTTTCATAAATCGTCTCACATATCTCTCTGAGTTGCTCGAATTTACCGCTATTTATCGGTTTATATTCTTCTCTACCCAGATACTGATCTGGATGATTACATATTTGCTTAAATTTCATGATACTCGATAGAACGAGTCCTTTTCTTTCTATCCCTTCTACTTCTTCAAGTTTTACTGCAATCTGATTTACCAACTGTTTGTAAAGGGCAACTTGTTTCTTAGATAACGCGGCATATTCATTTATTTCCAGTTTATCCGGTAAATCCGAAATAATTCTTTTATCTGTTTTCAGTCGCCTTAATATAAAGGGATTAATCATCTTACGCAACTTCGCATATCCCATTGCATCATCTGCTAATTCTTTGGTAAAACTCGTAAACTCTTTCGCTGTCCCAAGAAGCCCCTGATTAAGGAAATCAAATAAGGACCACAGATCACTTAAGCGGTTTTCAATCGGTGTACCCGTCATAGCTATTCTTAGCTTAGCAGGAATTTCTTTAATGGATTTCGTCTGTTTTGTTCCAGGATTTTTAATCGCTTGTGCCTCATCTAATATTAGGAAATCCCATTTTCTGTTTTTTAATGCTTCCAAGCGAACTGCCATACCATAGGTCGTGATACATAAAAAAATGCTTTCATTTATACTTAATCCTTCTGAATTTTTGCTCTCACTGTTGTGTAAAATCTGATAGGACAATTCAGGTGCAAATTTTAAGATTTCTTTTTGCCAATTTCCAATGAGAGAGGCAGGAAGAATCAATAATGCTTTTCCTCCATGATGCATTCTCATATATTCTAAAAAAGCAATCATCTGTACTGTTTTACCCAGTCCCATGTCGTCTGCCAGACAAGCACCAAATCCCAATTGGGACATCCTATATAACCACTGATAACCACTTTCTTGGTAAGCTCGAAGTGTCGCTTGGAAAGAAGGCGCAATCCCAACTATTTGAGCAGACATGGGATTGGTTAGCGTTTCTTTCATCTGTTTGAACCATTGTCCGTTGGTTACTGATATTTCGATAACATCATTTTCCATATCAAGTACTTTACTTATATTCAATTCCATTCTCATAGCATCACCCAGAGACAAAATATCATCTTCTGCAAGATCTTTCACCTTATCAAAAGCTTGTAGGACGGCTTCTAGCTTTTCTTTGTTAATCTCTACCCATTTTCCTTTATATTTCACTAACCCATCTGCCATGGTCAGAAAATCTCTTAATTCTTGCTCAGTAAGCACGTCATCTCCCATACTCAACGATGGGGCGAAGTCCATAATAGCATCCAATCCTACTTTTGAAGGCTCTTTTTCTCCTATGGTCACAGAAAGTCGAATTGAGTTATTGCTTTTTCTCCACCAGTCAGGTACTCTACACATAATACCCGCCGCTTCATAAATAGTAATCTCATTTAAAAAGGTATAGGCTTCTTTTATCGTAAGTTTTAGAGGCGCAAATAATTCACCATTTTCTAACAATTCAGAGATTAATTTGCTTTGCTCTGCAGCCTTTATTACTGTTGCCATAAGCGTAAGAAGTATCTTATCATCTCCTTTGAATTCTTCTAATGCACTTTTCAAAGGGGTATGTACTGCCTTTTTACTTTTTACCGGTTTTGTTGAATAGGTTGCCATAAACGCAAAAGGATACGCTTCTTCATTATTTTCAACCAAGTGAAAGAAAACTCTTCCTACAACATTAATATTCGAGTTATACTCTGCAAAATACCGTGCAATCGTACCTTCATAGGCTTTTACTTCTGCCCTAAAAACACTAAATAAGTTCTCCCATAGCGCTTGTATCCATACTTCATCGACATACTCCATCCCAATTACGAAGGGAACTGCTTCCTTCAATCGACTAAGCTCTTCCTCTAGTAGTTCAACCTGCACCGACTCTCGACTAATTTCAATATCTGACTGTCTGGACAATTTTTTAATCAACAAGTCAGCAATGTGATATAGATATTCTAAAGCCGGCGAAAACCAACTTACCTTCTCTAAGAAACCAAGATGAAACAAAGCTTTATATTTATTTTCTTCAAATTGCACAACCCAATCATTTAGAGTTTTTTGAAGATCCGGCACGAATAAATCATGATCAATCGTTATTTCGTCTAATACAAATCCTTCTGGGACAAAATAGACATTAAGTTCTTGATTTTTTTTTGATTTGCTAAGTGACATGCGCTTATACCCAATATCCTTTCATGATGACACTACTCTCTAGCAGTTTCATTCTCATATTTATGGCTTTTAATTCTACTCATTGCATTTTATTCAAAAACGGCCAATAAATCCACCGCAGTAGAGCGAAATAGATCAAACTAAAGATAAACTCTCATACCACCTTACTGTGCATAGGTAACTCTTTCAGGTATTTTCTCTACATTGCCCTCTTAGTTCTTTTTTGGACTAATAAACCATCTGGGTTTTTATGGGACAACAAGACATCCGATTCCACATGTGAGGACGGTTTTTGAGACAGAAATACTTTCTACAATAGCCAAACAGGTACCAACCAATTATCTTTATCCAAAGGCACCAAATCCTTAGCCATACATATAACTGCTCCTGTCCCAACATTGACATCTGATTTGTTTAGAACTTGAAAATGCTTTATAGTTTCTTTTTTGGGAGAAGCACTTTTCTTTATTTCAATTGGATACAGTGTATTATTCTGTTCAATGATTAAATCAATTTCACGCTTATCCTTATCTCTGTAATAACATATCGGCGCTTGCAATCCAAGGTTTTGATAACTCTTAATCACTTCACTGACAACAAATGTTTCAAAGAATGCGCCACTCATATTACCTGTTTCTAAGCTTTCTGGACTATTCCACTTCGTCAAATAGGCACACAACCCTGTGTCCATAAAGTACAAGTTTGGCGATTTAATGATTCTCTTCATTCGATTATTAAAGTAAGGTTCAATCAAAATAACAATTCCTGAAGTTATTAGGATTGAAAGCCACTGCTTCGCCGTAGGTGCAGAAATACCAGTTTCCCTTGCAATATCAGCCAAGTTAAGCATTTGACTTGTTCTTGCTGCACAAGCTGTCAGAAACTGTAGAAACAGCATCTCATCAGCTATTTGTGTATGCTCCTTAATATCTCTTTGAATATAGGTGTTAATATAAGCCCCATAAAAAATATTCGGCGAGATATCCCTGCTATATACACCTGGCATCTGCCCCATATAAATCATTTTGTAAACTTCCTTCAGCGATTTGGGTGTGCGTTCCTTAACTTTTGAAATCAGTTTCCCTGAATCCATAATAAATGCTTCATTATCATATCCATCTAACTCCGCACCTGAAAATCCTTGCATTCTTAAAATACCCACACGTCCTGCTAAACTCTCACTAACATTTTTCATTAAATGAAACATCTGTGAGCCCGTCATCCATATATCTCCCATTTTCTTATTTTCATCAACATAGAGTTTTATATACTGCATAAGATTTGGTGCATATTGTATTTCATCAATAATGACAGGAGGCTCATATCTCTGCAAGAACAATCCGGGTTCGTTAATTGCCATATTTCTTGCATTCGGATCATCTAGGGTTACATAATTGCGGTTTTGTTCCGCTATTTTCATTAGCATCGTTGTCTTTCCTACTTGTCTAGGCCCTGTAACAAGCACTACCGGGAATCTCTCACTCATATATTCAACTGTTTTTTCACAATTTCTTACTATATACATAAAATTATCCTTTTCCGACTATAATAAATCACAACTTTATTATAGTCGAAAGGGATGGTATTAGCAAGTCTTAATCCATTTATTTTTCTTGCAAAACAAGGGCTAGCGTATTGGCTTTTCCGTACGCTAAGTTCCGGTGTCCAGAATCTCGACCAATTCTTGGTTTCTTCATAATTGGGATTATCTTTGTCTAATAAGGTGTGTTCTTTCATGATTTATCTCCTCAATCTTCTCAATACAATCAGCACACTTTAATATGGCTGATTTAATGGGTTCAAGCTTAAAGGGGATGCTTGACACACTCGGATTTTTAACTTGAAGGTAAATGATTAATTTATTCCGAAGCCACCCTTTGCTAAATTGTAATCTACCAGGATAATCTTGTCATCTATTAAGGCGAGATTCTTTAGTTCATCTGTAAAACCTGATTTCGAAAAAAGTATATAATATTTATCTCTTACTTCTTCCTTAATAGCCATACTCTTATCTTGTAACTGCTTTAAAACAGGGACACCTAGCTTTTCATTTCTCCACTTGCATTCACCAAATATAAAGTTATGGCTTATATCATAACCAACAATATCTATTTCCTTATTCTTATCCCACCATCTACCTATTCTAATTAGCCTTAATGGAATTTCCTTTCTTTGGTTAATGTTTCTTACATGTGCTATTGCTATTTTTTCGAATTCATAACCTATAAAATCCATTAATTGTTTTTCAATAATATCTTCATATATGATATCAATATTTCCATCCATTAGTTCAGATACGTGTGGATATACAAATCGATAATAGAACCTAAAAAAACTGTTATCGAGTATATATAATCCTACTCTTGATTTCACCATTTCCTTAGTTTTAATCGTACTAGGGAATTCTTTTCTAATAATCCCCAAATCAATGAGGCTATTTAGATAATATGTCAACTTTGTTTTTTCAACACCTGACAATTGGACTATTTCATTTTGTTTTGTACGGCCTAATGCTATCGCCGTAATAATTGTATTATAAACACTAACTTCCCGAAGTTCTTGCTTCAATAGAAATTCAACTTCATTAAATAATACTGACCCATTTTGTAAAATACTTGTTATAATATTTTCTTTTAGTGACTTTTCTCTATTGATACGACTGAGATAATAAGGCACGCCACTAAACACACTATAGAAAGCTACTTGCTCATGAAAATCAATATTTGGATAAAACCCTAGGGAAGATTCAAAATCCATTTCTGTAATTTTTAAGACACCTGTTGTTCTTCCATAAAGAGGATTTTTCTCACTTAACAATTCATTCTTCATAAAACTTATGGATGACCCACATAAAATGATTAATATATTCTTCTTTGACAGACTATGATCCCAGATGGATTGAAGTACTGAAGGTATACTTGAATTTCCCTCTACCATATAAGGAAATTCATCAAAAACAATCACAGTTTTTTCTTCCTTCGTTAAATTCTCACTTATATAAGAAAACACTTGCTCCCATTGATTAAAAGAATCACTATAAATCTTTTTGTTAAAATGCTCTGTCAAAACACCAGTAACTCTATTCAATTGCATGAAGTCAGTTATTTGATGACCTGAATAGAATACATGCTTTTTATCTTTAACAAATTCTCTCAAGATCTCAGTTTTACCAATACGTCTTCTACCGTATAAAATAATGAATTCAGCATTTGAACTTGTGTATTTGGTATTTAAATAATCTAATTCATTTTTTCTTCCAACAAACATGGTTTTATTCCTCTCAGTCTACAATAAATTCATGTTAACATATCCAAAGAGCATAGTCAAGTTTAGTATAGTTACGACTATACTAAACTTGACTATGCTCTCTGGATAGGGCATCTATTCCAATGAAGTCGTAAACCATACTTATATGTAGAAAATATAAGGAATATTAAAGTAATTTCTCTGTATGAGCAATTAATCAGGAATTTCATACGTATCTTGCACTATATTCACGAATTTAATGCCCAACTTCGTTAATGAAAATTTAGTCTTAAGTGTGATCGATTTATTTTATGCTTATTAATTTACATAATGAAGTGCGATTTTAGGAAACTCAAGACCAACTTCATCACCAATATCATACCTATGATCATCGAAGGTTTCGATTGTCAGTTTAACTCCTTCACGCAAAACATCTACTTGAATTTCTTTCCCCAAACGTCTAATCTCTTCAATCTTAACGATATCTGACTTTAAATTTTTATTTAAAGCAATTTGATGAGGTCGTAGGAATAGTGAAGCTTCTCCATCTAGAAAATTCTTTGCTTGAAATTCTCCAAAATCACAGGAGAAAACCCCTTGTTCAATAATACCTTTAATCCAATTGCCACCTCCCATAAAAGAAGCAACGATTTGATTTTGGGGTCGATAATAAACTGATTTTGCATCCCCGGTTTGAAGAATTTGACCGTCAGCGATTAAGGCTATTTGATCTGAGAGCCTAAGACTTTCATTAACGTCATGAGTTACAAAAATAATCGTTAAGTGTAAAAGTTCCTGAAGACTTTTAATTAATGTTCCCATTTCCATTCTAAGTGTAGGATCAAGTCCGGAAAACGGCTCATCCATTAATATGAGGGATGGTTTTGTTGCAAGCGCTCTTGCAATGGAAACCCGTTGTTGTTGACCTCCTGAAATTTGTGCAGGATATCTACTTGCCAGTTCTTCGATTTTCAAAAGACTTAATAGCTCAGACACTCGTTTTTGAAGCTCACTTTTACTTACTTTTTTCACTTCTAAACCAAATGCGATATTTTCATAAACGGTCAAATGGGGAAATAACAATGGAGATTGAAAGACATAAGCGATACCTCGTTGAGCTGGGTCTTTGTGTGTAATATCTTCACCGTCTAAAAAGACACGACCATCATCTGGCTCTACCAAGCCTGTTATGATCTTAAGAATAGTACTTTTGCCACTACCTGAATCACCTAAAATTGAAAGAAATTTACCTTCTTGTGCATCAAAATGAATGTCCTTCAAAACAGACTCTTGACCAAATGCCTTTCTTATACCTTCAACTCTTAATTTCATAATTTCACCTCTATTCAAATAAATAAGTATTGACTTTGGTTAATCGTTTAGTAATTCGTTCTGTAATAAAGAAAACCCCAATATTGATGGATACAAATACAATTCCAAGAGTGGCACTATTTCCATAGTCAGCATTATTGATATAAGGATACAATAATGCTGAGAGGGTGATTACTTTTCCTCCTCCAATCAATGCGGCTGCAAAATAATCAGAAAATGATAATAAAAAACATATGCTGCCTGAAAATAACAACCCCGGGGTAATGAGGGGCAAGATTACCTTCTTAAACAAATTAAAATCCCTACACCCGATGGTCCGTGCTACTTGCTCCATCTCTGATGGAATACCTTTAAAAAATGATATGCCTATATTTGTTGAATAAGGAACGGATAAAACCATGTGTGCCAAAACAACACCTAAATAAGTATTTGTAAAAGACAAGCGAAGCATTATCAGATGAACACCGATAAATAGGGCTGTAGCCGGAATAAATAATGGCAAAGAGTACAACAACATAGTTCTTGTATGTCTATTCTCTTTTTGTTTAGATAAAGCTCTACCCGCCATAAATCCAACAATTGTTGATGAGGTTCCATTCATCAGTCCTAAAAACAAGCTGTTCAAAACACTACGAATCATTAATGGATTTTTAAAGAAGAAATTATTCCAATATTCAAAGGTTAATTGGCTTGGCAAAAGTTGCGGATATTTATAGTAGGTGAAAACAGTTAATAGAAACGTTAATATCATTGGCAAACTAATCAGAAGAATAATTATCCCTGTTATAATTTTTTTCATTAGCGTCCTCCCATTAATATGCTCTTAATCACCCACCGATAAATCATGACAGATAAAGCACCAATCGTCAGAAGTAGTATATTCATGGCCATAGAGGCGGGAATTTCTGAAATATGTGGGTTCAAGTAAAGACTGTAAAGCCATGAGGATAAAGTGACTGCCTTATTGGTTCCTAATAAATATGGCACTTCAAAAGCGCCTAAATCATAGGTAAATAAGATGGCAGAGGTCCAAGAAATAGTATTAGCTGCCAAAGGCAAATAAATTTTTCTTAAAATATCGCTTTCCGTTGCTCCAAGGGTTGTTGCAACCTGATGATAAGTTGTGCTAATACTGCTCATAATATTGAGAACAAATAGTGCAATAAAGGGAGTGCCTTTTAGCACATACACAAGGATAATACCAAACCCATAAGGATCAAATACAAATCTTGGGAAATCCTCTAATGAACTAATCCACGAAAAATTTAAAAAGATTCTAGAAATAAATCCTGTTTTTCCCAGAAACAACATCGTTAGAAATACAACATATAAATAAGGTAGTATCAAACCTATTTGTAGAACTCGATCCGTCATATAACGCCATAATCTATTCGTCGTTATCATCAGCCTATAGGCGATTAAAACACCTAAAATTGTCGAAATAAGTGCCGAAGCTAAAGCAATATACAAAGAAAAAAACAAACTCTCTATGAATCTGCGGTCCAAAAAGATATCTAAATAATGCTCTAGGGTCAGATTGTTTAACCCTAAGGAAGGTATATAACCCAAGCTTTCGAATAACACACCCAGAAGTCCACCACCTATAAACACACCATAAAGTAGCAGGATGGGTAGAAGTAAAAGGATTGTCTTTTTATGTATTATACGCTTACCCATTTGAACCTCTTCCCTTAAAATTATTGATACTGACAAATATACTTCCGGTCAATCAGGTCTTTTAAATACCAAGGCCATTTACCGGCAATTATAAGCTTCTTATAGGACAGCCCTTACGGTTTCTAAGGCTTCCGATGGAGAGATATTTATTTTGTGGCACATATTTCTTTAGTGGTTTACCCTGTGCTCTTCTTTTGTAAATAAGCGTTCACAAACATATAGCCTCTTTCATCAACTTCTAAGCCTGATTACAGATAGTTTGGATGTGCTACAGGTCCTGTTGCTATAATTAGAAAATTATAAGGTAGGATTTTTGATGATTCCATTTCCAGATGTCCATGTTCAATCACACTCACACGCTCTTTTTGAAGCAATTGAACATCGGCTTCCTTAAGGGCTTTCTTCATCTGTTTAATTAAATAAAGATGTGCATGACCGCCTCCCACTAAAATTAAAGTTTTTGAATGTGTTTCATCCATTAAGCCACCCTCTTTCTTATCTTCCTGTAACAGTATCCATCCACAATGATTTAATCCAATCGATATAAGCTGACTTCATTTCAGGTAATCGTCTGTCTGTTAGCTCTTGCAAGCTTAAAGAACCTGTTGCTTGTTCAACTGTATTAAATAATGCACTTTGTTCAGCAGTTAATTTTGTGACATCAAACGCAGGCATATCACCCCAAACCTCTGACTTCATTTTCTCTGTTTGTGCTTCAGGACTCTGTAAGAAATCTATAACAAGAAGTGCCGCCGCCTGTTCAGGTGCATTAAATGGGATGGCAAGGTAATGTGAATTACCGATGGTACCTGTATCAAATACATAGGTTGTAGCAGTAGCAGGATAAACCTTCGAGGCAACAAGTCCTGCAGTTTTTCCGACTTCAAAACCCATTGTCATATCAATTTCTCCGTTTTTAAATAGTTCATCTAATTGTGCCTGAGTTGCTGGATAAGACTCACCATTGTTCCATAAATAAGGACTTAATTCAGTGAAATAATCCATAACAGGTTTAGCTAAAATATTAAATTCTTCTTCGGTCATATCTGTTTGAAAAATATCCCTTTGACCCGTTAACTCGTAAAAGGCATTTCTAATAAATGCTGTACCAACAAAATCATCTGGCAATTTAGGATAGGTAAATTTCCCTGGATGGGCTTTAGCCCATTCAAGTAATTCCTCGAAATTTTTTGGTGGACTCGTGATCATTTGCGTATCATAGGTAAATACCAACTGAGCTCTCCCCCAAATCGCTTCATAACCTTCAATCTCTATTCCAGAATCATAGTTCAAATCAGAAGCATTTAAATCATAATAGGTGTTTAAATTTGGGAGTAGCGATGTAAATGGACCACTGAGTAATCCACCTGTTTTAGCTGTTAGGAAGTTTTCAGCATTAATCCATAGAAGATCTGCTGTTCCTTCATCAAGATTACTTTTTTTTTCATTAATTAATTTCATCAAATAATCTGGTGCATTCATAGGTACACGATTTAAGGTAATCCCATATAACTCTTTTAAGCGTGTCGCAACAAAGCCATCCATATATTGGTTAATACTTTCATTGCCTCCCCACATCAAAATAGATACTTCTTTGTTTTTGCCCGAATCTAAAACGTCTTGCCAATTGGCTAAATCCTCAATTTTCTTCGTTTCATCCACACCACTACATGCACTCAATAGGAGTATACTCACTAGTATAAGGCTCACTAACTTCAACTTGTTAAATATTTGTTTATGCTTCATTTTTATTCCTCCTGATTTTCTTTCTAATCATGGTTAAGGTGTCAAAACTAAGTTTCACTAAGTTCACATACAATATATAGATTACGTTGATACATTCATAACTATATATTGTATGCGAAAGTTCAACTATATAGTTTTGACACCTTAACCAATCATTAAGTAAATAATATAAGCAACAACACCAAGGAATGTTATCCAAAGTATTTGCTTGGAATAGCGGCTATATTCTAAAATCTGATTACCAAGGAGTACATATGCTATTGTCCCAGGTATCATCCCAAAACCTGTTGCTAGAAAAAACCGCCATTCTTTCATTGTACTCAGTCCTGTCGCATAGCTTATCACGTTTTATTTTTTCCAACTGTAAGTTATCTAACAAACACCAAAATATTTGTGTGATATACTAAATTAAACGTACTCATAAAAATGTAGTAAGGAGAGTTTCATAGGAAAATTATGGTATTTGTCCCAAATAAAAAGATTTGATCATATAACTAAAGATGATATGCACCCTAATGACGAAGTGATCCATATGTCCACTATACCAAAGAGCACCATCGTGCAAACACCTTTTAGGCATAATAGATTATGGCAATACTTTCAGAAATACGTCCTTATGTTCTTTTGGAATGCAGAATATCTATATTGAAACCCTAGAAAT
>NZ_JARGDP010000030.1 GCF_029210395.1 Petrocella sp. FN5 | reverse complement strand
TTATGTAAATATCCCAGGGCGCATAGCTCAGCTGGGAGAGCACCTGCCTTACAAGCAGGGGGTCACAGGTTCGAGCCCTGTTGCGCCCATTCGATATACAAATTCATAGCACATAAATATTAGAGAATAATATCGATGTGTATTTTTTGAGTTTAGAAATAACCTTTTGCCGACGTGGCTCAATTGGCAGAGCAGCTGACTTGTAATCAGCAGGTTACCGGTTCGAGTCCGGTCGTCGGCTTTTAACAATTTAATAATTATTTGGAGGGGTTCCCGAGTGGCCAAAGGGGGCAGACTGTAAATCTGTTGCGATAGCTTCGAAGGTTCGAATCCTTCTCCCTCCATTCAAACAATAAAGATTGTCCTTTTTATAAAAAATATAGGTCTGATTGGTTTGTTTGTTTTATATAGTTGGTTCATCGAATCAACAACGACGCGGAGTGGAGCAGTCTGGAAGCTCGTCGGGCTCATAACCCGAAGGTCAGAGGTTCAAATCCTCTCTCCGCAATTGGTAACACTGTATCAAATGCATCAGCCCAGATAGCTCAGTCGGTAGAGCAGAGGACTGAAAATCCTCGTGTCGCTGGTTCGATTCCGGCTCTGGGCATTCAACATACACATATATTATTGTGACCAAAGGCAGAACCATCCACCTGGTTCGATTCCGGCTCTGGGCACTAAGCTTCAAACTTCAAATATATAAGGGTCACTAGCTCAGCTGGTAGAGCACTGGACTTTTAATCCAGTTGTCTCGGGTTCGAACCCCGGGTGACTCACTCTAGATTATCTATTGTATAGGTAATTTTTTTTATATTCTAATAGGTTTTAAATGCAGTTAGAATAAGTGATGAATGATTATTTCCAAGCTGAGAATTGTTGATGAATCACAGAGCATAACACGCTAGTGTGGATAATTACTGACGCTAAGTACATTCTATTGTATAATGTTATTATTAAGACTTGGGAGGTAAAGATGAAAAATAAGTATGGAATAATAAGCATGGTTGTGCTGATGATAGCTTTAGTAATAGGTATATTTACCATAACGACGTATTCAATGATGTATGGTGGTTTATATGTTCTTCTATTATTTCTTTCTGGATATGTGGTATTAATGCGCTATTGTAGAAAATGTCCCCACAGTATGAATGGTTCTTGTCATCATAAGATACCGGGACAATTGGCAAAAAAATTGCCTTATAAAAAGACAGGAAAATATACCCTTTATGAATACGTATCTACAATTGGTTCCATGTTGATGGTTTTTGTATTGCCTCTTACCAGTATGGATGGTAGATATTACTTGCTTATACCCTACTTAATTATATGGGGCACAGTGATTTTAATGATCAAAACTAAAGTCTGCAAATTCTGTTATAATCGTTGGTGTCTATCCTGTCCTAATAAGGTTAAAATGTAGATTATTATAATAAAAGACATGAGGTGGAACTATGTTGGATCCAATACTTAAAAAACTAAAAAAAAATCTAAAGCATACGGATATCCTAATTGGTAAGGAAGATAAGTACCTAAATGCCGCAGTACTAATTCCTCTAATTGATATGAAGGATGATATTCATGTCCTCTACCAAGTAAGAAGTGAGCATATTCGACAAGGTGGTGAGATTGGATTTCCGGGCGGCGGTCAAGAGAATGTTGATAAAGGTGACTATGAAAGAACAGCGGTTAGAGAGACCTCAGAGGAACTGGGTATTGAAGAGGGTAAGATTGAGGTGATCGGCCATCTTGGTACTTTGGTAGCTCATTCAGATGTGACTATAGATGTGTTTGTAGGTGTTCTAAAGATTGATGATTTAGAAGTACTAGATCTTAACGAAGAGGTTGCCTCGGTATTTACAGTTCCACTTGAAATCCTACTTAATATGAAAACTGAAGTTAATTATATCGATATGGAGGTTAAGCCATCCTTTATTGTTGAAGAAGGTGACGAAGTGAAAGCTCTTACCTCAAAATCATTAGGTTTGCCGGATAAATACGATAGACCTTGGGTGAAGCATAAGCGTAAAGTATATTTTTATAGATATAATCATCATATCATTTGGGGTATGACTGGAGAGATAACTAAGGCATTTTTAGATTTATTCAAAGATTAAAGATTGGATATATTACTAAGAATAGATTCTTGAACCAAGTATGAGTTTTTAAGCATAGCTTTGAAACTAGAATGATGTTATAAATCAGAAAAAGATTGCCTAAGAGCAATCTTTTTCTGATTATACAAAATAATATTATAATAATGTAGCTTTAAAGGCTTGATCAAGGTCATAGATTAGGTCATCAACATCTTCGATACCTATTGAAAGCCTTATGGTGTCTTTTGTAATACCGGCTGCAATCTGATCTTCATCGCTTAATTGTTGATGGGTTGTTGTGCTTGGATGAATCACCAAAGACTTGGCATCAGCGACGTTGGCCAAATGTGAAAACAATTCAAGAGCATTGATAAATTTTTCTGCTGCAACTTCATCGCCTTTGATACCAAAAGTGAAAATACTTCCGGATCCTTTTGGTAAATATTTTTGAGCAAGTTCATGATAAGGGTCATCTTTTAATGAAGGATAGTGTACCCAGTTTACAAGCTCATGACTATTTAAATATTCTGCAATTTTCTTAGCGTTGGATACATGACGTTCGACCCTTAAGGAAAGTGTTTCTAGTCCTTGTAAGAATAGAAAAGAGTTAAAGGGACTAATTGCAGCACCGGTATCACGTAATAATGTTACCCTAGCTTTGATGATATATGCAAGGTTTCCAAGCGCTTCAGAGTAAACAATACCGTGGTAGCTTGGATCAGGTTCAGTAAAACTTTTAAACCGTCCGCTAGCGGCCCAATCAAAATTACCGGCATCTACAATGACACCGCCAATAGAAGTACCGTGTCCCCCAATGAACTTAGTAGCTGAATGTACAACAATATCAGCGCCAAATTCTATAGGTCTGTTTAGATAAGGTGTTGCAAAAGTATTGTCAACAATAAGTGGCAAACCGTTTTCATGAGCGAGATTGGCCACTGCTTCAATATCTATAATATTGGTCAAAGGATTACCAATGGTTTCAATATAAATGGCTTTTGTTTTTTCATTGATTTTTTCAGCAAAATTTTCGATACGATCAGGATTAACCAAATGGGTTTTGATGCCAAATTTTGGTAATGTATTTTTTAGTAAGTTATGGGTACCGCCATATAGAGTATTGGCTGCTACGATTTCATCACCAGCAGATGCGATATTTTGAATGGCATAGGTAATGGCTGCAGATCCGGAAGCAACAGCAAGAGCAGCCACACCACCTTCAAGGGCGGCAATACGTTTCTCAAAAACATCGGTGGTTGGATTCATAATACGTGTGTAAATATTGCCCGGCTCACTTAAGTTAAAAAGATTTTTTCCATGTTCAAAATCTCTAAAACTATAAGCACTTGTTTGGTAGATGGGTACCGCTCGTGAACCGGTTGCAGAATCAGGTTCCTGACCGGCATGTAATTGTAAAGTATCAAATCCGTAAGTATGTTTGCTATTGCTCATCATATCACTCCTTTGTGCATGGGTTAAATAGTTACGTATCAGACGATCATAGAATTTAGATATAAAAAAATCTATTCCAGTTAAGAAATAGAAGCGTATCATTCCAGAATGCGTCTTATTTCTCAGCTTATGCTGTAGGAATTAGCACCATACAACTGCTTGCTGGTTGCCGGGTTTCATAGGGCCTATTCCCTCCACCACTCTTAATAAGATGTTTTAAAATTATATGACTGGATAAGGTGTCAAAACTATATAATTTATCTAATATTAAAGCTCATCTAAATAATAATGACACATTAATCATTGATAAATAATATCAATCAGCTAATTTTTCTAATCATAGCATGAGAGGAAACCGGTGTCAATACAAGTCATTAAAAACTAGGATTAGTCATAGTAAAAGGATTTATAAAATTTATTTATTAATCACTATACACAACAGTAATAGTTCGGCTTTAAAAGAATGTAGATATTGATGGTTATGATGGTAAAGGTGATGGTTATTGCAAAATAAGTTTTATAAAGCTAATTTTTTATAGATTTATAAGTATATATGCAAGTTTTTTATTGAGAAAAATCATTAATTTGAAAAAAGTATTGACAGATGTTTCTAAGCATACTATAATAGTTCCATATTCATTAATTGACATTGCAAGGGTGCACATCAATTAATAACGTGAACAAAGTGGTTCACATACTTCTAAATTGAAGTATGTGGGCCTTTTTTTATTCTCTACAAGTCATACTTTGCATTCAGTTTTAAAACATAGCTGAATGCGTCAGGTCATTTCCTTGCTATGCACATGTGTAAAGAAGACTGACTTTTTTATATTTAAGTTGAAAGGATATATTACGTGAAGTAGTCACGCTTCTTGTTTCCCCAGATTCAAAAATATGATGGCCATCATTTTTTTTATATGACACTTACACAACCCATGAAGCAAATCACAAGATGATAGAAGAAACAAGTATCTATTCGATGTTAAAGGTAAGTATTATTACAAATTAAGTTTTTAAGAGGAGGATTACTATGGACAAGATTACAAAAATCGATATTATTACAAGACCAAGCAAAGTTGAAGCTTTAAAAGTAGCTTTAAACGAAATCGGGATTACAGGTATGACATTTTCACATGTATTGGGTTGCGGCTTACAAAAAGGTAAAACAGAGTATTATAGAGGAACAGAATATGAGATTGACTTATTACCGAAATCAAGAATTGAAGTTGTTGTATCTGAGGTACCGGTAGAAAAAGTCGTTGAAGTGGCTAAGGAAGTACTTAGAACCGGAGAGATTGGTGACGGTAAGATATTTATTTATCCGGTAGAAAATGTGATTAAGGTAAGGACAGGCGAAGAAGGCGTTAAAGCTTTATAATCGGTTCACAAGGGTAGGACGAAGCAAACATGTAACTAAATGGGATTGGGATTGCATTCTAGAAAATAGAAAAAGGGAATGTAAAATAAAAAGATAATGTTGAAGGAGTGAAGAATAATGGAAGATATAAAATTAGTTTTAGATACGATATGGGTGTTAATTGCAGCAGCGTTGGTGTTTTTTATGCAAGCGGGATTTGCAATGGTAGAAACTGGCTTTACCAGATCAAAAAATGCAGGTAATATCATTATGAAGAACCTTATGGACTTTTCTGTTGGATCGGTTATGTTTTGGCTCGTAGGCTATAGTATTATGTATGGTGTAAGTAATTTTGGTTTATTTGGTTGGTCAGGCTTTGTTTTTTATGATGACTATACATCTTTAATATTTCAAACTGTTTTTTGTGCTACAGCAGCGACTATTGTATCAGGTGCCATGGCTGAACGTACAAAATTCATTTCTTACTTGGTATATAGTTTCTTTATTTCAGTTGTTATTTACCCAGTATCAGGTCATTGGATCTGGGGTGGTGGTTGGTTATCCACCTTATCTATAGGTGGTGCAGAAGGTTTTATAGATTTTGCAGGTTCAACAGCAGTACATTCTGTCGGTGGTTGGACAGCCCTAGTTGGTGCGGCAATATTAGGTCCTAGAATTGGGAAATATTCGAAATCCGGTAAATCTAATGCGATTCCCGGTCACTCATTAACACTTGGTGCACTAGGTGTATTTATACTTTGGTTTGGTTGGTTTGGGTTTAATCCCGGATCACAGCTGGCAGCTTCTTCTGCTGAGGACGCTATCGCTATCGGTCAAATCTTTGTTACCACTAACTTGGCAGCAGCAGCGGCAGCAATTGTTGCCATGCTTGTAACTTGGATTCGTTACAAAAAACCGGACGTATCTATGTCACTTAATGGGGCATTAGCAGGCCTTGTAGCGATTACCGCAGGTTGTGCAGCGGTTTCTCCAATGGGCGCATTCTTCATAGGGATTATTGCAGGTATTGTAATTGTCTTTGCAGTAGAGTTTATAGACAAAGTACTTAAGGTAGACGACCCGGTTGGTGCTGTGAGTGTTCATGGTATCACAGGGGCAGTTGGTACATTACTAGTAGGAGTATTTGCTACTGATGGTGGTTTACTTTATGGTGGAGGCTTTGGTCAATTAGCGATTCAAGCAGTCGGTGTTGTTGCCGTTGCTGCATGGGTTTTTCCAACGGCTTTCGTTGTCTTCAAGATTGTAGACAAGTTAATTGGATTAAGAGTTAGTGCATCTGAAGAACAAAATGGACTTGATATTGAAGAACATGGTATTGATAGTTATGCAGACTTCGAAATCAAAGGTGTTACAATTCATCATGGCGCATAAGAGAGTTTTTTAATTATTATAGGTATGAGCTGCAATAGCAGATTATATAGTATTATTCCTCATCCTAAAAATCTTTAAGCAAAAAACTATGTCATTTGACATAGTTTTTTGTTGGCTTGTTTTTTATTGAAAAATTCCGTACAATAGATATAGTTACAAAGAATGAAAAGAGGGTAAGCAAATGAAAAAAAATCTCTATGATCATCTTAAAAGTTATAACCATAAAATATATCCCATGCACATGCCCGGTCATAAAGGGGGAAGATATCGTTTGGTTAAGGATGCCTACACCATAGATGTAACAGAGGTACCGGGCACAGACCATCTTTATCAAGCCAGTGGCATTTTAAAAGAAAGTATGGATTATATTTCTAAACTGTATGGGACCAAAAGAACGATTTTTCTGGTTAATGGAAGTACTATGGGTATTTTAAGTGCTATTGGGGGTATTCATGAAGCAGAAGATACTGTTTTGGTTGCTAGGAATTGTCATCAATCCGTCTATCACGGCATTACATTGTTTAAGCTTAAGCCACTGTATATTTATCCAGAGGTGACCCAATTTGGTTTGGTTGGCGGTATTGATCCAAGAAAAGTGGAAGAAATCTTAATTGCCAATCCTAAAATATTGTCTTTTATTATGACGAGTCCCACATATGAAGGTTTTATATCGGATATTGAATCCATTGGAAAGATATGTAATCGCTATAATGTCATATTGATAGTGGATGAAGCTCATGGTGCACACCTTCCCTTTTCTAAAAGTCTACCGGATTCCGCAATAAAACTGGGAGCTGATATTGTTATACATAGCATGCATAAAACATTGCCTACTTTTACTCAATCGGCACTTATGCATCTGAATTTAGAAAAAGAGTCTGAAAGAAAGGTTCTTAGAATGCTACAGATGTTACAAACCAGTAGTCCATCCTATATTATGATGGCTCAGATGGATTTATGTATAAGACAGTTGATGTATCAAGAAAAATTGTGGACAAGTCATTTGAAACACTTAGAAAAGGTGCATAAGGTTCTTAATAAAATGAAAAGTATTCGGAGTCTGAACACTTATAGAAGTATTGAAGAAGGTATTATTGCGAAAGACCCTTATAAACATATTCTGCTTTTTGATAAGTCGGATATTTCTGGTCATGATTGTAACCATTTGCTTAGAAAAAAATATAATATTCAATTGGAACTATCTTCAAAAGTACATGCATTAGGTTTCTTCAGTATTGCGGATAGCAAAAGTGCTTTAGCCAGTTATGCAAAAGCAATCAGAGCTATAGACAAAAAGCTAAAACCTTTAAAAAAATCAACAAAGATTGTTAGTGGTTTTGATAGAAATCAAAAATCATTAGAACCCTATGAGGCGTTTGCAAAAAATAGCGAGAGAATACCTTTGCATCAAAGTGTGGATAGAATAGCAGCCAGTATGATTACACCCTATCCACCGGGCATTCCCATGGTGGTACCGGGAGAAAGGATTACTGAAGACTTGATAAAGCAGATATATAAATGGGAAGAAGAAGGTTTGGAAATCTTAGGTTATGAAGATGAAAAAGTGGATGTCATCCTTTAATACTAAAAAGAAAGAGGGAATTATGAAAGGTATATTTATAACGATAGAAGGCGGAGATGGTTCAGGTAAATCAACTCAAATTGACTTGCTTATGTCTTATTTTAATAAGCATGGTTTTGAAGTTTTGTTGACCAGGGAGCCAGGCGGTACACCGATAAGTGAAAAAATCAGAGAGGTGATTTTAGATAGCAACAATATGGAAATGGCCAATATGACAGAAGTATTGCTGTATGCTGCATCAAGAGCCCAGCATGTAGCTGAGTTTATTAAGCCTAACATTAAGCAAGGTAAGGTGGTTATTTGTGATCGATTTGTGGACTCTTCAGTTGTATATCAAGGTTACGCAAGAGGTGTTGGTATAGATGTGGTTGAAAATATTAATAGCTATGCAACGCAGGGGTTAATACCCGACTTAACCATATTATTGGATTTGCCTCCCAACCTTGGATTATCAAGGAAAAAAAACCAACAGGCTCTAGATCGACTAGAACTTCAAAGCGATGATTTTCACTTAATGGTTAACGAAGGTTACAAACTTTTGGCAAAACGTCATCATAATAGAATCTTAACTGTAGATGCAGCCAAGTCCATAGAGGTTATCCATCAGATTATTTTAGAAGCGATAAAACCACTATTACCAAAGTAAGTTTATACATTAAGCTATGTTAGTTATGATGATAATTTCTGTACTCTGTTGGTGTGATACCTTCACTTGATTTAAAAACACGTATAAATTGTGTGGCTGTAGGATAACCAATATTTGATCCGATGGTTAATAGATTATTATTGGTACCTTTTAGGAGTTGTTTGGCAACACTCATACGATAGTTGGTTAAATAGATTTTAAAGTTCATGCCAACTTCGTTTTTGAATAATCTAGAGAGATAAGCGGTAGAGATGTTCAAAGAATCTGCAATATAATTTAAACTAATGGCCTGCATATACTCCATATGGATGATGTGTAAGGCCTTTTTGATATGTAGTGAATAGGGCGTATTCTTATCAACTTGTGAAATGGTTTGTAAGATTCTTAAATAGTAGGCATGTACATCATGTAGATCGTTGAAAAGGTGTTCGAACATGATGATGCCTTCATTGAGTTGCCTAATTTCATCTTGATAAGTATGCATTTCATTGAAAAGATGTCGAATGGTTAAAGCGTAGATTTCTTTATATAAATATGTGGTTTTAGAATTATTTGTGGCATTTGTAAGAAGTGACCATTTGATGGTATCAATAAGCTTGTATATGTTTAGCCAGTCGCGATGTTGTAGCAAAGTCTCAAAGTTTTGAATATAGCTATATTCAATTAAGGAGTAATCATCATGGATGGAAAAATCTTCAAAAAATATACATTTCCCCTGCCCGATGATAAACGTATACTCTTGAAGTTTCCTGGATTTTTTGTAGGAGCTACCGATATCAAAAAAATTATGAACAAAATTTCCAAAACATCCAATAACAGATGCATTATAGGTTGTGCTTAATACCTCATGCATATCATCAAAGCAGGTCTGTAGCTGTTGTATCATATTACTATGAGGAAGAGAAGGGGTTACTGAAAGAATCAATGTACGATTAAAAGGTTGAAGATTCAAGAGGCACACAGGTTCAATATCTAAGTAGGTAAAGGCATTAAGTAGATGTTGATGAAAGATATTTTTCCATGTTGTAAGAGACGTCTCAGGCATGCATCCAATTAAACGTGTTATACCATTTGTCATAGTTAACTGCAAGACAATATAGGTACCGGATTCATGAAGACCTATCTGAGACAGTTGTGTCTCATTTTTTAAGTTCTCAGGTAAGATTTCACTTAAAAGATTAATAATATATTGTTGGCGAGATTGTTCAAATGCATTCATAGAGGGCCTCATTTCATAGAACTAATGTCAAAAAATGCACAGTTTGTCAAAAGCTACTTATTGAATACTCATACGTTTGATTATACTATAGTTATATCAGAAGTATTATAATAAGACAAGAGTAAAGAATGATGAAAAGATAAAGCCAATGAAGAATGTCAAAAAATGTGAGGTAGAAGAATGCATGCTGTAGAGTGGAAAAAGGCGTCAAATCATCCGGTTAGAGTCATACAATTTGGAGAAGGTAATTTTCTAAGAGGTTTTGTGGATTGGATGATTCATAAAATGAATGAGCAGAATTTATTCAATGGCAGTGTAGCGGTTGTCCAACCATTAGCAAAAGGTTTGCTACCAATACTAGAGTCACAGAATTATACATACACCCACTATTTGAAAGGTATTAAGAATCAGGAGCCGGTCATAGAGTATTATAAAAATACGGCATTATCCGTTGGGATTAATCCTTATGAGGATTTTGAGGGCTATCTTTCTCTAGCGCACACAGAAACAGCCTCAATCATTGTCTCAAATACGACGGAAGCGGGCATCGTATTTGATCCAAAAGACCAATTGGATATGGAAGCTTCGGTAACCTATCCGGGAAAATTAACAAGACTGATGTATGAAAGATATGAAGCATTTAAGGGAGACCCTGATAAAGGCTATATCGTATTGCCTTGTGAGCTCATAGACAACAATGCAGACCGACTAAAAGAAGCGGTAATGGCCTATATAGATCTATGGAACCTTGGTGAGACTTTTAAGACCTGGGTTGAAAAATCCAATCAGTTCTGTAATACACTTGTCGATCGGATTGTTCCTGGCTATCCCAAAGAAACCATAAAGACAATATGGGAAGAATTGGGTTACGAAGATCAGTTGGTGGTGGAAAGTGAACAGTTTAATCTTTGGGTTATTCAAGGCAATGATAAAGTTCAGCAGGCTTTTCCGGCAGACGAAGCAGGTTGCCAAGTGCTTTTTGTTGAGGATGTCACACCCTATAAGGTGAGAAAAGTACGTATTCTAAACGGTGCCCATACCACCCTAGTTCCGGTTGCTTATTTATATGGAATCGAAACGGTTCTTGAGTCCGTAGAAGATCCACAGATCAATCAATTTCTTATGAAGGCAATATTTGATGAAATCATTCCGACACTTACTTTGTCAAAAGAAGCGCTAGAAATTTACGCAGCTGAAGTCATCTTGCGTTTCAAAAACCCCTTTGTTAAGCATTATCTTATGAGCATCTCATTAAACAGTATGTCGAAATATCAGACACGTGTTCTGCCTTCACTTCTCGCTTATTTTGATCAAAATAGTAAGTTACCTAAGCGATTGGTTGCGGCCTTGGCTTCTTATATGGTTTTTTATCGAGGTGAATATGCCGGTAAGAAGATTGCCATAGTCGACAATGAGGATATTCTAAAGCTTTATAAAGATGCTTGGAAGCAGTATGATGGTAGTAAGACAAGCCTTGTAGATGTAGTAGAAGCCGTACTTGGATACGAACCTAATTGGAAAGGTAACCTGAATCACATACCCGGACTAAGAGATCAAGTGGTCAATTATGTTTCAATCATACTGGATGAAGGTATGGAAAATCTAATCCATGCCGTTGAAGATGAAGATTGATTAGGAGGAGGTCTGATGAACAAACATTATATTATTCACAACCGAGACAATGTATATATCAATCTTGAAAAAGATGACAGCAAGAACCTAATAAGAGGTCATAAATATGCTTTAAAAGACATAAAAAAAGATGAAGCCATTATTAAATATGGTATGCCTATCGGCATAGCCACTTGTGATATCTTAAAAGGTGACCATATACATACACATAACCTTAAGACATCTTTAGGTGACATATTGTCCTACAAGTATCAACCTGAAAAAAATAATGATAGATCGACAGCAGCTTCAGTATCAAAAATAGAGCGTAAAACAGTCAAAGTCTATGAAAGAATGGGCCAAGAAGTTGGTATTAGAAATGAGCTATGGATCATACCAACAGTGGGTTGTGTCAATGGTGTATCCAACCGTATTATTGATGTTTTTAAAAGCCGCTGTATGGAAGAAGGCATCGACCTGAATCGTTTGGATAATTTTGACGGTATATATGCCTATACCCACAACTATGGTTGTTCTCAAATGGGAGATGATCATATCAATACCCGAAAAACATTACAAAATATAACAAAACATCCCAATGCCGGTGGTGTTCTCGTGATTGGACTGGGCTGCGAAAATAATCAGATCAAAGCTTTTGAAGAATCTTTAGGTACCTATGACAAATCGCGTGTTCTTTTTTTGATTTCTCAGGAAGTGGAAGATGAAATCGAGGTAGGATATGAGATGGTAAGAGCCCTCTTTGATGAAATGCTAAAAGACCAGCGTGTTGAAAAACCGCTGTCATCTATTCGTGTCGGTTTAGAGTGTGGTGGTTCAGACGGACTTAGTGGTATAACAGCCAATCCATTGATTGGTAGATTTTCAGATTACTTAGTTGAGCAAGGTGGGACAACTGTGCTTACAGAAGTACCTGAGATGTTCGGTGCTGAGACCATTCTCATGAACCGATGTGTCAATAGAGAAGTTTTTGATAAGATGGTGGAGATGGTCAATGATTTCAAAAACTATTATAAAAAGCATAATCAAGTGATCTATGATAACCCTTCACCGGGTAATAAAAGTGGTGGTATATCTTCTCTAGAAGATAAGTCACTTGGGTGTACCACCAAGGCAGGGGACAGCTTAGTCATGGATGTTCTAAAACATACAGAGCGGCTGAAAACACCCGGATTGAACTTAATTAGTGCCCCAGGAAATGATGCGGTAGCAACCACCACTCTAGGTATGTGTGGGTGTCATATGGTACTTTTTTCAACAGGCAGAGGCACACCTTTTGGCGGTTTTGTACCAACGGTAAAAATCTCGACCAACACACCCTTGTTTGAGAAAAAGCCCAACTGGATTGATTTTAATGCTGGGCAGTTGGTAGATGGATTAAGTATGGATGCAATGTTAGAACAATTTACCGAGAAAATCATCGCCACCATTAATGGTGCTAAAACAAGACAGGAACTGAATAATTACCGAGAAATCGCGATTTTTAAAACGGGGGTAACATTATGAAAAAGTTTATGGACGAAAATTTTCTATTAACCAATGAGACTGCAATTCGCCTTTACCATGATTATGCAAAAGACATGCCGATTTTTGACTACCACTGCCACTTATCGGCTCAGGAAATTGCTGAAAACAAATCCTATAAAAATATGACTGAAATTTGGCTAGGTGGTGACCACTATAAGTGGCGTCTTATGCGCAGCAACGGTGTATTAGAAGCATCTATAACTGGGAATGCGCCGGATGCCAGTAAATTTATGGCTTTTGCCGAAGCCTTGCCTTATGCTATAGGGAATCCCATGTATCACTGGGCCCATCTTGAACTAAAACGTTATTTTGACATAGAAGAGCAATTAGATATGACCACAGCAGAAAATATATGGGATGTGTGTAATGAACGTTTAAAAACAGATGCTTTTACATCAAAGGCACTTATAAGAAGATCTAATGTAGATGTCATCTGTACCACAGATGATCCAATAGATACATTAGAATATCACAAGATTATTAAGGAAGATGATACCTTTAAGACCAAAGTACTACCTACTTTTAGACCGGATAAAGGTATCCATATCCATTTAGAAACATTTCTACCTTGGTTAAAGCAACTTGAATCTTCAGTAGGCTATGGTATAACATCTTTAGCCTTATTGTTTAAAGCGTTAGAAGAACGGGTAGTCTACTTTCATAATCAAGGCTGCAGGCTTTCAGATCACGCCCTTGATGAAGTTCACTATGAGGCCTTAAAAAATGTAACTCTAGAAGAAGGGGAGATTATTTTTAAAAAGGCGCTTCGAGCTAGTGTATTAACCCACGATGAAGTGGTCAAATATAAAAGTTTGGTCATGAATCAGTTAGGTAAGCTTTATGCAAAAAAAGGTTGGACGATGCAATTGCATATTGGTGCACTGCGTAATAACAATACGAGGATGCATGAGGAAGTCGGTCCGGATACAGGTTTTGATTCTATTAATGATACAGTATTTGCCAGAGCATTATCGGACCTCCTTAATGACCTAGATACAACGGATGAGTTACCAAAAACCATTATTTATGTCTTAAATCCAAGAGATAATTATGTGATTGGAACCATGATTGGTAATTTTCAAGGTGGCGGCATAGGGGGTAAGATTCAGTTTGGTTCCGGTTGGTGGTTCTGTGATCAGAAAGACGGTATGATCGATCAGATGAAGACGCTGGCTCAACTGGGGCTCATCAGTCGTTTTGTTGGTATGTTGACAGATTCAAGAAGTTTTCTGTCTTATGTGCGGCATGAATATTTTAGACGTATATTATGCAATCTCTTTGGAGAATGGGTTGAAAACGGAGAATATCCCAACAATCCTGAGTTATTAGGGCGTATGATTCAAGATATTTGTTACAATAATGCTAAGAACTATTTTGGTATATAGTTAAATCAAACTTATACACATTAGAAAAAGTAGTGACCATGGATGAAAATCTAAGGTTACTACTTTTTGGTTTACTGGAACTTCATACTCGATAGATAAGTTGCAAGTAGCACTACTTGTTATAATTTTTCAAGGTGTTATAATATAGTTAAGTAAGAAACTTAATTGTGCCGATAAAGGATAGAGGTGATCTTATGAAATTGATCATAGCAGTGATTCATGATGAAGATGCTCATAAGTTAGTGGATGCTTTGACATCAGAAGGATATATGGCAACTAAGTTGGCATCAACTGGTGGGTTTCTAAAAACAGGTAACACCACCTTGTTTATTGGTGTAAAGGAGCAGGAAGTAGACAAAGTACTTGATGTTATAGAAGAGAAGTGCCAGACTAAGAAAGAACTGTCTCTAATGAACCCTCCGATACCCAGTGCAATTGAAGGTTGCATGCCTTATCCGGTTGAAATAACCGTTGGAGGCGCAACCATATTTGTCATCGATATTGAGAAATATTTAAAGATTTAGGTAGGGTTAAGGTGTCAAAACTTTATAGTTGAAATTTCACATACAATATATAGTTATGAATGCATCAACGTAATCTATATATTGTATGTGAATTAGTGAAACTTAGTTTTGTTGCTTTAAACGTATACAGTTTTAAGGAGTTGTGTTTCTATGGACATGAAAATTAACCCATTAACTATGACGAATGTATCTGATGTGACTTCGAATAAAGAAGTTGTGTCCAAAGATGACTTTAAATTCACCTTGCTGAGTAAGATAGAAGAAAGTGAATTACAAAGTAAATTGAATGGGATGATTAAAGACATTACAGCCCAAGGGGATCGTTTGTCCAAGCATATGGATATAAGAGACATGAAGAAGTATCGAGAAATGGTCAAGGACTTTATGAATGAAATCGTAACCCATTCTCATAAGTTCTCCAGAGAGAATTTTCTTGATAAAAGAGGACGGCATAGGGTTTATGGTATTGTCAAACTGGTAGATAAGAACCTAGATGAATTGGCCCAGGAGCTCCTGAAAGAAGAGAAGAACCATCTGAATATTTTGGGAAGAATAGATGACATCAAAGGCTTACTTCTTGATATGATGATATAGCATTATAATCCAATACATGTGACAATGATTGAGGACCTGTCTTATGTGACAGGTTCTTTTACTGGTTTAAATAGAGAGGGTTGCTTAGTCTAAGAAGGAAGGATTGAATCATATGGAGCTTGGTAGGACGAATTATGAAAAAGCAAGAAAATTAGGGATTAAAACGGTAAATCATTATAAATCTAATGGTTGGAATACTCATGTTCCCTCTCTTGATGCCATTCTTTCAAGAGAGTCTATTGTTTCAGAAGTTAGCTTAGGTCTTACAGAGATTCCTATTAAAAAAATAAAAGGTACAAGAACGAATGCGAGAAGAAGTGCATTCTCCCCTGATTTTATGCCTATTTTAGGACCTTCAACGGAATTTGCGGCTAAATGGGTTTATTTATATGAAGCGCATATTGAAGAGGGTATTAGAGAACCTATTAAAGTTTATGAGTATTTGAACTGGTATTATGTTGAAGAAGGAAATAAGAGGGTCAGTGTTTTAAGTTACAGTGAGGCTGTTTTAATCTCAGCTTATGTAACTAGGCTTATTCCTAGATATGATAAGGAAGATAAGACCATCGTCATCTACTATGAGTTTCTGGAATTTTATAAAAATCACCAGATTAATTATTTATGGTTTACAGAAGTAGGTAGCTTTGTAAAAATGCATAAAATCATAGAAAAATATGGTTGGCATCAAGAAGATAAAAAAGGCGATTTAAGATCCATCTATTATCAATTCAAAAAACTTTATAAAAAACTAGGTGGCGATCAAATTCCTATTACTACAGGTGATGCTTTTTTACAATATTTGGATATCTATCCTTACAGAGATGGTATTGATGAAGTCTTGGAAGAAAACCTCAAGAGTCTTTGGACAGAACTTGAAATCATTGGTAGTTCTAATAAATACGAACTGGAGTTAACACCTTCTGAGCTTGAAAAAAAACCTTTGTTTTTTGGCCTAACCAATTTACCATTTGCTATGAAGGAAGTCAAAATCGCTTTTTTACATGCTAAATCTAAGGATTCTTCAGCGTGGACTTACGGTCATGAAATAGGGCGTCACCATCTAGAAAATGTGATGGGTGACAGTGTCATGACCACCTGTATTAACAATGTACCTGAGGATGAACGGGCTTATGATTATCTTAAAGAAGCGGCCGAAGGTGACTATGATATTATTTTTGCCACATCACCGGCGTTCATACACGAAACATTAAAAGCATCTTTAGCGTATGAAGATGTAAGATTTCTTAATTGTTCTGAAAGCATGTCCTATAGACATTTTCGAACTTATTTTGGTCGAATATTTGAACCGAATTTTTTGGTTGGTATGATAGCAGGTGCTATGAGCAAAACCAATCAATTGGGTTATGTCGTTACCTATCCTATACCGGAGGTTATTAGCAGTATTAATGCCTATGCACTTGGTGCAAGATTTCTGAATCCTTTTGCAGAAGTCTTTGTTAAATGGGTGGATGCCACAACAGCCTGTGGTGAAGATGAGTGTTATAGAATCGATCAACAGTTAATGGATATGGGTGTTGATATCATATGTCATCAGGAGTCTACAGACCTTAAGACAAGTCTTAAGCATTCTGGTATTTATTTTGCGGATGAGTTACGTAACGGTCAAGACCCAGTTTGTCTTGCAAACCCACATTGGCACTGGGGGGTCTTTTATGAAAAGATTGTAAGAAATATAATGAGTGGAAACTATAATAAAATTAGTGGCCTACTTGGAAACAATGAACGTGCAATTAGTTATTGGTGGGGCATGGATGCCGGCGTTGTCGATATTATGTACTCGGAATCAAAGTTACCGGAACCACTAATAAACAGTGTGACCTTCATGAAAAAAATGATTGTGGACGGTGTACATCATCCATTCACAGGTCCAATATATAATCAGCAACAAGAATTAATGGTTGAAGCAGGTACCCATATCAGTAATGAGGCGATATTGGATATGGATTGGTTTGTTAATGGTGTTAAAGGTAGCATTCCAAGTATTAATGCAAAAGAAAAAAACCATAAACTATTAGAACTTTTTAGTGTCAAAAAAAAGTATGGTTAAAGGGTCAAACTAAGTTTTGACACCTTAACCAAGTATTTAACATAAATAAAAAGCAATGAGTTAAAAAGCTACTCATTGCTTTTTTGTGGATTTTTTTTCATGAAGCCAGTATTAAAATTAGGTCTAGGCCTACTTTTTTTATCATAAGAATAGCCATTTGACTCAAATTCAAAAATATAATAGTCATAACCATTAATGATGGTTGTAAGGTCATAATGACGTACTCGTTTTGCATTTAAGTTGTAATTAAGATGTTGGTGACCATGAAGAAAGTAAGAAGGTTTATACACTTCCATTAGTTGATTAAAAACCATGAATCCTTGATGGCAAAGATCTTCCCCATCACCGATACCTTTTGCCGGAGCATGTGTCAGAAGGATGTCGAAACCTTGATGTTTATCAATCTTACGTCTAAGTTTGCGAACGCGTTTGACCATTTCGGTTTCTGAATACTGCATTGGTCCATTTTTGTATCGCATAGATCCGCCTAATCCAAGTATACGTATACCATTTACAAGGACCAAATCATCTTCAATATTAATACATCCCATAGGTGGTGAGTCTAGATACCTTTGGTCATGATTGCCATGAATGTAGTAGAGTGGTTTTCGTATGACCGTATTAAGAAACTCCATATAACTGGCTTTAAGATCACCAGCAGAAAGAATGACATCAATATTCTCAAAACGTTTTGGGTCAAAAAAATCCCATATGTATCTGGATTCTTGATCGGCTATAAGTAATATTTTCATAGGGCCTACCTTCCTATTATCTTTAATATCGCATAAATCCATTATAGCAGAGGCAGCAAGGCTTAACAATGTGTTATAGAAAAAGACTTATACTCAAAAGAATGATTATAAACTGTATACATTTGCTTTTAAAAAAGACATAATAATGATATGATAGGACATGTTAAAGGAGATGGGCATATGTATCGATTTGATGAGATTAAAGGCTATGAAGAGGTGATCCAGCATTTTCAAAACGCCATAAAACTGAATAAGATATCCCATGCCTATATTATAGAAGGTGAAAGCGGTATGGGCAAAAAACAATTGACCAACACATATGCCAAAGTTATGCAATGTTTGGATCATGGCATTGATGCTTGCGATGTTTGTAAGTCTTGCCGATCCTATGATAGTGGCAACCATCCAGATGTCATTCATATTCATGCCAGTAAGAAAACCGGTATCGGTGTAGATGACATACGTGAGCAAGTCAATAAAGATGTCCATATTAAGCCTTATGTATACGATTATAAGATCTATATTATACATGAAGCGGAAAAAATGACGATACAAGCACAAAACGCCTTGCTTAAAACTTTAGAAGAACCCCCAGTTCATGTGAGAATTTTTCTGTTGGCCACCCACACCCATACTTTTTTATCAACCATCTTATCAAGATGCGTTGTCATTCGCCTTAGGGCTCTAAGTCAAATATGTATTGAAGATTATCTGGAAAAGGATTTAGGTGTTCCGGATTATCAGGCGAAGCTCTATGCATCTTTTGCTAGAGGGAATATGGGTAGAGCTCTAGCTTTAAGACATTCAGAAAGTTTTCATGAAATGCGTAAAGACATGATTCAAGTTATGATGGCCATATCAAATAAAAATAAAGTAGAGGCCATGGCGCAAATAGAAATATTTGAAAAATATAAAGATGAAAAACAGAACTTCTTAGATCTTATGTTAACTTGGCTTAGAGACTTGATGGTGATTAAGAGTCTTGGAGATTTGGAGCCCTTGATTCATATGGACAATAAGAATCTGTTGTTGAAACAAGTACCCTATTTGTCGTATAATAGGATAAGTAGCTTGATTGAAGGTATAGAACAAATCAGAAAATACGACCGATTGCATATTAACTATACTTTGTTGGTAGAAGTGATGTTAATTCAAGCAATGAATTCAAAATAAATCCATTTCATTGGTATATGAAATTAAAGGAGAAGTTATGATAATAGTAGTAGGCGTTAGATTCAGAAAGGCCGGTAAGATTTATTATTTTGATCCGGCAACGTTTGATATAAAACCAGGACAATGTGTTATTGTTGAAACGGTAAGGGGCATCGAATATGGGCATGTTGTACTTGGTAATAGAGAGATAGAAGAAAATGATGTGGTACAACCCCTCAAAAAAGTAATCCGAATGGCAACAACAGAAGACGACCAAACTGAAGTTGAAAATAAGAAAAAAGAACGAGAGGCTTATGATGTTTGTAATAAAAAAATACGTAAGCATAACTTAGATATGAAGCTGATTGACTGCGAGTATACCTTTGATAACAATAAGCTATTATTTTACTTTACAGCGGACGGCCGTATTGATTTTAGAGAGCTGGTTAAAGATTTGGCAGCGGTTTTTAAGACACGTATTGAGTTACGGCAAATAGGCGTTAGAGATGAGACCAAGATGATTGGAAGCATCGGTATATGTGGTTTAGCCTTGTGTTGTCATAGTTTCTTAACAGACTTTCATCCAGTCTCAATAAAAATGGCAAAGGAACAGAACCTTTCTTTAAACCCGACAAAGATATCCGGTGTCTGTGGTCGCTTGATGTGTTGCCTCAAATATGAAGAAGAGACCTATGAATACTTAAATAAAAACTTACCAAATTATGGTGATATTGTTAAAGTTAAGGAAACAGGGCTTATGGGCGAGGTGATTAATACCAATATCATTCGTCAGTTGGTCAAGATTGTCATCAGAAAACCGGACGGTGATCCAGAGATTGTACAGCTTAAGATTGAGGATCTCTTGATACAAAAACCAAATAGAAAAAAAGGTCAAACTCAAATCACAAAAGAAGAAGAAGATGAGCTTAGAAGACTAGAAGCTCTTGAACGAGAAGAAAAGAAAAAAGAGAAGGACAATCAGGAAGACCAAAAGCAAAAGCATGAGCAGAAACATAGACCCAAACGTGGTAAACCTCAGAATAAAGTAAAACGTGTGAACAATCCTCAGAAGAAGCCACAAGAAGACAAAAAAAAGAGTTAAAGGAATTAAGATGATAGAAAAATTGAAACCTGATGAGCGTTTAGATGATTTGCATCGTAAAGGTTATAAGATTATACAAAATGAAGCCATGTTTTGTTTTGGCATGGATGCTGTTCTATTGGCAGGTTTTTGTAATATTAGAACCTCAGATGTGGTATTAGATCTTGGCACGGGTAACGGCATCATTCCTTTGCTTGTGGAAGGTAGATTTGGTCCTAAGCATATTACGGGGCTTGAGATACAAGAAGCGAATGTGGATATGGCCAAGCGAAGTGTTCAGATGAACCAATTAGAAGAAAAGATCAATATCATCCAAGGTGATATAAAGGAAGCGGATAATCTGCTTCCTTTATCCAACTATGATGTGGTAACCTGTAACCCACCCTATATGGATGCAGGAAAAGGTATTACCAATGAACTTAGTGCAAAAACCATTGCCCGCCATGAGGTATTATGCACCCTAGAAGATGTTATTTCTCAAGCGAGTCGATTGACAAAAGTGGGTGGCAGATTCTATTTGGTCCACAGACCCCATCGACTCATTGATATCATAACCTTGCTTAGAGCCAACAAAATGGAACCGAAGAGGTTGAAGATGGTTCATCCAAAGATTGGTAGTGAAGCCAATATGGTTTTGATTGAATCTGTAAGACAAGGCAATCCGTTTTTGAAGGTTGAAAAACCCTTAATTGTATATACATCAGAAGGCACCTACACCGATGAGATTTATAGTATTTACGGTTATTAGTTATTTGGTTTTGACCCTTTACCTTAGTATTAGTTGTCAATAAATGATTAGATACCATTTAGAAAAGAGGTACATATGGGTACATTATATTTGGTTGCAACGCCAATAGGCAACCTAGAAGATATGAGTTATAGAGCAATAAGAACCCTTAGGGAAGTTGATTATATAGCAGCGGAGGATACACGGCACACCATAAAGCTGCTGAACCATTATGAGATACATAAGACGATGACCAGTTATCATGAACATAACAAGCAGCAAAAAGGTCCGGATATTCTTAAAGACCTTAGGGAAGGTAAAGACATAGCCTTAGTAACAGATGCCGGAACACCAGGTATCTCTGACCCAGGAGAAGATTTGGTTATCTTATGTCAAGAAGCAGGGATACCAGTCACGTCAATTCCAGGTCCTGTAGCGCTGATTAATGGTCTGGTTCTGTCAGGGATGGATACAAGACGATTTGTTTATGAAGGTTTTTTGCCGGTAGGCAAGAAAGAAAGAGCCGAGCGTCTAAAGGATCTAACAAATGAATCCAGAACTATGATTTTTTACGAAGCACCTCATAGACTAAAAGCCTTTCTTAATGAAGTGACAGCCTTTTTTGGTGGTGAACGTGAGATTGTCATAACCCGAGAATTGACCAAGAAATTCGAAGAAGTTTTAAAATGGAAGCTTATAGAAGCCATTGATTACTATAGATCCAATGATCCTAGAGGTGAGTATGTTTTGATTATTGCAGGGTGCCCAAAGGAGCAACTTAAGTCAAAAGAAAATGTATTGTATGAAGCCTTATCACTTGAAGATCATCTTCAACATTATCTAAATCAAGGTATGAGTAAAAAAGAGGCGATTAAAGCCATTGCAAAAGATAGAGACAAACCTAAACGGGATATTTATCAGTATTTTATAGATTAGGAGAAAATGATGTTAAAAAAGTTCAGCATAATTATGTGCCTTATGTTTTTGCTTGTCGGCTGTGTAGGTACAGGTAATAGTTCTTCAAACTCAATAACGACCTATGCACTTGATACAGTCATTACCATTAATTTATATGATGAGGGTTCAGAGGCGATTTTTACACGCATGACCAATCGTATTCATGAGATTGAAGCGCTGATGTCAAAACATATTGAAGGCAGTGAAGTAGATCTAATTAATCAAAATGCAGGAATCAAACCCATTGTTGTATCACAAGACACCTACCAGGTAATCGAAAGAGCATTGTTGTATGCAAAACTTTCAAAAGGGAGCTTTGATCCTACTGTTGGACCGATTGTAGATTTATGGGGTATTGGTACAGAAGAAGCGAAAGTTCCAAGTGCCGACGAGATCACCGAAAAACTCATGTATGTAGATTATGAAGCCATTATATTGAATGAATTTGATCGGTCTGTCTACTTAAGTAAAACAGATATGGCTATTGATTTAGGTGCCATAGCTAAAGGGTATGTTGCAGATGAGTTGGCACTTGTACTAAAAAGTGAAGGGATTAACAAAGCCATCATCAATCTGGGTGGAAATGTATATGCCTATGGTGAAAAAGATAGCGGAGATGATTGGAAAATAGCTATTCAGACGCCATATGATCAAAGAAATGTTAATTTTGGATATGTAGAGATTAAGAATAAAACCGTGGTAACATCAGGTCCTTATGAACGTTATTTTGAAAAGGACGGTAAGACTTATCATCATATCTTTGATGCCAATACCGGCTATCCCGTTGAGGGTGAGACGATATCGGTGACCATCGTAACCCAATCTTCCATGGATGCAGATGCACTGTCGACATTACTATTTACCATGAATCAACAAGAGGGTCTTGATCTTATTGAATCTATGGATGGTGTAGAATGTTTATACATTGATCGTGATTATGAGATTAGGATGTCTTCTGGATTTGAAGAGATTTTTACACTAACAGATAACACCTACAAGGTTGTTCATAATTAAGTTGTAAAAACCCCCAGTGTAAATGGGGGTTTTATTTTAAGTATATAATGCGCATATGATGTTTTCAAAGTAAGTCATGACCTTCAGAATGCTTAATTTCTAAACGATTGTGAAACCTGCAATCTGTGCCATTTTCAGAATTGAATTCTTTGAAATTTTCTTGCCTTCAAATTCAATCAATTCATCCATTTCCCCTGTGAAGATATCACAAGGTGAATATTTCTTGAGAACGAAGGCATCTTCAATTCGGAAGATTTCGACTGCATCTCTTGCAGAAATATTCAATAGTGTTCGTAACTCGCTTGGTATCGTTATACGCCCAAGTGAGTCCACTCGTCTTACAAAACCAGTGTAAATCATAAAATCACCCCTATTCATATTAGTTGGTTAACTCTCCAAGTAGTATTTTATCAAAAAAGTTAATAATAATCAAGTAAAAAATCAAAAAAAATTTCATGTCTTTACATTGTCTTTACGCCTCAACCTACTAGACACTATAAAAATCAAGAAAGGGTAAAAATACTAAATTATCACTTTACAGTATTAAAGGATTGTGATATAATACAAAAAAACATATTCAAATATCAGTGATTGGAAAAAGTATCATATTGTCTACAGGTTATTTTGGTAGACTGGAATTGTTAAGCGAGCCGTCGATTGGTGTGAGGTACGGTACAAGGAAAGTATGAGAATGGTTCCATGAGATGCAGAGTGAAGTTACAGTAGCTTGGGCCGGGAACTCCCGTTATAGAGTCAGGATATCGATTTATTCCGTATCTGTTAGACAGTAGGTATTATTTGAGTGGTTACGATAGCATTTCGTCTCAAGACGAGGTGTTTTTTTGTTTTTATAGAGGTTTATAAAAGCAGCTTACCATGATGATAGTACTCTTGGGTGGCATAGCGAAACCAATTCGTCCCATAGAAGGGAAGGATTTGGTTTTTTTTATATCATAAACCGGTCAGAAATAAGAGAGAAGCATGTGCATAGTGGAGGATAAATGATGAATAACAAAAGACTTATTACTTATGAACACATTATAGCTTGTGATACTGAAACACCTATTACCTTATACTCAAAATATGTTAGAAATGAAATGGGATTTCTTCTTGAGAGTAAAGAACAACCCAAAGGCCGTTATTCCTTTATGGCTTGTAACCCGGATAAAGAGATTAAAGCCTATGGTAGTAAAGTTGAAGTCGTCACAAATAGTGAAGTCATAATCTATGAAGGTAGAGCCCTTGATGTGGTAAAAAAAGAAATGGACTATTATGATGTGGAGAATAGGACAGATTTACCATTTGTAGGCGGTGCCGTCGGTTCGGTTGGGTATGACATGATCAGACAATACGAAGATATTCCCTTAAGGAATCCGGATGAACTTCAGACACCGGATTTACATCTCATGTTTGTAACAGAAATATTGGCTTACGATCATTTTTTTAATCAATTGCATATTGTGGTGTTGGAGGAAGTAACAGATTCAGGCGCAGAAAAAGCCCGAAAACGTATTGACGACATTGAAGAAAAGTTGAAAAGAGAAGCCAATTTAGAAGAAGATAAGTTGGAGGAAGAACTAAAATTTGAGAGTAATATTAGTCAAGAAATCTATGAAAATGCAGTGATAAAGGCAAAGAAATACATCTATGAAGGAGATATTTTCCAAGTGGTTTTATCTCAAAGATGGAGCGCTACATGTAACACTTCGCCCTTTAAGCTTTACCGAAAACTTAGAAGAATGAACCCATCTCCTTATATGTTTTATTTCAATTTTCAGTCTTATTACATTGTTGGGTCTTCACCGGAAATGTTAGTAGAAATGAAAGGCAATCATATTAAGAACTGTCCGATTGCCGGTACTAGAAAAAGAGGGGCAACGTCTATGGAAGACGAAGAACTGGCTAAGGATTTGTTAGAGGATGAAAAAGAAAGAGCGGAACATAATATGTTGGTGGATCTAGGACGTAATGATATGGGTAAGATTGCTAAGATTGGTTCTGTTGAGGTGACCAGTTATATGGAAGTCCAAAAATACTCCCATGTAATGCATTTGGTTTCTTTAGTAGAAGGAGAGAAAGATGAAGATAAGGATATGTTTGAAGTTTTAATGAGTTTTCTCCCGGCAGGTACATTATCAGGTGCCCCCAAGATAAGAGCCATGGAGATTATTGATGAGCTAGAGGAAACCAAGCGCGGTATATACGGTGGCGCAATCGGTTATTTTGGTTATAACAAGAATATGGATATGTGTATTGCCATAAGAACCATGATTATTAAAGATGAAAAAGTATATATACAAGCCGGTGCCGGTATCGTAGCAGATTCAGATCCCACTATGGAGTATGAGGAAACAAGAAACAAAGCAGAGGCTCAAATTAAAGCCATTCACATATAAGTCAAGGAGGCATTTATGATTGTACTAATAGATAATTATGATTCATTTACCTACAACCTTTATCAGTTTGTCGGTGTCTATGAAAAGGACATTCGAGTCATACGCAATGACAAAATAACAGCAGACGAACTGCTTGATCTAAAACCGGATAAAATGATCCTATCCCCCGGTCCCAAAGCACCGGTGGATGCAGGTAATTGTCTTGATATAATTAGCAAGGTTTCCGGTAAAATACCCATACTGGGCGTTTGTTTAGGTCATCAATGTATCGGACAAGCTTTTGGGGGCAAAATTATACATGCTAAAGAGCTTTATCACGGTAAGTGTTCTACCATATCCTTAGCTAAGAATGACCTGTTTCGTGACATGGATTTAAATCTTGAAGTTGCGAGGTACCATTCCTTGGTCGTTGAATACGCAACCTTGCCAGAGTGTTTTGATGTACTGGCTAAAACAGAAGAAGGCGAAATTATGGCTATGAAACATAAGAGCCACTTAACATATGGACTTCAGTTTCATCCAGAATCCATACTGACGCCTCAAGGTCGAAAAATCATTAAAAACTTTGTAAACATGGTATGTTAGGAGGTATAAAGATGGCACATGAATTATTGGATCAATTGATTATAGGACAAGACTTAACAGAAGAACAAATGATGATTTATATGAATGAAATCATGAGTGGTGAAAAGTGTGATGCTGAAATTGCTAGTTTTTTGACAGCTCTAAAAATCAAAGGAGAAAGTATCCATGAGATTGTAGCCGGTGCCAAAGTTCTTAGAGAAAAGGCCTTGCCCATTGATTTGCAAGATATTGAAACGCTTGATACTTGTGGCACTGGAGGTGATAGTAGCGGTACCTATAATATATCCACAGCCGTTGCGGTTGTAGCAGCGGCGGCCGGTGTATCGGTTGTAAAGCATGGTAACCGTTCTGTATCCAGCAAGTGTGGATGCGCAGATGTACTTGAAGCATGTGGGGTGAAAATTGATCTAAACCCTGAACAAGTTAAAGCTTGTATTGATGAACTACAGATTGGCTTTTTATTTGCACCTACTTTTCATAGCGCTATGCGTCACGTAGGCCCAACCAGAAAAGCATTGGGATTTAGAACGATTTTTAATATCTTAGGACCATTGGCCAATCCGGCTAATGCAAAATCCCAAGTGCTGGGGGTATTTGATAAAGCTTTGGTAGATATTTTTGCCAGAGTACTTCAAGCCTTAGGTGTACAAAGAGCTATGGTGGTTCACGGAAAAGATGGCCTAGATGAGATTACAGTAACCGATGAAACTTATGTATCTGAGCTTAGAGATGGAAATATAGTAAGCTATATAATCAAACCGGAAGACTGTGGTATTGATAGAGCCACGATAGAAGATCTTCAAGGTGGTGATGTTATAGAAAACGCTCAGATTCTAAGACAGGTTTTGAGTGGTGAGATTATTGGACCTAAAAGGGATATATTAGTATTAAATGCAGGGGCCGCTTTATTTATAGCGGACAAGGTGAAAGATATACATGAAGGTATAGAACTTGCAAAGCATATCATCGACACGGGCCTTGCTATTTCCAAGCTTGAAGCTTTTGCGACCAAAACCCAAGAATTTGCTAAGGGGTGAGTTCATGTCGAAAAGATTATTTTTAAAAGATATTGTTAGTCAAAAAGAAAAAAGACTTAAGGATCAACCTTTAGTAGTTGAAGAATTGATAGAACAAATAGCAAGGACCAAGACACCACCTTCATTTTACGATGCAATAGTAAAGGATGGTTTATCGATAGTCGGAGAAATAAAAAAAGCATCACCATCAAAAGGGTTAATCAAAGAAGATTTTAACCCAGTCGCCCTTGCTAAGCTTTATGCTCATTCTGTAGATGCTATCTCAGTTTTAACGGAGGAAGATTTTTTTATGGGTCATGCGCGCTACCTTACTAAAGTAGCCAAAACGGTTGATATGCCAATATTGTATAAAGATTTTATTGTTCAAGCCAATCAGGTTTATCATGCAAGAGCCATTGGCGCTAGTTGTATCTTGTTGATTGTAGCCATTTTAACAGATGTACAAATAAGAGAGTACAGTATGTTAGCAAAAAGCCTTGGGATGGAAGTGTTAATGGAAACCCATACAAAGGATGAAATTGGGCGAGCGCTTAAAGGGGATGTTAGGATTATAGGTATTAACAATCGGAATCTAAAGACCTTTAAAACAGATATTGGAACCACACTTAAGTTGAGAAGGTATGTGCCAAAAGACAGATTGGTCATAAGTGAAAGCGGTATACATAGACCGGAAGACCTTACCATTTTAAAAAAAGTGGATATTGATGGCATATTGGTGGGTGAGAGTTTTATGCGTGGAGACATTGGTTTGATGGCGAAAGCATTTAAGGAGGCATATGATGGGAAAGGGATTTGAAGTTAAGATTTGCGGGATCAAAACCCAAGAGGAAATCGCATTCATCAATAGATATCCGGTAGATTATGCAGGACTAATTTTTGCACCCAGTAAACGTCAAGTTAGTTTGGAAAAAGGAAAAGAAATAAGGCCTTTAATTAGAAAAGATATCAAAGTGGTTGGTGTTTTTGTAGATGCCACTTATCAAGAAATAAATAGGGCTATAGTAGAATGTGATTTGAATGTGGTACAACTGCATGGTAAAGAGACCAATGATGAAGTATTAAAAATACCTGTTGAAGTATGGAAAAGTATTCCGATTGAAAATAAGAATAGCCTTCTACAGATTAGGCAATACCCGGATTGTGATGGGGTGCTGTTGGACACTTATTACAAAGGTGCGACAGGTGGTACAGGCCAGTCTTTTAACCATAAATGGGTCAATGATTATGGTGATATATCTCAGAAGCTGATACTAGCAGGCGGATTATCTCCGGACAATGTTTTATCTGTTTTAGAGAATATAATTCCGGATGTGTTGGATTTTAATTCCGGACTAGAAACAAAGTTAATGAAAGATCCGCTAAAAGTGGATAAGTTATTTAAAATATTGGCTAAGTATTATGAGGAGGAAATGAAAGATGAATAAGAATTTTGGACGGTTTGGCGGTCAGTATGTACCGGAGGCGTTGATGTACCCATTAAAAGAATTAGAAGCAGCTTTTGATAAGTACTCAAAGGACGAAGACTTTATTAAGGAATATCGCTATTATCTTAAGGAATATGTTGGAAGAGAAACACCTTTATATTTGGCACAGCGTTTGACTGAAACTTTAAAAGGCGCCAAAATCTATCTAAAAAGAGAAGATCTAAACCATACAGGTGCACATAAGATTAACAATGTTCTTGGTCAGATTTTACTGGCAAAAAGAATGGGAAAGAAAAAAGTGATTGCAGAAACGGGAGCAGGACAGCATGGTGTTGCAACAGCAACCGGCGCGGCGTTATTTGGTATGGAATGTACAGTGTTTATGGGTGAGGAAGATGTCCAAAGACAACAACTAAATGTATTTCGGATGGAGCTATTGGGCGCTAAGGTTGTTACGGTGACATCAGGGACTTCCACTCTTAAGGATGCCACTAATGAAGCCATTAGGGAATGGGTTAGGACTGTGGAAGACACCTTTTATGTTATTGGGTCGGTGGTGGGCCCCCATCCTTATCCAACGATGGTTCGAGACTTTCAAAGGGTTATTGGTGATGAGACCAGAAGACAAATACTTGAAAAAGAAGGGCGACTACCGGATAAGATTATTGCATGTGTAGGTGGCGGTAGCAATGCGATGGGTATATTTTATCCTTTTGTTGAAGACCTCAAAGTGGATTTGATTGGAATTGAGGCTGCCGGATTAGGTGTAGAATCGGGTAAACACGCTGTGGTACTTAATAAAGCGGCAGGTGGCACCTTGGGTGTGCTCCACGGTATGAAAACGATGCTTTTAACGGATGAAAACGGTAACATCATACCGGCGCATTCCATATCCGCCGGACTTGACTATCCCGGAGTTGGGCCAGAACATGCGTATCTACAAGATGTTAAAAGGGCAACCTATGAAATGATTACAGATCAAGAAGCCTTAGATGGTTTTGAAATGCTTTCAAAAATAGAAGGTATTATTCCTGCGCTTGAGAGCTCCCATGCCATAGCCTATGCTATGAAAATTGCCCCAACGATGAAGCCGGAAGAAATTATTGTCATTAATCTTTCGGGAAGAGGCGATAAGGATACCCATACCGTTATGGATTATTTTAGAGACGGCAAGACCGGTCTTGAAAAACTAAACAAATAGGAGGCAATAGCATGAATCGAATAGAAGCGACATTTATGAAACTAAAAAAGGAAGGTAAAAAAGCCCATATCAGCTTTTTGACAGCGGGAGATCCCAGTATAGATCAGAGCTTTGAGCTGGTCAAAGCCTTGATAGAAGGCGGTTCAGATATTGTGGAAATCGGAGTTCCGTATTCAGATCCCTTGGCAGACGGACCGGTTATTCAAGCTGCATCTACTAGAGCCTTAGCAAGCGGCGTAACAGTGGAGCAAGTTTTTGAATTAGCAGCTAGGTGTAGGACCGCTACAGATATACCGATGCTTTTTCTTATGTATGCCAACACTCTGATGGTTTACGGTGTAGAAAGGTTTATTGCAAGATGTTCTATGGTGGGTATTGATGGATTAATCATTCCGGATATTCCTTATGAAGAACGGGAAGGGATATTGCCCTATATGAAAAAATATGGTGTGGAAATGATTCCCTTAGTAGCACCGACTTCAAAAGATAGAGTACCACTTATTACCAGTGAATGTAATGGTTTTGTTTATTGTGTCTCATCACTTGGGGTTACCGGTCGTACTTCTGAATTTGCAAATGATATTGAGGACTACATTAAGGACGTTAAGTCTCAGACTTCTTTACCGGTAGCCATTGGATTTGGAATAACGGATTATGAAGATGTCAAGCGTCTGGAATCTGTTGCGGACGGTGTCATTGTAGGATCGGCGATTGTTAAGGAAATAGAACGTTCAAATGGTGATGCGGCTACATTAAAGACATTTGTTAGTAAACTTTTCTTTGGGTAATATCCGATACTCTAGGTAATTACTACTATTTCGAAGCGTCAAGACCTTTCCTGCCGTGAATAATTTGCAAGCAAAACACGACAGAGTCGCTTTATTCTTGTTCTATAAGAAAGTTTACAAACAAGCATCATGTCTTGAAGATTGACATGATGCATCAAAGATACTTTCTTATGAACAGTTCGGAAATATGAGCATAGCTCATAACGTGGTTTCACCACTTTTCCTTGTTAATAGATTTTAAATAGTTTTTACATATTCCATTCATATTAATATGGTACAATTGTAATAGAGTGTAAATGTATTAGGTTGTGTTTGGAAAGGGTGAGTGAATAAATGAATGTTGCGTTTTTTTTGACACCAAAGAGTGAAGTCATCACACTTGAAAAAAAGTACACAGTAGGGCAAGCTTTGGAAGTTATGAAACAACACAAGTATACAAGTTTGCCGGTTTTGGATGAGAAGGGACGGTATGTAGATACCTTGTCAGAAGGTGATATACTTTGGCATCTAAAGGACCATTGCAACTACAGCATAGAGATTATTGAACAACAAAGCTTAAGAAAGATTAAGCGTCACTATAATATCAACGCTATTTCTATTGGATCAAGTATTGACTCTATTATTGATATGGCATCTACCCAAGCCTATGTTCCGGTTGTTGATGATCAGAATATTTTTATAGGCATTATCAAAAGAAGTGATATTATCCACTATTGTATGACCCGAATTAATAATAAGGAAGCGACAATGATTTCCTAATAGATTACACGTTACCAAGTAAGTTAAAGTGTCTCAAAGGTTTAAAGCCTTTGAGGCTTTTTTTTATTTGACTACTTTATTCGAATCAAAAGGGTGTATAGCGTGACGAAGTCACTCTTCTAACTCTAAAAGCAGATGTATAATTTATCCATAGAATGGAACATATAAGTGGATTTAATGTTCAAAAATACAATAAAAGACATAAATTATGAAGTGAGTTCATATTTTTCAACAAAAAAACAGGATAGTTGATTGCTGATTTTATTAAATAGCTATATAGTTTTTATAGTAGCTAAGCAATATTAATCAAGAAAATAACAACAAAACATTTAAACTGGGAGGAAGTAAAATGAAGAAGTTTTTATCAATTTTAATGGCACTGGTTTTAATTCTATCACTAGCAGGTTGTGGGGCAAAAGAAACACCTGTTGCTGAAACAACAACTGAAACACCAGCAACTGATGAAGCAACAACTGAAACGCCAGCAACACCTGTAGAAAAAAAGGTAATAACAGTAAGTACAAAATTTGTTGATAATGAGCAAACAGCTATTTCTTTGGTTAAAGTTGTCGATGCAATCAATGAAAGAAGTGGTGGTTCACTTGAATTACAACTCTTTACCAATGGCGTATTACCAATCGGTAAAGACGGTATGGAGCAAATCGTTCAAGGTTCTGACTGGATCATGGTTGAGGGTGTTAACTTCCTTGGTGACTATGTACCGGATTACAATGCAGTAACTGGACCATTTTTATACAAAAATTTTGATGAGTACTTTGCAATGATGGAAACACCACTTGTACAAGCGATGAATCAAAAAATCGAAGATGAGTATGGCATTAAAGTACTTTCATTGGACTGGGTATTTGGTTTTAGAAGTATGATGACAAAAACACCAATATCAAAACCAGAAGATATGAAGGGTCTGAACATTCGCGTTCCCACCAGCCAGTTGTATACATACACAATAGAAGCTATGGGTGGAAACCCAGTTGCTATGCCTTATCCAGATACTTATGCAGCAATCCAACAAGGCGTTATTGATGGTGTCGAAGGTTCAATCATGACGTATTACGGAACTCAACAATATGAAAATGTAAAAGAATACTCAATTACAAATCACTTATTAGGTGTTTCGGCGGTTTCTATTTCAACCAAGCTTTGGGACAAATTAACAGAAGAAGAGCAAACCATCCTTGTAGAAGAATTTGAAAAAGGTATGCAAGACAATTTAGATGAAACCATTAAAGCAGAAGGTGAAATGGCTGAGCTTTTAAAAGCAGAAGGTGTAACTTTCCATGATGTTGATTCTGAGGCATTTCTTGCAGCTGCAGCACCAGTATTTACAAAGTTTGACAACTGGACACCTGGTATTTATGATGCCATTCTAGTTGAACTTGAAAAAATTAAAGCAAATCAATAGAATCATAGAAGCCTTTAATCTTTAACTTTATAGCGTTCCTCCTATAGCGATAGGAGGAACGTTATTAAGGTCTAAAGATGAAAAAAATAGGAGGTCACCATGAATAAACATTTAAGGCATATTGGCGTACATTTTGAGCTTTATATTGGATCCATATTTTTATCAATAACATCCGTCATTGTCATTATGAACGTGTTCACCAGATATTTTCTAAAATTCACTTTTACATGGGCTGAAGAAATAGCAGTAGGATGCTTTGTTTGGACAATCTTCTTAGGACTAGCTAATGCTTATAAAACCAAAGGTTTAATCGGTGTTGAGGTTCTAACAAAGATGGTGCCCAAAAAAGGTCAGCCAGTAGTTGTATTCATTACATCTTTGGCTATAACAGTATTATCCAGTACAATGTTCTACTACAGTATTTTATATGTTCAAGGATCTACAAAAATAACAGCAGCACTTGAGGTATCATACAAATATATTTATGCCTCTATCATTGTATCATTTGGGTTGATATCTATATATTCTATTTATTTCTTAATACAAAGCTTTAGAAAGATATTTATTGACCATGATATCAATATAGAGATTGAAGATGACTTAGATGAGCATCTATTAGAAGAGCAATTAGAGCAGCTCAAAGATCGTAAGGAGGAATATTAATATGGAAGCTTTATTACCGATAGGCGTACTCTTTATCTTGTTTTTTCTTAATATTCCAATTGCCTTTGCCCTAATGGGCGCATCACTGTTTTATTTTATATTTATAAACACATCAATGCCCATACAAATGGTAATTCAGCAATTTGTAACCGCTGTCGAATCTTTTCCATATTTGGCAGTACCCTTCTTTATTATGGTAGGCTCCGTTATGAACCATTCTGGTATCAGTAAAGCCTTAATGGACTTTGCCGATGTTTTAGTGGGTCATACAAAAGGTGGTTTGGCACAAGTTAACGTACTACTAAGTGCATTAATGGGTGGTATATCCGGTTCGGCAAATGCGGATGCTGCCATGCAATCCAAAATACTTGTACCTGAAATGGAACGAAAAGGATTCTCCAGGCCATTTTCAGCGGCTATAACAGCAGCATCTTCTGCAATCAGTCCGGTTATTCCTCCTGGAACCAATCTGATATTGTATGCATTGATTGCCAATGTATCTGTTGGAAGTATGTTTTTAGCGGCTTATATGCCAGGAATTTTGATGGCACTTGCCTTGATGATTACAGTTCATATCATTTCAGTCAGAAGAAATTATCAACCCAGTCGTGAAAAAATGTCATCACCAATGGCTATTTTCAAGCAGTTTATTGTATCTGTATGGGCATTGTTTATTCCGTTTGCCATTATTATGGGTATGCGTTTTGGTATTTTTACACCCACGGAAGCGGGTGGTATTGCGGTTGTATTTGCAGCAATCGTTGGTTTTGTGGTCTACAAAAAACTAAAAATCGAGCACATTCCTTTGATTCTAATGGATACAGTTAAAAGCACCGGTGCAGTTATGGCAATTATAGCCAGCGCAAAAGTATTTGGTTACTATCTTACTCTTGAGAGAATCCCACAAATGATCACGGAATTCTTAGTGAATATGACAGACAGTCCTTTTGTCTTACTAATGGTTATCAATATATTATTGCTCTTTATCGGTATGTTCATCGAAGGTGGGGCAGCTCTTGTTATCTTAGCACCACTACTTGTTCCAGCGGTTAAGATGTTTGGTGTTGATCCGATTCACTTTGGTATGATTTTCATTGTAAATATAATGGTCGGAGGTTTAACACCACCCTTTGGATCCATGATGTTTACCGTATGTTCTATTGTAAATGTAAAGCTAGAAGACTTCATCAAAGAAGTATGGCCTTTTATAGTAGCCCTAATAGCGGTACTTCTACTTGTAACCTATTCAGAAGGCGTTGCACTCTTCACATTAAATCTATTTAGTTAAAACTTAATTTTCCCACATAGAATTACTTAGCGATGG
>NZ_JARGDP010000003.1 GCF_029210395.1 Petrocella sp. FN5 | reverse complement strand
AAGGGTAGAAACACCTCTTGACAAATGAATACGGTATCATTATACTTAATAAGTTAGATGAAAAAGTGTTTTCTTATGTTATTGAAAGGCCTATAATGAAGCTTAGTATTTAGCCGGAAGGCACTTTTTTTGTGGACTTTGAAGGTATCAACCTTCAGCTTCAAAAGATTTTTGATAGAGGGATGAATTACAAAAAAAACAAAAGATTCAGGAGGAAAGAAAATGAAAAAAGTAATATCAATGCTTATGTTAGGTATCATGTTATTGAGTGTCGCTTGTTCCGGTCCTACGGAAGAAGGGGGAGACACAACCTCAGAAGGTGGTGCGGTAGAAGTCATCAAGATTGGTGTATTTGAGCCAATGACCGGTGCCAATGCTGCCGGTGGAGAAATGGAAGTTGAAGGTATTCGTTTGGCCAATGAACTCTATCCGGAAGTTAACGGTATGAAGGTGGAATTGGTTGTAGCAGATAACAAGTCAGACAAGGTTGAAGCGGCTAACGCAGCGGTGATGTTGATTGATAAGGAAAAAGTTAATGCAATCATCGGTAGCTGGGGATCATCCTTATCTATGGCGGCTGGACCAATTGTTCTTGAAAAACAAATCCCTACAGTTGCAGCATCGGCTACCAACCCATTGGTAACCATCGGTAACGAGTACTATCAACGTGTATGTTTTATTGATTCTTTCCAAGGTACTGTTATGGCGAAGTATGCTTTTGAAACCTTAGGCGCGAAAAAAGCAGCCATCATTCAAGAGATTTCAAGTGACTATTCTGTAGGACTTGTAAAATATTTTAATGATGCATTTATCGAATTAACAGGTGATGCAGATGCCATCATCGGAACTGCAAACTATAGTACCGGAGATCAAGATTTCTCTGCACAACTCAGTAACATCAAACAACTGAATCCAGACGTTATTTTTGCACCAGGTAACTATACGGAATCAGCCTTGTTAATTAAACAAGCCAGAGAACTGGGTATTACAACACCTTTTATTGGTGGGGATACTTGGGAAGCACCTGAGTTCTTAGAAATTGGTGGGGATGCTGTTGAAGGCGCTGCTTTTTCAACATTCTTCACAAGTGATGTTCCAATAACAAAAGAGTCAGAAACATTTTTAGACGCCTACAGAGCAAAGTATGATAAAGAGCCGGCATCAGTTACGGCACTTGGTTATGATGCATACTTAGTTATCCTAGATGCTATTAAGAGATCCGGATCAACAGATCCTGTAGAGATACAAAAAGCATTAGCAACAACAACAGATTTTGAAGGCGCTGCAGGTATGATTACCCTTGATGAGAATGGTGATGCAGTTAAGAGTGCGGTCATCAAAATGGTTGAAGGTGGTTTATTTAAGTACATGACAACAGTAGAACCAATAAAATAATAATCCAAATCAATGCATGGGGTCTTTCCCTATGCATTGATTTTTAATAAATTAAAGTATTAGACTAGATGAGCCTATGAATGTAGGTTATTTAATCTATCAAATCTAATTAAGGGAGAAGCTCTATGGATTTAGAACTATTTTTACAACAATTGGCCAACGCAATTTCCCTTGGAAGTCTTTATGCACTTTTGGCAATCGGTTACACAATGGTATACGGTATACTTAGATTGATTAATTTTGCCCATGGAGACATCTTCATGTTCGGTACTTATATGGCTTTTTATATGATGACAAGCTTTATGCTACCTTGGGGTGCGGCTTTTATAATAGCCATAATCCTAACCATTGCCTTTGGTGTACTGGTTGAAAAGGCTGCATACAAGCCCCTTAGGAACTCACCGAGAATGTCCATTATGATTTCAGCGATTGGTGCCTCATTCTTGATTGAGAATTTGGCCATTGTGGTTTTTGGTGGACGGCCAAAATCCCTTCCGGTACCTGATTTATTTAATAGAATCATTCACATTGGCAACGTATCTGTTGTTAGTATCACATTTATCACACCCATTATTACAATGGTTGCTTTGGCTATACTTATGTTTATTGTTAATAAAACAAAGACAGGCATGGCGATGAGAGCGGTTTCTAAAGATTATGAAGCAGCCAGACTCATGGGGATTGATGTTAATTTTATTATTACATTCACCTTTGCAATCGGCTCAGCGTTGGCGGCAATTGGTGGTATTATGTGGGGGTTAAAATACCCGAGTTTATTACCTCTAATGGGTGTTATGCCCGGTCTTAAATGTTTCATTGCAGCCGTAATTGGTGGCATTGGGGACATTCGAGGTGCCGTCATCGGTGGGTTTATACTTGGACTCATTGAGATTATGCTCATTGCTGTTTTTCCTGAATTGACAGGTTATAGAGACGCTTTTGCATTTGTGCTTTTGATTGTCATTTTATTGGTTAAGCCGACAGGCATCATGGGTAAAAACATAGCGGAGAAGGTGTAATTATGAAAAATAGAAAAACACAACTTACCATAATTTTATTGATTGTTACAATCGCAATCATTGCGGTTTTAAACATAACGTTAGACTCATATAAGATAAAAATATTTACCCTATGTGGTATTTATATTATTCTTGGTCTATCCATGAACCTTATTAATGGTTTTACAGGCCTGTTTTCTTTAGGTCATGCTGGATTTATGGCGGTAGGTGCTTATGTTTCTGCACTTTTAACCATGAGTCCTGAATTAAAGGATTCGGTTTTTTATGTGGCACCGATTAATCCCTTTATAAAGGTGATTCAACTACCTTTTCCCTTGGCTCTGATTGTTGGCGGCCTAGCGGCAGCCGGCATTGCTTTTCTTATTGGCGCACCGGTATTACGCCTTAATGACGATTATCTGGCCATTGCCACATTAGGATTCAGTGAGATTATTCGTGTTGTAATTACAAATACACAGACATTAACCAATGGGTCTTTAGGTCTAAAGGGCATTACCCGCTATACCAACGCATGGTGGGCATGGGGTATTGCTATTCTAACCATATTTTTTATGATTTGGTTGATTCATGGGATGTATGGTAAAGCCTTTAAAGCCATACGAGAAGATGAGATTGCAGCTGAAGCCATGGGCATCAGCTTGTTCAAACATAAAATGATGTCATTTGTTATTGGTGCTTTCTTTGCAGGCGTTGGTGGTGGACTACTGGGCCATCTTATAGGCGCCATAGACCCAAATATGTTTAGATTTATTTTGACCTTTAATATATTGTTAATTGTCGTTCTTGGCGGTATCGGTAGCATTACAGGCACCATTATTTCTGCAACGGCAGTAACCATACTCATGGAAGTACTAAGATTTATCGAGAATCCGATTAATCTAGGATTTGTAAATATACCTGGTATACCTGGTATGAGAATGGTTGTTTTTTCCTTAATGCTCATGGGTGTTATTTTATTTTATCCAAAAGGCCTTATGGGAAGGGCAGAATTCAACTGGGATTATTTCTTGAAAAAGAAATTCTTAAGAAACAGAAAAAAATCAGCTTAAAAGGGTGTGAACATTATGGCGTTACTTAGGACAGACAAAATCACCATGCAATTTAGTGGATTGACAGCGGTTTTGGATTTGAATATTGAGATCAACGATAGGGAAATCATTGGCTTGATTGGCCCAAATGGAGCCGGTAAAACAACGGCTTTTAATATGATCACAGGTGTTTACAAACCAACCAAAGGTCAAGTGTATTATAACGATAAAGACGTAACCGGATTAAAGCCTCATGAGATTACAAAGTTCGGCATAGCCAGGACTTTTCAGAACATAAGACTTTTTAAGGAATTGAGCGTTCTTGACAATGTTATTATAGCCAATCATTTAAGGTTAAAGTCCAATTTATTTGGATCTGTTGTAAGAACACCCGGTTATCGAAGAGAAGAGCAAGAGATCTATGAAAAATCTATGGCACTTCTTAAAGATGTCGGTTTGGATGATCTGAAGGATGAGAAGTCATCGAACTTACCTTATGGCAAGCAAAGAAGACTTGAGATTGCAAGAGCCCTTGCAACAGATCCCAAATTATTGTTATTGGATGAGCCGGCAGCAGGTATGAACCCTCAAGAATCACACGAATTGATGGGCTTTATAAGAGAAATTAGAGACAAGTTTGATATTGCCATTCTGATGATTGAGCATCATATGCAAGTCGTCATGGGTGTATGTGAACGGATTTATGTTCTAGATTATGGTGTGACCATTGCAGAAGGTCTTCCGGATGCCATACAGAATGATCCAAAAGTAATAGAAGCTTATTTGGGGGTGGACTAGATGTTAAGAGTAGAAAACCTAAACGTTCATTATGGTGGTATTCATGCCCTAAGAGGCATCACGTTAGATGTAGAGGAAGGCAAGATCATCAGCCTAATTGGCGCCAACGGTGCTGGAAAAAGTACGACCTTAAGAACCATCATGGGCCTTGAAAAACCATCAAAAGGTAAAATCATATATAATGGAAAAGAGATTACAGGCAAACAAACCAAAGAAATTGTAAAATCAAATCTGGTACTGGTACCGGAGGGACGAAGAGTTTTTACCAATCTATCGGTAATTGAGAACTTGATTTTAGGATCTTATATAAGAAATGACGCAAAAGAAATACAAAAGGATTTAGATTGGGTATTTGAGCTCTTTCCTATATTAAAGTCAAGACAAGAACAAAAAGCAGGGACCATGTCAGGTGGTGAGCAACAAATGTTGGCCGTTGGCCGAGCACTTATGACCAAACCCAAACTATTGATGATGGATGAGCCATCTCTTGGACTGGCACCACTTATTGTAAAAAATATCATTGAAATTATAAAAAAAATCAATCAAGAGGGCGTAACCATCCTATTGATTGAGCAAAACGCCAAAGCTTCCTTAGAAATATCGGATTATGCTTATGTCCTTGAGACCGGTGAAGTATTTATGGAAGGCAAAGGCATGGACTTGCTAAACAATGAAGAAGTAAAAAAAGCATATTTAGGTACGTAATCGATAGGTTGTATGAGAATTAGTGAGACTTAGTTTTAGGTTCTAACCTTAACGGTTAACTTAATGTACTGCTTATTGGAACTTTTATGGATATGTTAATAGCTATTAATATGCTACCTGTAATGGAACACTTTTTATCAGGTCTTCTTATGCTGCTTTTAGGTCTTTTTATCATTGCGCTGGGTTCTTATTTTTATATTGGTTCAGGATTTGGAGCCGGACCCAGAGATAATCTGATGGTTGTGATTAGAAAAAAGACAAATCTACCTATTGGTATCTGTCGTGGTATGGTTGAACTCACTGCTTTTATTATCGGTTGGCGTTTAGGTGGTATGTTTGGTATTGGAACAATCTTATCTGCAACAGGGATTGGGTATTGTATTCAAACCACGTTTAAAGTCCTAAAGTTCGACCCTGCACACATTAAGCATGAAACTTTTTATGATACCTACCAATGCCTTCTCAAGGGTAAGATAAAATCCGACTTGGAATCTGTAACGGAAACCAGTTAGTATATATGTAGACTTAAGTCTTTATAAAGTACAATAAGAGTCCAAATAGTTCTTGAAATCATATCCATCAAGGCGTATACTACAAAATGGCGCTTCTTTGGGCTATACAACCTATTGAGTGTACAAAACCGACAGGATAGATATGAGAGGACGAACATGGAAGAAAAAAGAATGATTACAGTAGCAGACCCAACACCACTAGGTTTATTTGGTTTGGCTATGGTTACACTGGTAGCGGCATCACAAAAACTAGGTTTAACAGAGGGTGTGTCTTTGGTGATACCATGGGCCATTTTTCTTGGCGCGAGTGCACAATTATACGCATCCATTCAAGATGCAAAAAAGAACAATATGTTTGGTGCAACGGCTTTTGGTGGTTATGCTTTTTTTTGGTTTAGTGTTGCCATGACATGGATGACAAAAGCAGGTGTATTTGGTGAAACGCTTGCAAATACAGCGGATACAAAACAACTTGGAATTGCATTTATTGGCTACTTGATTTTCACTTTATATATGACAGTAGGCTCATTAACCACCAATAAAGTTTTATTTTTAATTTTCTTCTTCATTAACTTTTTATTCATTGGGCTTTCTTTCTCTACACTTGGCATTCTAGAAGGACCTATGCATCAATTAGCGGCCTACGCTGAGTTTGTCATTTCCTTACTTAGCTTTTATGGATCAGCTGCATTAATTATTAATGGGCAGTTTGGAAAAACGATATTACCCATGGGCGCACCGATTATTGTAAAAGCTGAATAGAATAGCTTTGCCCCCTTAACCACAATGGTGTTTGCTTGACTTTTTTAGAAGATTTTTAAGCTCTTGACAAGCAAGTGGTTTAATTTATAAGTGGGAAAGTTGAGTTCTTAATTATAAGTATCAAAGTAGCCTGCCTCTTTATGAGGTGGGTTTTTTCATATGTTTTCATATGTTGGTTGAAGGGTAAAAACTAAGTTTCACTAAATTCACATACAATATATAGATTACGTTGATACATTCGTAACTATATATTGTATGTGAAAGTTCAACTATATAGTTTTGACACCTTAACCATATGTTAGAAGTTAACGGATTTCTCCTAGAGTATGACTCTTGACAAGTGAGAGAAATCTGTTTATAATAGCACTATGCAATGATATTGAATATCATATTCAATAAAATAATAGATTAGCTAGAAGAGAGGAAAAAAGATGAGTAAGTTAACCATAATATATTGGAGTGGAACCGGCAATACTCAGATGATGGCAGAGGCATTGTTTGAAGGTGCAAAAGAAGTATCAGACCAAGTAAAGTTAATCAGTGTTGAGAATGCGACAATACAAGATGTTATAGATGCAGAAGTAGTTGCTCTTGGTTGCTCATCAATGGGCAATGAGGTACTTGATCCTGATGATATGGAGCCATTTGTAGAATCTATTGAAGAAGCTGTAAAAAGCAAAAAAGTCTTTCTTTTTGGTTCGTATGGATGGGGCGATGGGGAATGGATGAGAGACTGGGAAAAACGAATGGTAGAATATGGTGGTTTGTTAGTCGAAGAAGGATTAATTATAAATGAGGCACCTGATGAAGGTGGTTTGGAACAATGTAGAGATTATGGGAGACAACTTGGACAATAATAATGAAACGAGGCATAATTCTATGAAAAAAACCTATTTGATGGAACCAATGAAACGTCTTGAACAACTTGATGATTATGATTATATTCTATATAAGCTCTTGTTTCATGGTGCGGCTACATTTTCAAAAGAGAAACCGGCATCTTTAATCACCCTAAAAAACACCAACAAACGTTTGAATGCATTAGGGGTGTGGGATAAATATAAAGATCAGATTGGTAAAACCACCAAAACATCCTATTATGAAATGAAACGTGACGAAAGTCATGTGGTTATTCTTTTCTTTCATAATCCCTTGTTAGAGGCGATGATAGAAGATCGTGATAATATAGAATTTTTGAAACGATACGGCTACAACTCAAAAATGAGTCTAAGTGACGTCTTACAACATTTATCTTCGAGGTTTTTAGAACAATGTCCCCATGAAGTAGGGCTTTTTCTTGGTTATCACTTAGAAGATGTGGTTGAGTATATAAAAGAGACAGATGGCAAAGGTATTGTTGTCGGCTATTGGAAAGTATATACAAAAGCAGAAGAAGCCATAAGTAAGTTCAAGCGTTATGATCAAGCAAGAGCAAAAGTAACAGAAGGCATCTTAAGTGGACTTTCACCAATGAAAACAGCGCATATCTTAGTATCATAAAACTATAAATAAGGTTAAAGTGTCAAAACTAAGTTTCTCTAATTAACATATAACATATAGGCTACGATGATACACTCATAAATATATATTGTATCAAAAAGTTCAACTATATAGTTTTGATACTTTAACCAAATAAAAAAATATAAGCTGATGATCATTAAGACAGAGATTTCAATAATTCAATTGAAGTCTTTTTTTCTTTGTAATTCCCATTAATTAAGCTATAATAGGGTTAAGGCACTAAAAGTTGATCCTTTAGTAATATTAAATCGACTGAAAGAAAATAAAAGGAGGTAGATAGGATGTTGTATTTTGGGATTGGAATTGTTGCATTATTGATATTCCTAGGATTGTGGATTATACTGTTTTACAACAAAATGATTGGTAATAAAGCTAAGGTGGATAACAGCTGGGGACAGATTAATGTTCAATTAAAGATGAGAGCAGATCTAATACCTAATCTTCTAGAAACAGTGAGCGCATATGCATCTCATGAACAAGTTACGCTTAACCAGGTCACTCAAGCCAGAAATATGTATTTAAATGCTCAGACTCAAGATGATGTTATTAAATCATCAGATATGATGACAGGAATGCTTGGTAGACTTTTTGCTGTGTCTGAACAATATCCAGATTTAAAAGCCAACCAAGGTTTCCTGGATTTACAGAACCAATTAAGAGAACTTGAGCAAAAGATTGCCATGTATAGACAATTTTACAATGATTCGGTTTTAAAATACAACCAATTTATTATAACGATTCCTAACAATATTTTTGCAGCCATCTTTGGCGCCACAGAATTTTCTTTTTTTCAGATAGATTCTAGCGAACAATCGGCGCCAACAGTTAGCTTCAGAAGATAGATGTCCGTCAAAATGAATCAATATATAGACTAAACGAGATGACCTCGATGCTCTTGGCTAGCAAGCTGACCGAACGAGCCGCAGAAAAAAGCAAGACAATAGTAAAAATACAAAAAAGCTTTATCCATCATGGGTAAAGTTTTTTTGTAGGTTAAATGGGTACATTGGAAGGAAGTTAACAATAGGCTTATATAAAATTAACACAGTTATGGTACTTTAGAACTATGGATGATGAAGTAAGTCACACTTGAAGGAGCTACCATGGTTATTCATACATCACAAATAGGTGAAATCATTAAAAATGAGCAAGTAACAGCCCATTATCAACCGATTATCTCTTTGCACAACGGTGAGATTATCGGTTATGAAGCGCTGAGTAGAGGTCCGATTAATACACCATATCATTCACCCATTGCCCTTATTGAAGCGGCTGAAGCAGAAGGTTGTGTATGGGAGTTAGAGATGTTATTTCGCAAGAAAGCTATAGAAAACGCCATAGCTTTGCCCTCAAATAGATTACTATTCTTGAATGTAGATCCAAATGTGTTTAAAGAGCCCAGTTACACAAAAGGGTTTACGAAGAAATACCTTGAAGAATATAGAATTGACTCAAAAAACATTGTTTTTGAGATAACAGAACGGACAGCCATAGAAGACTATGCCACTTTTACAGCATTGACTTCACACTATAAAAGTCAGAATTATAAAATTGCCATTGATGATATGGGAAGCGGCTACTCAGGTCTTAAAACGATTTCAGAAGTTAAACCGGAATATGTAAAGTTGGATATGGACCTAATCCGTAATATTGATAAGGATAGTTTCAAGCAATCCATGATTAAAGCTTTGGTTTCCATGGCAAAAGAAACCCATATTAAGTTGATTGCAGAAGGTGTAGAGACAGTTGATGAACTAGAAGAACTTATTAAATTGGATGTATATGCGGCTCAAGGATTTTTGTTCTATAAACCTTCTGAAACGATTGTGATTTATCTTCCGCAAGTTCGTGATTTGATACTTCAGATTAACAAAGACATTGTGGATGCCTTTTCATTTGATGCGGCCTACTATTGTGTCGGTAAGATTGCTAAACAATACAATACCTACTATAGAAACATATCATGTTGTGTCATAAAGGATATAATGGAGCGTGAGGACATGGATAGTATTTGTCTTATCTCAAAGCAAAGATATCCGGAAGGTATAATCATGAAAAACTACTTGAACAGCAAACTAGCTGATCGATATGGCTTTGATTTATACTCCCATAGACCGGTAGAATTGTTAATGGATTCAAGGCCTTTGATGGTTGACTATTATACACCGGTTACGAAAGTTTTGAAACTGGCGATGCAAAGGGCTAAGGCAAATCTTTATGATGATATTATTGTAACTCAATGTTCTAGATATTATGGCATAACAACCATATATGATTTGATTCGTAACTCTACAGAATACGAGAAATTATATGCTAAGCAGCAGAACCCACTGACATCTTTGCCGGGAAATATTATTATAAGACAGATGATGGAACAGTATATCAGTAATGGGGAAAAGGTTGGAATTTTATATATTGACTTAGACCACTTTAAAGCATACAACGATGTATATGGCTTTGAAAAAGGCGATCATATTCTCAAAACAACAGCAAATATCATTGTTGATATCATCAACAAGTATGGCAACAAACATTTTGTTGGTCATATAGGAGGCGATGATTTTGTTGCTTTGGTTAAAGTGGAAGCTTTGGAAGTGGAAGCAATCGGAAAAGAGATTTGTGAAACATTTGATAGCTTATTAGGATCTTTTTTCTCTAAGGAAGATTATCTTAAAGGTTGTTATGTCTCAAAAGACCGTTATAATAATCAGCACATCTACCAACTGAATTCTATATCCATAGCTGCGTACCATGGTGCACTGACGCCTTTTACAACCCCGGAAAATCTTGGAGAATTTATGAGCCAATTAAAAAGACAGGTCAAAGCAATTGAAGGATCAGTCTATAAGCTGGTAGTTTAAGCAGTAACGAACAAGGATATTATAAAGAAAACAAATATGTATTATAATTTACATAAGTTTAATGACGGATCTATTTAAGCATAATGTGAATGAGATAAAATAAGGTAGTAAACAGATGACATAGGAGGTATTTTATGATAGCGACGGTAATTTTTGATTTTGATGGAACGATTATTAACACCAATGACCTTATAAAAGAAGGCTTAAACCTGATTGCGAATAAGCATAGAGGATGCCCATTAACCCCTATGGAATTAGAAATTCTAACAGGTAAAACATTAGAAGCTCAGATGGCTTATATAGATGCCATTCATTTTGATGGCCTCATCGAAGAATTTAAACGGTGGTATGGGCACAATCATGACACAATGGCTAGACCCTTTCCGGGTATGGTACATCTTATAAGAGTGTTAAATGAGTTAGGCTATAAGATCGGTATTGTCACCAATAACAGTCGCATAGCACTGGATATGGGTCTGAAATTATTAGGAATTGATCAATGGATTGACTGCTCAATTACAAGAGATGATGTAAAAGAAACGAAGCCTTCTCCGGAAGGTATTTTAAAAGCCTTATCAACACTTGGGGTGGATATTGATGAAGTACTATTTATTGGGGATACAGCCCATGATATCTTAGCTGCAAAAGCAGCGAATGTTAATAATGCTCTAGTCGGTTGGTCCCACCTTTCACCGGAGATGAGGGAGCAACTTGGTCCGGATCACATCTTTGAGTCTGCAGAAAATGTACTGGACATTATTATAGAAACGAATTGTGAAGTTGCTTAATTAACTTTAATCATAATTTATACATTTATTTTTCGTATACGGGTTATCCAGAGCAGCATAATAAACCAAACAACATGTACGGTCAGTCCAAGAACGATTGGAATGGCCGTTCCTTTGTTTTCTATGATTTTGTAGATCCAATAAGTTGGGAAAAAACCGGCTAGAAATGTCAACCAAGGAATATGAAGTAGATCAACCAATACAAAGAACAACATAAGGTTAAGCCCTTTAGCGTAGGTTAAACCCTTTACCTTATCGGTTGCAAGATTGAAGAAAATCATACCGATACTGGCACCATAGGTGCACATTAATAAACCGATATATATCAAAATCAATATCGGTAGACGGTAGAGTCCCATAATCCAGTATGTGTAAAAAGTATAGATTAGGGTAGCCATGGCCACAAAAGAAAGGCGAACAATTAAGTAACCATTTCGTCCAAAAGGCGTTACACTTAAGAGTTCGATAATTTTTCCATCCTTGTCATCCAGTAGCATAAAGCCCATGACAATACCCAACATAGCGGGAACCATGAGCAAGACAAACGCCAAAATATAATCATGGTAGTTTTCAACAGAGAAAGTGACAAATCGCTGCAAAAAAGGAACACCGATGAGAAGAATGATTTTAAAAAGTGGTGCCATAATAAGTGGTATAAAGAATAGTAGGGTCATCATGGGTTCGCGAAATAATTGTTTCAGATCGCTTTTGAAATATATGAGTTTTAACATGGGTTACCTCCTAATGTTCATGATCTTTTATTCAAGAACCATTTTATTCTGAAAAATTCTATAAGTATATTTTAGTAAGATGACATTCAGTGAAGTCATATATAGAACCAAGATAATGAATTCCAAAAAGCTTAAAGGGTGGTATGCACCCCAAACCAATTTTAGTGAAGCAACACTAGGTATAAGTCCAAGTACAACTAAATTAGGATAAAATACCAATAAGAAACAAGGGAGTATGAGAAGCATCATCCAAGGAATAATTTTCACAAAGAAATCATTAACGGATTTGGACCTTGTAGCAACCAAGAAACCACAAAGTGTAAAAAAAACAGAGGTCAAAATCACACCAACAACTAAGTAAATATAATTAACATTATCTTTATAAGCAATTATGGATATCAACAAAACGGCCATTAACGATATGAAACAAAGGGAGATGACTTTACTTAAGATGTATTCCCATATTCGTAAAGGGGTTACGTACATTAGAGATAATATGCCTTGCTCTTTCTCCAGAAGTAATATGCCACCGATAAAGAATAAACCTAAAACAGAAGGGTCCATAAAGAGTACAATAGGCATAATATAAGAAAGCCATAGGTTGTCCAGCTGATAAAAAACAATCAGATAAAATAGGCTTAGGATTAAGTAGACAAAATAAAAGCCCTGTTTGAACTGAAATAAAATATCTGCTTTAAGTGCCGATAGCAAGCGCTGACCATAAGCATCTGATGCATTGGGTTTAGTGGGTATCATCCAATCAGCTTCCTTCCTGTAAACTTAATAAAAACATCTTCCAAAGTGGCTTCTCCACTGTGTATGGTTATAATACGGTCTTGCTCCAAAATCTCTTTAAAGGCTTTATTATCACCAATACCGCTAAGAGGAAAGGCAGTCTCCATTTCTTGCTGGTTATGTATATACCGTAGCTTAACATAGGCAGTACCATGTTCAACCATTAAATTGGAAGGTGTATCAATAGCAGAGAGAACGCCATCATTGATGAAAGCAACATGATCACAGAGCTGCTCTGCAACCGTCATGTTATGGGTGGTTAAAAAAATGGTTTTACCTTTGGATTTCATATATAGAATCTGTTCTTTGATGATACGGGCATTAACAGGATCTAATCCGGAGGTGGGTTCGTCAAAAAACATGACATCCGGATCGTGCATGATTGACCTTATAAAATTAAGGCGCATTTTCATGCCTTTAGAGAAGTGCTCAACCCTTTGGTGCTTGTCGCTTAGTAAACCAACCATGTCCAGTAGCGAATCAAAATCCTTAGGGCAGTTTTTATAATAGGAACCAATGAGCTTAAGGTTTTCAAGTGCCGTCAGTTTTAAATAGAGATTAGGAAAATCAAAAGCAACACCGATTTTCTCGAAAATATCTTTTTGCCAAAGACGACGTTCCTTACCTAGTATTTCAATCTGGCCATCATAACCTGTAAGAAGACCGATGATTAATCTCTGGGTAGTTGTTTTTCCAGCTCCGCTAGGTCCCAAAAAACCGAAGATTTCACCTTTTTCAATATTAAAATCAATACCTTTAATAGCGTGTTTACCTGATTTTGGGTATACATAGTTCAAATTATCTATATGAATCATTGAAGCCTCCTTGGTTTACATAATAATGAGTATTGGAAAAAATAGGATAAAAGTTAAAGCTTAGATAAAATAATAGCATTATTAATGTTACGGGTCAATTGTTACTACAAAATACAGTCAAATAAGCTAATAATGAGGCATTGGTACTAGGCGGATAGGATTGACAAGAGGGGATTAGCTAGTCATAATGTAGGGTATGATCCATCTATTTAAGCCAATGACTAAGGAGCTCTATAAATGAGAAAAAAAATCGTGACCGGTTTGACCGTTCTGAGTATAATATTATCGATGATGATACCCATTCACGCAAGTCAGTCGATACATACAGTAGCCACAACAGCGAATATTGTGGTCGACAATAAAACAATTACACCTAGAGCCTATAACATCCAAGGTTACAACTACTTCATGCTTAGAGACATAGCGCATTATGTTAAAGACAGTCAAAAAGCATTTGATGTAGAATGGAATCAGGAAACGGCTACTATAATAATAGAAACAGGCAAGCCATATTTAGGTGGCTATGTCAGCAAATCATCAGCAAATGTTAACGCGGTTACTGAAGTAAGCGTCAGTAAAGCAAAAATCATGAAAAACGGTGTTCCATTGTCTATGACAGGTTATGTTATTGAAGGTAATACCTATTATAAACTTAGAGACATGGGTTTGGCGTTTGATTTTAATGTATTTTGGGACGGCGCAAAGAATAAAGTCGTGATGGATACGGAAGGTCATGTTCAGTCAGTCATAAAAAATCAAGACCTATCTTATGAAGTCCTTCGACTGATTAATATAGAAAGAGAAAAAGCAGGGCTACATAAGTTAATCATGGATACCAAATTGGAAAAAGCAGCTTACTTTAAATCCAACGATATGTTGATTAACGATTATTTTGAACATGTTTCTCCGGTTCATGGTGGCATGGTAGATATAGTAGCCATGCACGGTGTTCCTTATAGATGTTTGGCAGAAAACATCGCATCAGGTCATACGACGGCAAAAAAAGTAGTAGATGGATGGATGACATCACCGGGACATAGAAAGAATATTCTTAATCCCAATCTAAATAAAATCGGTATAGGTGTTGTAGCCCGAACTGAGCATGGGTATTTGTGGACACAATTATTTACAGATTAAAATATGGGTTCAAGAGTCAAAACGAAGTTAAATTAATGAAAATAGAGGCAAAGAAATAGAGACACCATATATGGTGTCTCTATTTCTTTATGTTGACAATTTCTTATAATGCAGTCAAGGGGACTTCCGCCGCAAAAGATTCACAGGATCTTCTGCTATCAGGCCACGTTCAAGTCCCACCATATAAGCTAAAAAAAGCATCTACCTAAAGGTAAATGCTTTTTTTAGTGCAGTCAAGGGGACTTGAACCCCTACCCAAACAATATGGACTAGATCCTTAGTCTAGCGCGTATGCCAATTCCGCCACAACTGCATGAATCTTGTTTGATTCGCGAAGTTCATTCTATCATATGTTGGAAGAAAGTGTCAATAGATTTTGAAAAGGTGGACGATAAAAATAATTTATTGGTTCTTAGTGTATCCTGTGTTATAATATCTTGGTTCCTAATGAAGGGTTAAGGTATCAAAACTGTATATTAAGCTAGAGAAACATAGTTATAATGCCTTACCAATAATATGTGTTTAAATATAGAAATGCTTTTACAAGGAGGCACGTATGGCAGGTCAACAAAACTATAAAAAATTCATCAGTTATTATAAACCACATAAAAAATTATTTATCCTAGACATGTTAAGTGCCCTTGTCATAGCGGCCATTGACCTTGTCTATCCAATGCTATCAAGACAGGTACTTAATGAATATTTACCCACATCAGATGAGACCCTTCGGCCTTTTCTGATTTTTATTGGCGCTTTATTATTGATGTACGTGGTACGCTCCGCATTTCAATTTATCGTCGACTACTGGGGCCATATACTAGGTGTTCGGATGGAGTACGACATGCGTAAGGAGCTTTTTAACCATCTTCAAAAGCTTTCATTTAAGTATTATGACAAGACCAGGACCGGTCATATCATGTCTAGAATGATCAATGATCTTAATGAAATGACGGAGTTGGCACATCATGGGCCGGAAGACCTTTTCCTTTCAATCATCATGCTCGTCGGTTCTTTTATTGCCATGCTTATGATTCAGTGGAAGCTGGCATTGGCCGTCTATCTTTTTATTCCGATTTTAATATGGTTTGCCATTAAACAACGAACAAAAATGTCCAATGGATTCAAAGAAGTCAAAAAAAGCATGGCGGGTATTAATGCGGATCTTGAAAGCAGTATATCCGGTATTCGTGTAGCCAAATCTTTTGCCAATGAGAATTATGAGATTGATAAGTTTGACAAAGGGAATATGATTTTTAGAGGCTCAAAAAACATAGCCTATAAAACAATGGCTATTTTCATGTTAGGAATGAGTTTTATGACCAATAGCCTTCATGTGATAGCCCTTGGTTTTGGAGGCTTCTTAATATATAAAGGTGAGATGACCTATACTGACTTGATTGCCTTTACGCTTTATATTAACAACTTCTTAATTCCTATTAGAAGGTTAACCTCTTTTGTTCAACAATATGAATCCGGTATGGCGGGCTTTGAACGCTTTAGGGAGATTATGGCGACCGAACCGGAAATCATGGACCGGGAAAATGCCATAGAGCTAAAAAACATTAAAGGAGATATACGTTTTGAAGATGTTGTATTTTCTTATAATAATCATGAGACAGTTTTGGATGGCATTAACTTGGAGGTTACACCGGGACATACATTGGCAATTGTCGGACCGTCCGGCGGAGGTAAAACCACTTTGTGCCACTTGATTCCTCGATTTTATGAAGTGGATGGCGGTAAAATAAGCATCGATGGTATAGATATACGAGATGTGACCATGGCTTCTCTTCGAACAAATATTGGATTGGTGTCACAAGACATATTCCTTTTTGCCGGTACTGTAAGAGAGAACATTTTGTATGGTAGAACCGATGCGAGTGATGCTGACATTATTGAAGCGGCAAAGAACGCAAAGATACATGACTTTATCATAGGTTTGGAAGATGGTTATGATACGATAGTAGGTGAGCGAGGACTTCGGTTGTCAGGTGGTCAGAAGCAACGGATCAGTATTGCTAGGGTATTTCTTAAGAATCCGCCGATTTTGATCTTAGATGAAGCCACTTCGGCTCTTGATAATGAAACAGAACAAAAGGTGCAATTGGCTCTGGAAAAACTATCCAAGGGTAGAACCAGTTTGGTCATTGCTCATCGATTATCTACAATTAAGAACGCGGATGAGATATTGGTCATCACTGAAAATGGTGTTGAAGAAAAAGGCAACCATGAGACCTTATTAAATAACAATCAATTATATAGCAAACTGTACCATGCCCAGTTCAAAGGCTATATTCCGGATGAATTATAAGTAAAGGATAAGGAAAGAACTCAACTGAGAAAGTAAAAAATAGCGTCCATATGGACGTTATTTTTTTTTGCTTATTATCCATGACTTTACATAAGCTTAACATATAAAACATATTGGATTTACTAGCCCGTGGTATCTTAAGTAAGTACTGTTCTTCACAATGGTGAACAGAAATAAACTATTTTTTATATAATTCAGAGGAGGATTTGATGAAAAAATTATTAGCATTATTATTAGTTGGCGTATTAACAATGAGTTTGGTTGGTTGTGGTTCAACCGAAGAACCAGCAGCAGAAACAACTGAGGTAGAAACAGAAGTAGCAGAAACAGAAACAGAAGTAGCAGAAGAAGTTGAACTTGAAGGTGCTGTTATTGTTGACGGATCAGGTACTGTTTATCCTTTAATGGCAAACATCGCTGAAGAATATATGGTTAATGAGCAAGAAAATGTATCCGTACAAGTAGGTCGAGCTGGTTCATCAGCAGGCTTTAAAAAATTCATTCCAGGTGAACTGAATTTTGCGGATGCATCAAGAGCCATTAAAGACGAAGAAATAGCACAATTAAAAGAAAATGGTTACGAAATGGGTACAGATATATATGAGTTCGTTCTTGCATATGACGGTTTAACAATGGTTATCAATAAAGACAATACATGGGCAACAGAAATGACCAAAGAAGAAATCATAAATATGTACCTCGCATCAAGCAATGTTACAACTTGGGCTGACATACGATCTGAATGGCCAGCAGAAGAAATTAAGTTCTACGGTCCAAATGAAAATCACGGTACTTATGAGTTTTTCTATGAAGTAATTCTTGGTAAAGAAGATATGGTAGCATCAGCTAATTTGCAACAAGATTATTCCACGCTTGTTGACTTAGTTGCCAATGATGTGAACGCGATTGCCTTCTTCGGTTTTGGATACTATGTATCAAACACAGATATACTACAAGCAGTTAAAGTTGACTTTGGTAATGGTCCTGTTGAGCCTAATGTTGAGACGATTGGATTAGATCTTGATTATGCAGGGTTCACACGTCCGGTATTTACTTACTTGAATGTTAAGTATGCTCTTGAAAAGCCACAAGTACTTGATTTTGCAAAATATGTTGTTTCATTTGATGGTGCCAAGAGACTAGCTGGCGATAATGGGTTCGCGCCACTTCCTGATGCAATGTACGAAGAATACCAAGCACAACTTGATGCACTTAAATAATCATTATTAAAATATTACAAGCGTAAGACAAGGGGTTATATGCTTCTTGTCTTACCTTGTTGTTTCTTAGGATTAAGGTGTCAAAACTGTATAATTAACTTTCACATGCCATACATAGTTACAAACGTAACAAGGAAATCTATGAAAGCTTCCCTTATGTAATATTTTGAAATGGAGTGTTAATATGACGGATACAAAATACACAATGAAAATACGTAAAACCCCGATGTTTGAAAACATTGTTCCAATAATTTTATTTCTGATTGCTTCAATCTCAGTTCTAACTTCAATCGGTATTGTATTAACACTTGTTGTAGATGCATCACGGTTTTTTGCTGAGGTTCCTTTTTCAGAAGTTTTTAGTACAAAATTAGAACCCTTAAAAAAAGATCCTAGTTTTGGATTTTTACCTTTAATCACAGGTACAATTGTTACATCTTTAATTGCAATGTTGGTTGCAGCTCCCTTAGGAATTACATCCGCTATATTTTTAAGTGAGTTTATGTCGTCTAAGATGCGAAGAATCATTAAACCAATTATAGAAGTTTTAGCTGGAATACCGACAATAGTTTATGGATTTTTTGCTTACAATACAGTAACACCTTTACTAATGAAATTACTACCCGATCTTGGTGCTAAAAATGCTTTGTCACCAGGTATAGTAATGGGTATTATGATTATACCCATTGTAACATCTTTGTCAGAAGATGCTATGAGTTCCGTTCCAGATTATATACGAAAAGGCGCTTACGGACTTGGCTCAACAAAGTTAGAAGTCGCTACCAAAGTCATTGTGCCTTCAGCCATATCAGGTATCGTTGCAGCTTTTGTTTTGGCAATATCTAGGGCAATTGGAGAAACCATGATTGTTACAATTGCTAGTGGTAGCTCGAAACAGTTTACACTTGATATCATGCAGCCCATGCAAACAATGACAGCTTATATTGTTGAGTTTACGAGTGGTGATGCAGGAAGCGGCACCATTGGTTATTATAGCTTGTACGCTGTTGGTCTTATGTTGTTTATTTTTACAATGTTAACCAATCTATTAGCAAGACATATTACAAAGAAATATAGAAGGGAGTATTAAAAATGGATAGTGTTGTAGATACTCTTAAGGAGCATGGAAGAGAAAGTTTTCAAAATGACAAGAAATATATTGATTTAGGCAAGTCACAAGAGCGATTACAAAGAAGAAAAATTGTTAACATCGTAGCTCAGAGCATGTTTTCTTTAACCATCATATTTATTATATTCGTGCTTGGGTTGTTATTATTTAATATTATTAAGTCAAGTATTGGTTGGTTAGATTGGGAGTTTCTTACAGGAAGGCTTTCTATTAATCCTGCAAAGGCCGGCATCAAAAGTGTCATCATGGGTTCATTTATGCTCATGGTTGTCGTTGCGCCGGTTACAATGGTGATTGGCGTGGCAACAGCTATTTTTCTGGAAGAATATGCGAAAAAGGGAACACTACATTCCATTATCAGTCTTAACATATCTAATTTGGCCGGTGTTCCGTCGGTAATATTTGGACTACTAGGTTTAACGGTTTTTGGCAGAATGTTTGGGCTGGGATCAAGTATATTGGCAGGAGGGTTAACCCTTTCATTATTGGTTCTACCCAATGTGGTTGTATCTAGTCAAGAAGCCATAAAAGCAGTCCCGAATTACTTGCGTGAAGCTTCATACGGACTTGGTGCAACAAAGTGGACAACGATTCGAAAAATAGTGCTTCCATCGGCGATACCGGGTATTATGACAGGATCTATATTAGCGCTTTCAAGAGCGATTGGGGAAACGGCACCTCTTGTTGTACTTGGTATACCAACACTAATATTAAAATCTCCGGAAAGTTTTATGGACGATTTTACAGCTTTGCCAATACAAATCTATTATTGGACGCTAGATACAGTTCTTACAAGAGAATATGCAAATCTTGCAGCTGCAACCATTGTTATTCTGCTTGTAGTATTATTCTTATTAAATGCGTCCGCCATTATAATTAGAAATAAGTTTCAAAGAAGAAATTAATAATAGACCCATCAAGCTATCTGTATGTATTGTAACGTCAACTAAGAAACTTCATATACTTTCAAAGAACTCAAAAATGAGGTAAATAAGTTTCAAATATGGTTAAAGAGTCAAAACTAAATTTCACTAAATTCAACTACATAGTTTTGATACCATAACCAAATATATAAATAAGAGGTGTAAATATGAGCGATCATACTCTAAAATTTCAAATAAAAGATTTAGACTTTTATTATGAAGAGTTTCAGGCATTAAAAAATATCCAAATGGAAATAAAGACCAATGAAATCACGGCTTTTATTGGTCCGTCAGGTTGTGGTAAGTCGACCTTTTTACGGGCATTAAATCGCATGAATGATCTAATTGAAGGCACAAGGGTTGACGGCAAAATATTTTTGGATGGTGAAGATGTATATGAGAAGATAGACGCCATCACACTAAGATCAAGGGTTGGCATGGTTTTTCAAAAACCCAATCCATTTCCAATGAGTGTATATGATAATATTGCATATGGACCAAGACTCAATGGTATTAAGAAAAAAGCCATTCTCAATGAAATTGTTGAAAGATCCTTGAGGCAAGCGGCTGTATGGGATGAATGTAAAGACAAGTTAAAGCAAAATGCATTATCTTTTTCTGGTGGTCAACAGCAAAGAATATGTATTGCCAGAGCATTGGCAGTAGAACCGGAAGTGCTTCTAATGGATGAGCCAACTTCAGCGCTTGACCCAATATCTACTTTAAAGATAGAGGATTTAATAACCGAACTAAAAAAAGACTATACAATTATTATCGTAACACATAACATGCAACAAGCGGCTAGAATATCTGACAAGACAGCTTTTTTCTTGCTTGGTGAGTTACTTGAGTTTGACACGACTGAAACCATCTTTTCTAATCCCAAGAACAAGAAAACAGAGGATTATATAACCGGACGATTTGGTTGATATAAAAAAGTACAAGTGATAAAATATAATAAACGATGCGAAAAACCTTGGAGGTAGTTATGCCAATTAGATATGAATTTGAAAGAGAACTGAATGAACTACATCGTAATCTGGTTAAGATGGGCGCAACCATTGAAAAGCAAATTGATGATATGATTAAAGCCATGCTCAATCAAGATGTTGAATTAGCCAGAGAAGTTATTAAGAGAGACGATATTATTGATGAAATGGAGCGCATTATTGAACAAGAATGCATCATGCTTATCGCCAGACAACAGCCTATTGCATCTGATCTTAGAGACATTGCATCTATTTTAAAAATCATTACAGACTTAGAACGTATTGCAGACCATTGCGAAGATATATCCAAATACACCATAAAATTGAGTAAAGAAACCTATTTTAAGCCATTAGAAGACATTCCCAAAATGGCTTATAAAGTTAAGGATATGATTAAAGCAGTGATAGACAGTTGTATTAGTAAGAATTTAGCCAGAGCTGAAGAAGTCAAGGCAATGGATGATGAGATTGATGATTTGTTTGACACCATTATTGAAGAGCTACAAACCTACATGATGAAAGATTCAACTGTGGTTAAACAATGTACGGACTTTATGTTTATCGTTAAATACCTTGAACGTATGGGTGATCATGCTACCAATATTTCAGAATGGATTGCCTATAATATAACAGGAAAGCATTTTGAATAAACCTAAGAGGTGACACAATGTCAAAAAAAAGAGTATTAACCGTTGATGATGAAGGCCATATTTTAGAACTCCTAAAATACAATCTGGAAAGCAGTGGTTATGAAGTGATTCAAGCTGAAACCGGTGAAGAAGCCTTAGACATCTTGGATAAAGAAAAAATAGATTTGGTATTACTTGATCTTATGCTACCAGGTATCGATGGGCTAGAGGTGTTAAAAAGAATCAGAACCAATGATGCCCACAGAGGAATACCGATTATAATGCTAACTGCAAAATCAGAAGAGATTGATACCGTACTGGGTCTTGAAATGGGGGCTGATGATTATATAGCCAAACCTTTTGGTGTCCATGAGCTCAGTGCGCGTATAAAAGCGGTATTTAGACGAACAGAAGCACTATCTAAAAATACGAGTAGCACTTTACCGGAGGAAGATATATTAAAGCTAGAAGATCTGACGATTAATCGTACAACTCATGAGATTACAGTAAGAGGCAAGAATATGGAGTTACCATTAAAAGAATTTGAACTTTTATACCTTCTAGCAAAGAATCGAGGTCGTGTGTTTGACCGAGAATACCTCTTAGAAAAAATATGGGGTTATGATTATTATGGTGAAACCAGAACCGTTGATGTTCATATAAGGAACCTAAGGGTGAAAATTGAAGTGGATGATAAAAATCCACAACATATTAAAACGGTCCGTGGTGTTGGTTACAAATACGCGTAAAGGAAAAGGATAAGTATAAGTATGCAAAGAAAAATACTATTAACCTATATTATTCTAATCGTTGTAACGGTCATTTTTTCAGTTGGACTTTCCTGGAGTAGAATCAATAATTATTTCTTTGAACGTGTTGAAAAAGAAACTATAACCATTAGTGACATGCTTCACAAAGCCATGGAGGATTCAAATCTTTCAAAAGAGGACTTTCAAAGCTTTATTGATGACTATTCAGAGATTACAACTTTTAGAATCACATTAATTGATCAATCGGGTCTTGTATGGGTAGACTCCTTTAATGATGCAGAGACGATGGATAATCACGCCAACAGACCGGAAGTGAAAAAGGCATTAGCAGGCGAGAAATCATCGGAGATGCGTTATAGTAACACCATGAAAAAATACTTTTTTTATTATGCCAGACCACTTGAAAATGCAGAATTCTCGGGTATTATTAGGGTTTCTTTATCGGTCAGTGAGATTGAAGCGATTACCACAGATATGATTTTTATCATTCTGATCAGTGCGATTTTTGGCTCTTTTATTGCCATCGGTGCGGCTTATGTGGTTACCAATAGGTTCATGAAACCAATTAATGAACTAACCAGGGTAGCAAAAGTTATATCAGAAGGCAATTATGATGAGAAAATCTATATGGATCGTAATGATCAGATCGGTGAGCTTGCGACAGCCTTTAACACCATGACCTTCAATCTAAAAATAAATATGTGGACCTTAGAACAAAAGAATGCAGAGCTTGAATCAATTTTGACCAGTATGAGCAATGGACTTGTAGCTGTAAATATGGATTATAAGATTGTCCTCTACAATGAGCGGTTTACGAAGTTATTGGGCTTACCAAAAGAAGATATGTCAAACCGACTTATATATGAACTCATTAGAGAGCTATCCATCTTTGACATTATAGAAAAAGCCATAGAAGAAAAAACATATGTATCTGGTGAAGCTATTATACATCAAGATAATGAAAATCGGATTATAGAAATTGTAGCAACCCCCATTTTTTCCAAAACAAATAAAAACAAAGCCTTAGCGACCTTGCTCATGTTTTCAGATGTAACTCAGATTAGAAAGCTTGAGAATATACGAAGAGAATTTGTATCCAATGTAACTCATGAGTTGAAAACACCCTTGACATCTATTAAAGGATTTGTGGATACATTAAAAAGCGGCGCCATCAAAGATGAAATTGTTGCCAATCGATTTCTTGACATCATTGATATTGAGACCGATCGTCTGGCTAATCTTATACAAGATATTCTAACACTATCAGAGATAGAGTCCCTCGTTGGCGAGCGAAGCTTGCAGGCATTTGATCTTTCGGATATTGTGAATGAAGTGGTAGATATATTGCCAAAGGACAAGGAAAATGTTCAGTTAATTATGAAGGTAGAAGAAAACCTCACTCCTTTTGAATGCAATCGAGATCGTATGAAACAACTGCTTATTAACCTCCTCGATAACAGTATCAAGTATACAGATGCAGGTTATGTTAAGTTACAAGTTTTTAGAAATAAAAACTTTCTGAATATTGTAGTTGAGGATACAGGCATTGGTATCAAACATCAACATCTTAGTAGAATTTTTGAACGGTTTTACCGAGTTGACAAGGGACGGACCAGAAAAACAGGCGGTACGGGACTGGGTCTCTCTATTGTCAAGCATATTGTAGAGTTATATAACGGTGACATTGATATTCAAAGTGAAGAGGGTAAAGGCACCACCATTAGCATTCGCTTACCCTACTGATCAATCAGCATCCATTTACTAAGGTTGTAAGATAAACCTTGTTAAATGGATGCTTTGACGTTTTATGATGGCAAGAATCCCAGGAATGTACTATACTATACAAATAGAAAGCAAAAGAGGGATTCATATGGGCAAAACATCAAAAAAAGATAAAAGACATTTTAGAACAGTCATAAAAAGAGGCTTCATCCTTGTGAGTATGATTATAATGATGTTTGTAATAATCATGCAAACACCGGTTTACCCATGGGCCAAGAGCATTATTGTTATGAGTGTCTATAGCCGTTATGAATCCGGTTATTCTTTGCTAAAGGATAAGAACATTCAGATTAAGATCCCAGGTGGCCTTCAAACCAAAGAGAAAGACTGGTACCCTTTTGTCATGACTTTTAATGATGACCGAGGCTTTTCTAGATTCATGGGCGAACCCATGCGTATGACCGTTTTATATAATTTTGGCCAATTCTCACCTTTTAAAGGTTATGCCTCTTACTATGACGTAGGTAGCCCTTACTATAATAGCTTCTACGGTGCCTATGGTGTCAGCAAAGCCTCTGAGGAAGCTTTTGGATTCATAGATGGCGAGGCAGACCATGAAGCCATCAGTAAGGTGCCGGAGTTTGATATGGTGCGGCTGGTGCTTGAGAGCATCGGTAGTTATGACAATACTTTTGAATATGAAGTCATCTCCGAAGAAAAGGCAGAGCTGTTTAATGAACCCGATTGGTTGGTCATAGATGCAAGGATTAAGGTCAATGGGTCCATGCATACTTATAAGACAGACCATAGAGCCTATATTCAATATGGAAAGCCGCCGAAAGCCTCCTCAGTTGTAGAGAATTTTATAGAGGACTTTGCTGTTATAGACATGGTAGGCCGCATCTACGTCAAACACTATGAAGAGAAAAACATAAGTTTATTTTTCTACTGCATCACAAGAGATGAAGCAGTCATTGAGGATTGGGACGCCAATATTATGAACCAGACAAGATTAATCATGCATTAAAAGTAGAAAGAGGTAATGAAAATGAAAGTGGATTTTCATTTACATACAAGTGAATATTCAGGATGTGCTATGGCAACAGCCGAAGAACAGATTAGAAGTGCCATAAAAAAGGGACTAGATGTCATATTTATAACGGACCACATGACGCTTTTTCCAAAGGAAGTAATAGAAGACTATAATAAGCAATACGCACCCCTTAAGATCTATCAAGGGATTGAAGTTACGATTATGGAAGGTGCTTATGAGGATGTTCTTGTCTTTGGGGTTCATGATCCTAAGATTGAAGGCAGGCATTGGAAGTATGAAGACCTGCATACTTATGTAAGAAAGAAGGGTGGCGCCATTATTCTAGCTCATCCCTATCGGTTTGCAGATGAAGTAAATGTGAACATATGGGATTATCCACCGGATGCAGTCGAGGTGCTCTCATCGAATATTGGTAGAGAAAACTATGAAAGACGACGTCTTCTAGCAAGGACTTTAGAACGTCCCATGGTGACCAATTCCGACAGCCATTTTATTGAGCACACAGGTTGTTACTACAATATCTTTCCCAGTAACTGTGTGGATGAAGCCTCTATCATAGAGGCCTTAAAAAAAGGTGATTTTGAATGCGACAATATCAAGACTTAAGATTATTTTATTATCCGAACATTAAACACAATATAACAAAAAACGTTTGACAGTACAACCTTGCCCATGTATGATAAAGAACAGGATTCTTATAATCATGATTCTTATAATCGAGGAGTAATTAGGAGGACACAAAATGAAACATGAATTGATCATAGTGCTTGATTTTGGCGGTCAATACAATCAGTTGATTGCAAGACGGGTCAGAGAAGTCAATGTATATGCAGAAGTATTATCTTATGAAACACCCATAGAGGAAATTATAGCAAGAAATCCAAAAGGAATTATTTTTACAGGCGGACCTTCTGTTGTTTTTGAAGAAAATGCCCCCTTAATTGACAAAGCCATTTTTGATGCAGGTATTCCCATATTAGGTATTTGCTATGGATCGCAGTTGATGGGTTATCTACTTGGTGGTAGTGTTGCAAGAGCCGAGTCAAGAGAATATGGTAAAACAGATTTAATAGTCGATCAAAGTGACTTGTTATTTGAAGGTGTTGATGTAGCATCTGTAGCATGGATGAGTCATACTTATTATGTTTCAAGTCCACCGAGTGACTTTAGAATAACAGCATCCACAGAAACATGTCCGGTAGCCGGCATGTCTAATGAAAGTAAAAAACTCTATGCGGTTCAGTTTCATCCGGAAGTCAACCATACACCGGAAGGCACCAAGATGCTTAAGAACTTCCTAGTTAACATTTGTGGTTGTAGCCAAGACTGGATTATGAGTGATTTTGCAAAGGATCAGATTAAACTCCTAAAAGAAAAAATCGGCGACAAAAAAGTATTATGTGCCCTATCAGGCGGCGTAGACTCATCAGTTGCAGCTATGCTCATTCACAAAGCCGTAGGTAAGCAATTGACCTGTATCTTCGTCGATCACGGTCTACTTCGTAAGGACGAAGGGGATGATGTAGAGAAGGTATTTGGTGAAGAGTTCGACATGAACTTGATTCGTGTCAATTGCGAAAAGCAATTCCTTGACAAACTTGCAGGGGTATCCGACCCTGAGACCAAGCGTAAGATCATCGGTGAAGAATTCATCCGTGTTTTTGAAGCAGAAGCTAAGAAAATCGGTGTGGTCGACTTTTTGGTTCAAGGGACCATCTATCCGGACGTTATCGAAAGCGGTACAAAAGACGCAGCCGTTATCAAAAGCCATCACAATGTAGGCGGTCTACCAGAACACGTAGACTTCAAAGAAATCATAGAACCACTTAGAGATTTATTCAAAGATGAAGTAAGAAATGTAGGCCGTGCCGTTGGCATCCCTGAATTCTTAGTATCCAGACAACCTTTCCCAGGTCCCGGACTTGCCATTCGTGTCATCGGCGATATCACCAAGGAAAAGCTGGACATCTTAAGAGAAGCGGACTACATCTTCCGCGAAGAAGTAAAAGCAGCCGGCATCTCAAAAGGTCTTGGCCAATATTTTGCAGTACTAACCAATCTTAAGAGTGTTGGCGTCATGGGTGACGAGAGAACCTATGATTACACAGTAGCCCTAAGATCCGTTGACACCTCCGACTTCATGACCGCAGACTGGTCCAGAATCCCTCACGAGATCCTAGCCAAAGTCTCCAACAGAATCGTCAACGAAGTAAACCATGTGAACCGTATATGCTATGATATCACCAGTAAACCACCAGCTACGATTGAGTGGGAATGACGATTGCAAACGCTACAACCCTTGATTTCGCTGGGGTTGTAAGGTTCAGAAGGTGATTTTGACTCCATTTTGACTCATTTTATTAGTGATAATAGTGATATGAGATAATATAATATATTAAATTGGCAGGGGAATCTCGAAAGAGGTTCCCCTTATTTCATGTGCAGATAGTTGATCAATTGAAATTGAAAGAGACCACATTAGTGGTCTCTGAGTGGAGTCTTGGGATTCGAACCCTAGCACTCTATCCAAATTTATTTGAAGCTGTCAAATTACAGACTACTGGAGACTCCATGAGTGCTAATTACCACCATAGTTACTACTGCTGAAATACCTGTCATAAGTCTACCTCCATTTAGTGTGAGTTTCTTGATTAGCTTGTTAGGAGTTTCCCTCGAGATTTCCAAATCAATAGCTGTAATTAATCCGGCTAAACCAGTGCAACAAATAAGACTTGGTAAGATGACATTATAATTATATCTTATTGAATATGCAGTATCAAATGAATCATATTGTATTGTGTAGATATTAATGAGTAGATATACAATATTCGAAACGGGTAATGTGACTATTACAATACTAAACAGGCTGTTTTTGTCTTTATTAGATGAGTTTTACATTTGATTAGAGTAATTTGGTTGAAAACATCTTCTATATACGTGTTGTAATTCGGGATTATTATTTTCTATATATTCAAGATTTGGCCCTTTGCGTATATATAATTCAGTATCGTTATACAAAGATGGTCCATCAATACATTTTACTTCAATCATCATAATATATCTGTTCTTATAATGAATAAAACCTAAGTTTGACTTTATATGAGTTTTTAACTTTTGGGGAATCATTGAATCATTGATTTTGTTCAATACATAATTTTGATATTTTTCTAAATCGATGCCAAGAATAACAGCTTCTCTCTGAAGGCCAGCAATTCCATTTCCATTTTTTCTTACGATTTCAATATTGTCTAATTTCTCTACCCTTAATGTATCATTTTCGGAATCGCATATTCCTATGAACAATCTACCAGTTATTCCAGTTCCATGATTAGCCATTGCACATATATTCTTCATTATTTTCTCAAAACTTTTCTTATCAAATTCACGCTTTTCGGATAAGTTCAAAAATCCTTGTTTGAAATCATAGCAAGATTCTTCAGCTTGTGATTTCATTAAAAATTCCTCAAATTCAAGTTCTGAAACTTTTATCAAAGAAACGTTTAAGTTTTTTTTATCTAATACTGAAATCATCATTATGTTATTATTAGAGAACTTTTCAACGGTTTGATTGTTAGATAATGCTTGATAGCAGGTTTTCTCGTTGTACCCATGTTCTTTAACTAAAAAATGAACTAAGTCATATAATGCCATACTACCGTTATTCTCATATAAATATTGTGTTGCTAGTTCATTAATACTTTTGATTTTATTACCACGTTTGGATTTTAGTATTTCTTTATAGTTAGATTTCCTAGTCCAACAATCAATATCTTCTTTAATCTCATGGTATAAATATTTTCTTTTTTCAAGGTATGATTTTAAATAGTATTTTGGGGAATCGAAATTGACTTTAATATAATTCCAGATTTCATCGGTAGTGAGATTTTCTTTATCATAATAAGTAAATGTAGCTAATAGTAATTCATCGAAATTTCGGCGACGTCTAGTCTTAATAATTTTATCTGTATATTTACTTTTCCATTCCTTTAAAATGTAGAAGTCACCATCAATTTTCAAAAAGTCATCATAGCTCAAATAAGAAATAATAGTTTGACTTTTTATATGTGGTATTGTTTTATTTACAAAAGATATGATTTCCTCTTTTGATAAATGTTTACCACTGTTGTGAAAAGCTTCTTTGATTATATCTTTTATAAATTTCTTGTCATGATTCCAATCTTTAAGTGCCCATTGTTTTGCTCCGATATTTACTATTTTATTATGCGTTGCCATCTGATTTGTTAGATTTCTAATAGATTTAGAGGTGCTTAGATTTTTGGATTGTATAATTTTATTGAATTCCATATAAATATCAGATATTTCCATTGGATGTCGGTTTTTAAAAAGGATTCTATAGCCTATATCACCTGCAGAAAATGAATCATCAATGCTAATAGCTAAAAGTTCATCATCATGTACTATCATCTTCTCTAATTTTAAACTGTTTAACGCTAATAGAATGTAATTATGATCAAAGTTTCTTCGCTTTTTCTTCATTTCAATTAGTAATTCATCTTTTGAAATATAGACAATATGTTGTCTTAAAAATTCAAAAACTTTTTTTAATTCTTTTTTAAATACCCCTTTATCCAAGTTTGAAGATATTAAGATATTACAATCATGATTTGGTGAAAGTGTACTGTTAATTCCCATTATTTTTGTGACCAAATTTAAATGGCGAATATCATTGATGCCGCTATTGGAAAAAGTAATGAGTTCATCCATTAAAATCACTTCTTGATCAACGATAAACTTGGATAGTTTTATATATTCAGTGGTTAATAGACTATCGCATATGTAATTACATTTTTTTAATTCGTTTCCATTAATCAAAGTACTAAGATTCTTAATTGCTTTAGCTTCAATTTGTCTAACTCGTTCACGACTGATACCATTGTGTAATATACCGAGTTCATCAAGTGTATAGATCTTTGATGATTTTAGTCCAAATCTTTTTTCAATAACATCTTTTTCTCTTAAATCATTTCTAACCTCAAAATAACCATTTAAAAAACTTTTAAATAAATCGATAAAATTACTCATGATACCTCCCAATTTAGTAGTTATATAATATGTTATAAATTTAAATCCTTTCCCCATCCTTATCTACAAAGAATCCCTCAAACTCACAATCCAAAGCCTTTGCAATCGCTTCTAATTCATTCACAGAGAAGTTATCTCTTTTGAATTTATTTGCCATGTTCTGATTTGTGGTTTTAAGTCTTTTGCTAAGTTCTATTATCGTTACATTCTTTCTTTTCAGTAAAATCCGGATTTTTTCACCCATCGTTAATTTCATTAATTATCACCTACCTAAGTTAGATAATACACCTATTAGTGAATATCTGCAATGATTTTGCAAAATGAGCTTTTGCAGAATAAAGAGGTGTTTAGAAAAGCTTAGAAAAGTAAAATAAGTGAAATATTGATTGTGTTAATTATAAAATGTATTATCACATTATAAAGTGAATATCAGAAAGGAGCAAAAAAATCATGAGCAAAATTATAGCCGTTGCTTCACAAAAAGGTGGAGTAGCCAAAAGTACAACTTGTAGGAATTTAGCGACGATTCTAGCAAAGGAGGGTTACAAGGTACTCGCAATCGATACGGATAACCAAGCGTCAATGACGGACTGTTTTGGTATTGAAAAGCCTGAAACACTGGATACAACACTGTACCATCTGATGATGGCTGTTATGAATGAAGATGATCTACCACCAAAAGAGAGCTACATACTAAATAGAGATGGTGTGGATGTCATCCCCAGCAGTATTGAAATGTCAGCCATTGAAATGAACTTGGTCAGTACTATGAGCAGAGAATATGTTCTAAAAACAATCACAGAACAGCTTAGACCTGATTATGACTACATTATTGTGGATTCAGCCCCATCATTAGGTTTAATGACATTAAATGTACTAGCTGCTTGTGACAGCGTATTGATTCCGGCAACACCTGAGTACTTATCTGTAAAAGGCCTGGAGTTATTGCTTCAAACAATTATGAAGATAAAGCGCAGAATTAATCCAAGGATTACTTTCGAAGGAATTCTGCTAACTATGTTTGATGAAAGAACCAATCTATCCAAGAACATGATTGAGATGGTGGATGAAGCTTATGGTGAGCATATCAAAGTGTTTGATATTAGAATTCCTAAATCAGTAAAAGTAGGAGAAGCCAATCTTCAAAGTAAATGTATTGTAGATTATATGCCAACGAACAAGGCAGCTGTTGCTTATCAGGTACTAACAAAGGAGTTGATTACTAATGGATAAAACAAAAATGAAAAAAGTTGAAACCTTTGCCTCAATATTTGGTGAAGATCATAGTGAAGTGCCATCTGAAAAAACAGATGGCACAACGTCATTAAGGCTAGAAGACCTAATCCCTTTTAGAAATCATCCATTCAAGCTTTATGAAGGAGACCGGTTTAACGACATGGTTGAGAGCATTAAGCAATTTGGTGTCATCGTTCCCATTGTAGTAAGAAAAGTGGATGATAAATATGAGATTTTATCTGGACATAATAGAGTAAATGCGGCTAAAGAAGCTGGATTAACAGAAGTTCCAACGGTAATCAAAGAAGGGCTCACTGAGGAAGAAGCAACACTCATTGTCACTGAAACAAACATTATGCAGCGTTCTTTTTCTGAATTAGCTCATTCTGAAAGAGCAACAGTTATTTCAACAAGACATAGTGCGATGAAGAATCAAGGTGTTAGAACTGATTTGTTAAATGAAATTGAAAAATTGTCTAAAGCACCTAACTTGGCAAGTGAAGAAACTTTTTATCCAATGGATAAAAAGTTAAGAACGCATGAAACGATAGGTAATGAATATAATCTTTCTCAAGCATCGGTAGCAAGATACCTCCGTATTGATAAGTTAAGCGATGCAATCAAAGACTTAGTTGATGAAGGCAAAATTGCCATGCGAGCTGGTGTAGACCTTTCTTATCTATCACAGGAAAATCAAGAAATGGTGGAGGCTATTATTTCTGAAAACACCTTTAAAGTGGATATGAAAAAAGCGGCTCTCTTAAGAAAGCATGAGAAAGAGGGAAACTTAAACTGGAATACAGCCCAAAAGATTATCAGTGGTGATATGCTAAAAAGTAGAGGTAAAGTGAAACCATTTAAGCTTCAACCGACAATCATTTCAAAGTATTTTAATCCAAATGAGGACAAGAAGGCTATTGAAAAAACAATTGAAAAAGCTTTGGAATTTTACTTTAGCCAGATGAAAAATCAATCACATGACATTGAGGAGGGGGAGGAGATGATTGAGTAGACTGACAGAAATTAAGGAAATTTATGATTACATCTTGAAAGAAATCATGCAAGATGAGCAGGCATGGAAAGACTTTTTAACCTTTCATGCAAGGATATATAAGCACAGTTTTAATAACACCGTGCTTATATATGCCCAAAGACCTGAAGCTACTTTAGTTGCAGATATGGAAATCTGGAATCGTCGTATTGGTAGGTGGATTAACAGGGGTGCTAAGAGTATTGCAGTCTTTGATGATCAAAGTGCTTATTTAAAACTAAAATACCTATTTGATATTGAAGATACCCATGGCCAGCCGCATACCATTCCTAAAGTGTGGAAATTAAATGAAGCATTAGAATCACAATTACTAGAAAGTTTTAAAGCAAATACCTTTTCAGAATGGATTGCAAGGCGGACCCATGAATCAGTCCTTGCTTATGCCTCAGATATCCAGCAAGGACTTGAAAAAGAATTGTCTAAGACCAAATTATCGGGATTACCCCTTGAAGGCGTTACAAGGCAGTTTATGCAGTCTCTTATGGATAGTGTAGAGTACATGACATCCATTCGCTCAGGTATTGAAGAACCTAAGTTAAGTAATTTAAATGCATTTAATACACTAACAGATTTTGATTCAAAAACATTAATCTTAAGACTAGGCTATCTGACAAGTACCATCTCAGAGCAAATTTTAAGAGAAATTGAAAGAGAAATTAAAACCATCAAAAAAGAAAAAAGGAGTGTGAATGTCAATGAAACCCATGGAACTCAATTATCAGGAAGTACAAGGGATTTATCATCCTCAGATTCAAATATCGAGGGAGAAAAGCTACGACAAGAAGCCACTAGGGAAGTACGGGCAAATGGCGATGAATTACCTGAAAGAGGAACACATCAATCGGTACAATTATCTAGTGACCGAAGGGACGTTGCTTCCAATGATGCATCAAGTGAACGAGGAAGCATGGGAGAGGATGGAGAAACTTCAAGACCAGATGCTACAGGAAGAACCATTACAGAATCCAACCAACACCTATCAGACTTATCGTCACAGAGAGATGATCAGAACGAGAGCGGAAGAGATGATTCTTCAGGAAATCATCTTCAAAGAGAGATAGCAAAAGATTTAGAGCTACCAGAGCGTAGCTCTTTTTTTGTGGAGCTAACAGATGATGAACTTATTGAAAAGGTACTCCTAAGAGGTTCTGGATTTGAAGGTGGGAAACAACGGATTGTTGATTTCTTCTCAGAAGAATATACTGCAAAAGAAAAAGCAGACTTTCTAAAAAATGAACATGGGACTGGCGGTAGCTCGGTTACATTCTCTGATAATCTAAGCGGTTTTGAAAATCACGACAGTAAAGGAATTACCATTGATCTTTATAAAACCGATAAAGAAATTCATTTGTCTTGGGCTAAAGTTACTTCCGGTATTGATGCCTTAATTGATAACGGTAAATACTTTGAACCTCGGTATAAGAATGATAATCCACCAACAAGAAAAGCTATTTATCAACCAACATTATTTGACATCAATTACGCTGAAAATGACATTGCACATGAGAATTATAAAAAGCTAATGAAGATTGCCCCTGGGATCTTAAACGGACGTTATCGTTATATGAAGCTAAAAGCACCTGGCTTTATGGACCTTGTCATTGAAAAGCTATATGAGAATAGAATCTCTCTATCCCATTATTATGAACAAAATGGAGATTTAATGAGTGATCCGGATATGGAACTCATTGTGGACCATAATCAAAAGACATTAACAGCAGCAACCTTTCAGCAAGATAACATGGCAATCTATCATGAAGCGTATCAGGGTGATGAATTAATTAATCCTGATTTAGAAGATGAATTAAATGATTTTCTGAAAGAGTGGTTATCAAATATTGCTAGGCAAGGTCATATTGTTTATAAGGCTTATTATTCAGAGGATGTAGACGAGGCTAACGTAGAGCCAACCTTTGATGATAAAGGTCATGAAATCATTATTAAACCACCTTCAGAAAAGGATGATTTATTGGACCTAGAACATGAGGATCTTCATGAGTATCCCTTAGAAGTAGGCATGGAAGTGGATATTGAGGGGAGAAAATTTCAAATCGAATCCATTGACTATGATAACAATGCTGTATCTCTCATGGATTTAACCTTTGCAGGGCAAACTGGTTATCCAATTTTCAGAAAAGAAAGTGTTGATTTTGTTTTGGACTATCTGCCCGATGAGAAGCCACTGACGGAAGAAGAAAAGTGGGGCATTGTATCCATAGGTCCATTTGCAGATGAAAATCAAGAAAGGCAACAATCTACAAAAATTAATTATCAATTTTCACTTGAAGATGAAATCGGTATTGGTGGGCTAAAAACAAAATTCAGAACCAATGTTGAAGCGATTAAGACGCTAAAAGTTATTGAAACAGAAAACCGTATGGCCACTGACAAAGAACAGTCCATATTAGCTAGATACGTTGGTTGGGGTGGTATGCCACAAGCTTTTGATGTTGGGGCAAGTGGTTGGAGCAATGAATACGGTGAACTAAAAAAAATCTTGTCACAAGAAGAATATGATAGTGCAAAAGCTTCAACACCTAATGCCCACTATACATCCTCTGTTGTTATTCAAAGTATTTATCAGGCACTTGATCAGTTTGGTTTTAAAAAGGGAAACATCTTGGAACCTTCCCTGGGTGTTGGTAATTTCTTTTCCCACCTTCCTGATTCTATGAATAGGGCAAAACTTTTTGGGGTTGAACTAGATGATGTATCCGGACGTATTGCAAGGCAGCTCTATCAGAAAGCGCAGATTCAAGTCAAAGGCTATGAAGAAACACAGTTTGAAGATAACTTTTTTGATGTAGCCATTGGTAATGTGCCTTTTGGTAATTATAAAGTATATGACAGACTTTATGATAAGCATAACTTTATGATTCATGATTATTTCCTTGCAAAAACCCTAGATAAAGTGCGTCCTGGTGGCATCATTGCCTTTGTTACCAGTAAGGGAACCATGGATAAAAAAGATCAAGCTGTCAGGAAGTATATTTCTGAAAGAGCTGAATTAATTGGTGCTATACGATTACCTAATACAGCATTTAAGGAAAATGCCAATACCGATGTAACAGCAGATATCCTTTTTCTAAAAAAGAGAGAACGTCGGTCGGTGGAATTACCAACTTGGCTATCGGTTGTAGATAATGAAAATGGGGTCCCCGTCAATCAATATTTTATTGACCATCCCCATATGATGCTTGGTGAGATGGTATTTGATGAAAGGATGTTTGGTAGAGACAGTCGTTATACGACGTGTGTGAATACAGATAGTAACTTTAATCTAGAAGAAGCTCTAACAGAAGCAGTGTCCCATCTTGAAGCTGAAATTGGTTACTACGAGCAGGCAAAAAAAGAGGACAGCAATGACATACCTGCTGATCCTAAGTACAAGAACTATTGTTATGCCTTTATTGATGACAAACTTTATTACCGTGAAAATTCTATTATGAGACGAATGGATTATACCGGTAAAACCCTTGAACGGATACAAGGCATGATGGCAATTCGAGATATAACTAGAGAAATCATTACACTTCAAACGGAAGGCTGTACTAAAGAATCACTTGAAAAGGCTCAAGACCAGTTAAATCAAATCTATGATGCATTTGTTAAAGACTATGATTATATTACTTCAAGACCCAATGCCAGTGCTTTTCGTGATGACAATGACTATCCACTATTATGTTCTCTAGAAGTGGAGGATGAAGATCATTATGTCACAAAGGCAGATATGTTTACCAAAAGAACCATTAAGCCTTATGAAGCTATTACCGATGTAGATTCTGCAATTGAAGCATTAACAGCATCTTTAAATGAAAAAGGCATGGTGGATATTCCATTTATGGCTGAGCTTTATGATGAAGAACCTCAAGTCATCATTAAGGAACTTGAACAAGACATCTATTTGAACCCTGAAAAATATGATGAAAATGATCCTTTGAGAGGTTGGGAAACGGCTGATGAATATCTCTCAGGTGATGTAAGACAAAAGCTTAAATTTGCTAAAGTCTTTGCGGATATGAATCCGGAAGTCTTTTTAAAGAATGTGCCTGCCCTAGAAAAAGTACAACCCATTGATCTTGAGGCCAGTGATATCGATGTAAGGTTAGGAACCACATGGATTGAAACAGCAGATTATGAACAGTTCATCTATGAGACCTTGAAAACACCGAGATATTATCACAATACCGGTGGCAGAAACGAAATCAAAGTACATTACAATAATTACAATGCAAGCTTTGGAGTTGAGAACAAAGGATTAGATGGGTATTCAGTTTCAGCCAAAGAAACCTTTGGTACATCTAGAATTAATGCTTACTACATCATTGAAGACAGCTTGAATCTTAGAAATTCTACGGTTAAAGACCGTGTTGAAGATGGAGATACCATCAAATATGTCATTAACAAAAAAGAGACCATGCTAGCAAGAGAAAAACAATCGCTACTAAAACAGGCCTTTAAAGAATGGTTGTTTAAAGAACCAGAGAGACGTAAAAAGTATGTGGATTATTATAATCAGCACTATAACAATATCCGCCTGAGAGAATATGATGGCAGTCATTTAAAATTGCCAGGCATGAATCCAGATATAAAATTAAGAGAACACCAAACAGCTGCTATTGCAAGGATTATCTATGGTGGCAGTACACTTCTAGCGCATTCTGTAGGTGCAGGAAAGACTTTCGAAATGGTTGCCAGCTGTATGGAGCAAAAGCGACTGGGACTGATTAATAAAGCAGTTCTTGTTGTACCAAATCATTTAACGCAGCATATCGGCAGTGAGTTCTTAAGGCTTTATCCATCAGCTAATATTCTAGTCACCACAAAGAAAGATTTTCAAAAATCCAATCGGAGACGTTTTGTCAGTCGTATTGCTACTGGTGCTTATGATGCTGTCATTATGGGGCACTCGCAGTTTGAGAAAATTCCTGTCTCGAAAGAACGTCAGGAAGAAATGATACACAGGCAGATCAATGATATCTCTGCTGCTATTGCTGATGCAAAAAAGAGTAATGGCGAAAAGTGGAGTATCAAGCAGATGGAAAAACTCAAACTTTCACTAACAGCTGAAATCAAACGACTTCACGACAGTCCGAAAGATGATGTGATTAACTTTGAAGAGCTTGGAATAGATTGCGTTTATGTAGATGAAGCGCATTATTTTAAGAATTGTGCTGTATTTTCAAAGATAAGAAATGTTGCTGGAATATCTAATACACGTAGTAAAAAATCCATGGATATGCTCATGAAAACCCAGTATATCCAAGACATCAATCAAGGTAGGGGTGTCATCTTTGCCACTGGAACCCCCATCAGTAATAGCATGACGGAAATGTATGTGATGCAAAGGTATATTCAAAATAAGGAGCTTGAAGCAAGAGGAATTCATCACTTTGATGCATGGGCAGCACAGTTTGGAGAAGTGGTTTCAAGTCTTGAATTAGCTCCTGAAGGAACAGGATATCGCTATAAAAGCAGATTTGCTAAGTTCTCGAATTTACCGGAACTCATGACGATTTTTAAAAATATGGCAGATGTAAAAACAGCGGATATGCTTAATTTACCTATTCCTAAGTTAAAAGGTGATAAACATAAGTTGATTTCAGCTGAGTCCAGTGATTTTACAAAAGAGATTATGGAAAGCTTTGTTGAAAGGGCAAGTGATATTCGAAATGGTATGGTTGATCCAAGGATTGATAACATGCTTAAGATAACTAATGAAGCAAGACTTTTAGGCCTTGATCCAAGACTCCTTTATGATGAAGCACCTAATGAAGCAGATAGTAAAGTCAATCAGTGTATTGATAAAGTCTTTGAAGAATATAAGGAAAGCCATGCTTTTAAAGGAACACAAATCATATTTTGTGATGTAGGAACGCCTAATACAGATGGGCGTTTTTCTGTATATCCTTATATCAAGGAAGCATTGATAAAGAGAGGTATTCCAGAAAAAGAGGTCTGTTTTATACACGATGCCAATAGTGAAGCACAAAGAGAAACTTTATTTGCTGATATGCGTAGTGGTAACAAACGTATTATCCTTGGTTCAACTGCCAAGATGGGCACAGGAACCAATATTCAAGATCGTTTAATTGCCCTTCATCATTTAGACTGCCCGTGGCGCCCAAGCGATTTGGAGCAGCGGGAAGGAAGAATCTTAAGACAAGGCAATCAAAATGAAGCTGTAAATATCTATAAATACGTGACAAAGTCGACATTTGACAGTTATTTGTGGCAAATTGTTGAGAACAAACAGCGGTTTATCAGTCAAATCATGACCAGCAAATCCGTTGCTAGAAATGCAGAGGACATTGATGAAACGGTACTATCTTTTGCAGAAGTTAAAGCACTGGCAACAGGGAACCCTTTGATCAAAGAAAAGATGGATATTGATAATGAAGTCAGTCGTTTAAGCCTTTTAAAGTCTGAATACAACAGTAGAAGGTATGCCATGGAGGATAATTTCACTTATAAATACCCTAAACTGATTCAACAGGCAAAACAGCGTCTTGAAGGATTGATTAAGGACATCAGCAAGCGTGATATGAACAAGACAGAAGAGTTTCAAATCAATGTTGATGGCAAATTCTTTGATGAAAGAGAAAAAGCCGGAACTTATCTTCAAGTGATATTATCAAGGCTTGAGCCAGATAAAGAAACCCATGTGGGTACATTTAATGGCTTTGATCTCTTAATCCTAAAGAACAATTTCTTTGGTCAGCATAAGATGATCCTTCATGCAGAGCAAAAGTACGAAGTTGAATTTGGAGATAGTCCCCACGGTAATATGGTCAGGCTTGAAAATCTTTTAGAAGGCCTTGAAAAGCGCATTGAAAAAACAGAAAGCCAGATTGATGAGTATGAAAGAAACATGACCCAGTCCAAGGAAGAATGGGAGAAACCATTTATGTATGAGGAAGCATTAGCGCAGAAGTTAAAGCGACAATTTGAACTGAACGCTGAACTGGACATGGATAAAGGGGATGATGGCATAGCAGTGAGTGAAGAAGATTTTAATGAAGATGTGATAACTGAAGATGATGAAGAAATGACAGTTTAGCAGGGGCAAACCCCTGCTTTTTAAATGGAAGGAGTTGAATTTAATGACTAGACAAATGATTCAAAATGTCAAACAAGAAAATGTCATTGAGCTGATGTGTGAGGTGTTGGAGCTCTCGGAAAACTCAGAAAAGAAAGTGACAAAAGCGGTAGAAAAATTAGGTATTCAGACATTCTTTACAAGCATTGATGCTTTGGATGTTGAAGAAGTTGAAAAAGACAGAATTAAAGCACTTAGAGAAGTAATTGAAGCTAAGGCAAAATCGTTAGAAACATTGGAAGGGGGACAGTGATATGGCAACTAAAACAAAATACTCAGATAGCTTCTTTCAAAGCTTAAATAAACTGACTGGTATTCCAATGAGTAAATTAAAAAGTTATGCAAAGGAAAATAATCCATTTAATATCTTAGAACATCCAGGTGTTGTTGATCCTAATGACAGACAGCTTGAAAAAATCAATAAGCTAAATGAATTCATTGCCTCTTACAATGTGCTCAAGCTGGATCAAGAAAATGAGAAAATCACTTTTAAATCACCTAGTGATTCAGGGAAATACTTTGCATCACTACTTGGTGGTGTTAAAGACAAGGAAAGGTTCTTAGTTGCCTTTTTAGATAACAGCAATAGCATCATTGAGCTTAGAACTGTGTCGCAAGGCACTACTAATATGGCAGTTGTATACCCAAGAGATATTCTTAAAATGGCACTTGCAAATGATTGTAGTAGCATCATTCTTTCACATAATCATCCCGGTGGTAGCTTAAGGGCTTCTAAAGAAGATGTAGCTTTAACACAACGTATCGTTGATATCTTTAAGCCGTTAGATATCAATGTAATTGATCACATTATTGTAGGTGGATATAGCTTCAGCTCTATGGCTGAAAATGATGTGTTGCCAAGTAATAAAATGGATGTTGCAAATTACGAACCTATTAAATTATCAGTAGCTGAAGAAGAGCAGGTTGAATATATTTCAGTGGATGAAGAGATGGAATTGTAGGAGGGATATTTGATGAATAATAGAACAGAACAAATTCGAGAAAATAACGCTGAAAATATTACGTGGATTCTTGGTGCAACAGGCGAAACAAAGGAAAAGATTAAAGGTTATATTTTAGATTATGGCATTAAAGCCTTTTTATTACACCATAATCAAATTGAACTAGCCATTGAAGAACATGAGAAAATTGGTATATTAAAACGAGTGATTCAAACCTTTGACGGAGATATCGAAACAATAAACTTTGGTGATATGGATGAGGGGTGTTAAGCTTTGAAACGATTTACAGAAGCAGAAATTAGTGAAGCGAACAGCATCAATCTCATTGCCTATGCTGAACAATTAGGGCTTAATCTAAAGAAGGTGGGTGATTCTTATAAAGTCAAAGATTATGGTGGACTTTATATCGATGCTACCGGTGCAAAATGGAATTGGTTTTCTAAAGATGCAGGCGGTGGTCCTATTCAATTTGTTATGGAAATGGAAGGCAAGAACTGGGTAGATGCAGTTTATACACTTCTTGGTACAGAAAAAAGTAATTTTACACCAAGACCTAAACCGATTGTTGACGAAAAAGGATCATTTGTATTGCCGGATAAGAATGATACCTATAAACATGTCATTGCCTATCTCATACAATCAAGAGGTATTGATAAAGAAGTTGTTTACGATTTTATCAGTCAAGACAAGTTATTTGAAAATACTCATAGGAGCTGTGTCTTTGTAGGCTATGATGAAAACCATGAAGCCAAGTACGCCAGTGTACGCAGTACCAATACGAGGGGGAATTCCTATCGGGGAGATGTAAAAAACTCTGATAAGGCATTCCCCTTTTTGTATGAGGGATGCAGCGCAACGGTATGTGTCTATGAATCCCCGATTGATCTAATGAGTTATTTAACTTTGCTCCAGTATCATGGGATTGATTCTTTTGAACATCATATGATTTCACTTGGAGGTGTAGCCGATCGAGCATTAGAATATTACTTAAAGCTGCATCCAGAGATTAATAGAATTATGCTCTGCCTCGACAATGACGAAGCAGGGCATTTTGCTTGCCAGCAGTTTAATGAGAAATATCATGAGAACTATAAGCTTTTAAGGCATAGTCCAATAGGTAAGGATTTTAATGAGGATCTACTAACCATAAAAAGCAATCTACAGGAAAGTCGAGCAAGAGAGCCAGAAGTAAGGTATGAAACAGAAAGGGATATTGAAGAAGAAATGGAGCTTTGAAAGGAGGCAGCAAATGTATTTTTTAAATGAAGATCATGCTTATAATTTTCAAAATATGATTTTAAAAGACCGAACCCATCCAAGTGATTTAGAGAGGATGTCACTTTTTTATATCATTGGAGGGAACGAAGATTTATTTACAAAGTTTCGACATATCTATAACTTTAAGAATCATGAAATTAATCCAGAAATTCTAACAAATGGAGAACTGGACTTGTGTTCTAGTAGTAAGGCCTTGGTTAGACTTGCATATAATCTTTTTAACGGTTATGAAGATGAGTACACAACTCCAAGAGATTTGTTTTGTAATCTGGATCGTAAGAATTATCTAGTTGCCAAAGGTGGAATCGATATGCGATTTAATGGGAATATTGAAAAGCAAATTTCTAGGGAATTGGATGAAGAGATGGAGATTGAGTTTATCTGACTTTTATTTTCAATAGCCCAAAGACCGAATAGGAAAGCTCTGCTTTCATGAGGGCAAGCTTCCACAATGTATGACATTGTGCTTGATGGGAGTTTCCCATACCCTTTTAATTCTTGGGAGCGTTGCTCCCAAACCCTCAGTTGATTCTCATAAAGGTAGGTGATGCTATGAATAAATCAAGGCGAATCAACTTAAGAGTTACAGAAAAAGAATATCAAAAGATTGTAGGTAAAGCGAAAAAAGCAAATTTAAGCATCAGCAGATATGTCTCCCTATCCGCACTGGACAAGGAGATTATTTTTTTTGATGACATTAAAGAGATGAATCATCAATTATCTAAAATCGGTAACAACTTAAACCAGTTGACCGTATTAGCCCATCAAGGAAAAATCAAGGAGGTTAATCTAACGAAGACAAGAGAAGCATTCACCGGTTTATGGGATGAGTTATGCAAATTAGTGAAAGGGAAGAGGTGATGACAAATGAATTATCATATTTATCGGTTTGGACATGGCTGCAAATGGATGGATGATCTTAAGGAAGCTGCTGATTATTTTAATCAATTACCGACAGATGGAAAGTATACCACCATAGGCATTACTGAAAGTTCTTATGCAGTGGATGTTGTAATTAAGGGACAATATGCTGAAGGACAAGACTTTTTAATATCTCAAGACATCAGGAAATCAAAACTTTTTGAAGAGAATCCTGAAAAGATGATTAAAGCACTATCCAATCTATATGAGGCTGTAGGTGTTAAATCTGAATTCAGTCAGAAGATGATTGAGGATTTAAAGGATTTAAGCAATGAATTAGATCATGAATTAGATGAGATGTAGCGCTTATGGCTGTTATTGAATTTATTAACGGGAAAAACAACACCTTATCAGCGCTTAACAGAGTCTTAAAATATATTATCAATCCAGCGAAAACAGAAGAAAATCTTAAAGGCGGTCATAACTGTGACGTTAATACGGCATATAACGATTTTTCTATGGTGAAGTCAGAATTCAGTAAATTTAAAGGCAGACAATTTATTCATTTTACTCAGAGCTTTGCACCCTATGATAAGGTGACACCTGAAATTGTAAAAAAGATTGCTGATGAGCTGGTTCAAATGGAAATCTTTAAAGGTTTTCAAATTGCTTATGCAGTCCATACAGACAGAGATCATCTTCACACCCATTTTGTTGTAAACACTGTCAATAAGAAAACAGGCATAAAGTGGAAACAAAGTGCGGAGCAGCTCCAAATGATGAAAGATTATTCTGATGAAATTTGCAAAAAATACGGATTGATTATTACCCAGGGCAAATCAGGCAGTCATGTGAATCGGGGTGAATACCGTTCTAAAGAAAAAGGTCATAGTTGGAAATATGAACTCTTTTTAGCAGTGAAAAAAGTGAAATGGATTGCTAGAAGTAAAGAGGAATTCATATCTAATATGAAGGCATTAGACTATCAAGTGGATTGGAGTGATACTAGAAAATATATTACTTTTACAAATGGTGAGGGCAAAAAATGCAGAAACAGAAAGCTGTATCCTCCAGAGCATTTTACCAAGGAAGCACTGTTAAAAGCTTTTGAATTAAACAGTCAAAGGATGGATGCTAAACTTTCTCAAGGTAAAATGGAAATGCTTTTATCGGCAGTTCAACTTGTTAAAATGGATACTCCATTAGATACCGGCAAGAACTATCCTTTATCAACACTGGAAGGTGAGGCACTCAAAGAAAAAATCGAAGAATCAAAGAAGGGCAAAGGTCTTAACTGGGACAAAGAAAGTGAAAATAGTATGTAGAAAGGTGGACGATTGAATGACAAAATTAATGGAATTCTACAATCAACTAAAACCATTGAAGGCAGATGGATTAAGAGAGGGCTATCGTAAAATTTTAGAACATGATGGACATGTTTTAGCTATGGGTAAAATGCAGGATGGCTTTGAATTTGTGACTTGGCGATATACCTATGATGGTAACTCCGTTACATTAGGGCATTATTTTACAAGTCTTGAAGGTGCAAAAGAGGATTTTGCTAAACGATCAGGACTCATTAATGCCAATCGGATGTTTGGTGAAACGGACTTAAAATTAATCCATTCAAGCCTAGTGAACTATGTGGGGCTTAATGGTAACTTGAATTATAAGGATGAAAAAGCTATCGGTTCGATTCTTGAAAAAATTGAATTGCTTGTGCCAGAGATTCTACGCCATGAGAAGCTAGAAGATCTTGAAATGGTTGCTGATGACGGGATAGAACTGTGAGGTGATGTGAAAGATGAAGTATAAACAACTGAAGCTGATGATATCAGCGCTAATATTTCTTGTAGGTTTATGGATAAATATTTATTTTTCCACGAACCTACATTTTTTATTGTCAGGAAAAATGAAGGTGCTCACCTTTATTCCAATAAAATCATGTTTTGAAAGTATGGCGGCAAGTGGTCAACATTTGTCGCTATTTTTCTATTTACAAGGCTTTATCCTTCTGTGCTCCATTTACTTCTATCTGGCAAATATGAAACCTTATCAATCAGATTTAGAAGCAATTACTCCTGATATAGCAACGCCGGTTAGAGCAGGACAAATGCAATTTGGTTCAGCTAGATGGCTCACAGAAGAAGAAAAGAACAAAGGCTTTAAATCTATAAAGCTTAGAAAAAACGAATTAAAAATATTAATGGAAAGGACCAGGCAGGATGAAGAAAAAGAAAACAGTCCAAAAGAAAAAAGCTTATCCCAAGGAGAATCCCTTCAAAGGCTATCGGAAAGAAGTCATGAAAAGTCAAATGAAAAAGACTTGCCAGAAACCGATACGCAGGTATATTCGTTACCCAAGCTAAACCAAGGTGGTATCGTTGTTGGCTTTCATAAAGAGGCTGATACTGAAAAGATATTCTATATTGATGAGGATACCCATAGTCTCTGTATTGGTGCAACACGATCAGGGAAAACAAGGTCAGTGGTGCTCCAATCGGTCGGACTGCTTGGACTTTCTGCTGAAAGCTTAGTTATAAGTGACCCAAAAGGTGAAATCTTCACTTATACCTATCCGTATTTTGAAGCTCTTGGTTATGAGGTTATTTGCATTGACTTTAAAAATCCCCTAAAGAGTGACCGGTATAACTTCTTACAGCCAGTCATTGATGCCATTGATGAAAATGATATTTCAAAAGCAGTCGATGTCACATGGGATTTAACAGCTGCCCTTGTACCGGAGAATAGTCATAATGAAAAAATATGGACCAACGGTGAAGCCAGCATTATTGCCAGTGCTATTATGGCAGTCGTTTATGACAATCGTAATGGTAAAGACAGAAGATATCAGAACATGAGCAATGTCTATTTCTTCATCAGTGAGATGTGCAAAGTGGTGGATGGGGCAATGCCTATTATCAAATACATGAAGAACATGCCGGCACATCATCCTGCAAAAGCCTTACTGGCCATAAGTGAAGTTGCTCCAAGTAAAACCAGAGGCTCATTTTATACTTCAGCACTTACAACATTAAGGTTATTTACAAATCCACTCATTCATTCTATGTCAGAAGCCAGTGATTTTGATTTAAGAAAAATGGGAACAGACAAGCAAGTACTGTTTATTGTTCTTCCTGATGAAAAGACAACCTATTATAGTTTAGCCAGTCTTTTTGTTAATCAATGCTATATGCAACTGGTTAAAAATGCAGATGAAAGAGGTGGACGATTAAAAAGACGTGTAAACTTCATGCTTGAGGAATTTGGTAACTTTGTGAAGATTCCTGACTTCGCCAATAAACTTACGGTTGGTGGTGGAAGGGGTATAAGGTTTAATTTATTCCTACAAAGCTTTATGCAGTTGGATGAGAAATATGGTAAAGAAGTCGCTGGCACTATTAAATCCAACTGTGAAACCTGGCTTTATCTTCAGGCAGATGATTTGGGAACTTTGGATGAAATATCAAAGAAGCTGGGGAACTATACCGTATCCACTTATTCTTTAAGTTCATCTCATGGTAAATATTCTAATCCATCCAGTTCCCATAGCGTTAATCTGACCCACCGAGCCTTATTAACGGTGGATGAGATCAGACGAATCAATAGACCTTATACATTAATCACTTCGAGAAATCACCCGGCAATGATGCAATTGCCAGATCTATCGGAGTGGTTTTTTAATACCCTCTTTGGACTTGGAGACAAAGAACACAACAGAAAGGTGCGTGAAAAAAGAGAAAAAAAACGTAACGTAAGAAAATCTTCTAATGCCATTGATACATGGAACATTTGGGAGTATTACACCCAAGAAGAAAAATCGAATTTTGTTTATATGCGAAATATGAAAGGCGGTGAACAAGGTGAAACTTAAACCACTAAAAATGAAAGCAGGAAGTCTTATAAAGACGATCTTAGGAACGCTGGTCGTAATGACGATGTCAACGGTTCCAGTTATGGCGGATACGGTTAAGGACAGTCAAATTGTCAAAGGCACTGAAAAATTGATTCAAGATGTAACAACATGGCTGATGGTTCTAGCGCCTATTGTCGGTGTTTTACTGATTATTTATTTCTTTATTAGAAGAAGCGCAGCAGATGAAATCGATCAGAAAAAGTGGAACAACCGTATTGTTACGGTAATTGTTTCTGTTATAGGAGCAGTTCTAGCTTCTGCAACACTTAATCTGATTATTGGTTACTACGTTTAATCATGGGAAAGTCCCGATTAAAAATAAAAAACAAATTTAAACTTATGGAGGTAATGAAATGAGAAAGTTAATGAACAAAGCACAAATGGAAATGGTAAAAGTAATGGTTAAAGGAAGAGCTGTTCTTGCGGGAAATAGCGGTGAAGGAATGGTAGATTCGGCCGTGAAAATTTTGATCTCAATTGTTGTCGGGGCATTGCTATTAGCGGGTTTGTACGCTCTTTTCGGTGATGTGATTCTTCCTACTTTGAGACAACGTATCCAGGACATGTTTAATTTTACTGGCAGTGTATCGGTACGTTAATCTCATCAAAGTGAAGTCGAAAGTAGCAGGGGCTTTTTTGCCCCTGTAAACTTTATCAGAGAAGGAGGTGCACATTAATGGAATACGTCATTATGCTATTAATCGGAGCCATATTAACTGGCTGTTTGGCATATGTAAATACACTCTTAGATGGCCTTGTTCCCATTGCCCTTCATGCAGAAGACTATATGGATACACTTCTTGGAACCAGTGGTATAAGTGGCATATTTGATATTTTCTTTTCATTTGGTGTTTCTCTTATTGTCTTAAAATTTTTAAAGAAAGGTTTTGAGAGATACATTTTATGGACAGAAGGTGATGCAGAGGTTGAACCTATTATGCTCCTTACAGGGTTTTTCAAGTCACTTGCCATCGCCATTAGTTTTCCAACACTATATGGCTGGTTGGCAGAAATTGTTGAAGACTTAAGCAATGAACTAATTACCACGGTCTCTAATGATATGGCAACGGACTTCAGTACCATTATTACCGGTATTACGAGCGCAGGCATTTTCACGGGTATTGTGTCCATCATCTTTTTTATCTGCTTCTTTATGCTGTATATACAGTTTCTCACAAGAGGACTTGAAATTCTAATTCTTAGAATAGGTTTACCTTTAGCTTGTGTGGGTTTAATGGATCAAGACAATGGAGTCTTTAGAACCTATATACAAAAGTTCTTTCAAAGTACAACAGCTGTTCTGGTGCAGATTGTACTAGCGAAACTGGGCGTTTCATTAATGCTCAATGCTCATGTGTTTTGGGGGCTAGCAGCTCTTTTATTAGCCTTAAGGACACCAAAGTTCTTGCAGGAATTCTTGATTGTTTCAAGTGGAAATGATGGCGGTGGCATGATGAATAGGGTTTACTCAACTGCTCGAATCTATCAAATGGGAAAAGCGGTATTTAAAAAATAGAAGGATGGTGAGGCAGTGGATCTATTAAAAGAAATGGCTGATGCCTTCATCCTTTTAATTCGTGTAGGAGCAGTTTTAAGAGTCGTTCACTGCTTTATTCATATAGGAATTGATGAAGAACAAAGTAGCAGCTATAAGAAAAGAATGAAAAATACAGTAATCTTTTATATCTTAGCAGAAAGCATATGGCAGATTAAAGATTTAGTCATGAGTTATTACATGTGATGGAGGTGCGTATGGAAGAAAGAAAAAAGAATCCCTTGTATATTCCCCAAGGATTGAAAACAAGGGTTGAGATTTTTGATGGGTTCGGTAAAGAAGAATTATTTAAAACCATTATGGTGACCATAGTCGTTGGCATTCTTGATATTATGTATTACCTGATTTTTAAGAATATGGTGGTGAGCATTGTCACCATTCTTGTGGCAATTGCAGGCAGTGTCATGATGTTGACAAAAGACCATACTAATATTTCGGTAGTGGATCAGGTGGGCTTTATGGTTCGCTTTGCCAATTCACAAAAATATTATCCTTACAAATATCAAGATGAATGGAGGTAGCTATGGGAGTTTTTCAAATGCTAACCTTCATCATGCTATTAACTTATGCTTCCATGATTGATCTTAGGACAAGAACAATACCGGATCATATACCTATGCTAATTATTCTTATTGGATTGATTGATATGGAACCCGTATCAGCAGTATTAGGGTTGATCCTTGTTCCATTGCCTTATTTTATTATGGCACTTCTTAAAGAAAACAGCATAGGTGGTGGTGATATTAAGCTCATGGGTGCTTGTGGCTTTTACTTAGGCTTACAAGTTGGATATGTGGCTAGTGTTTTGGGGCTAATGCTTGCGCTTATCATTCATTTCGCTTATAGCGTGATTGGAAATAAAAAGGTGACTAAAAATATACCACTTGGCCCACATCTAGGAGCAGGCTGTATAATAGCCTATTTTGTAATTAAATAAAAGAAAAGATCAGGAGGAATACAAGCAATGAAAAAAATATTAAGAAACAGGACCGTTCTAGGGATAGCCAGTATCGTGCTATCTCTTATTATTTGCTTTGGATTGACCCCCTTATTCAATCAGGTGATTTCTGAGAAAGTATCGGTTGCAAGAATAACAGAGAATATTCAAAAGGGTGACCTGATAACGTCAAAAATGATAGAAACAGTTGAAATTGGTGGATATAATTTGCCGGATACAGTTTTACGTCAGGAAGAAAACATCGTTGGTAATTATGCCTTAACAGAACTTCACGCAGGTGATTATATTTTGAATTCTAAGATTTCAAGTAAACCCCTTGCAAATTATGAGTATTTAACAGACTTTGATGGTAGTGAACGAGCTATATCTGTCAGTATTAAAAGCTTCGCTGCTGGCATGTCTGGAAAATTAGAACCGGGAGATATTGTTACGGTCATGGTTTCTGACTTTGGAGATATGAGAGAAACAGTAAGTCCTGCGGAGCTTCAATATGTAGAAGTACTCGCAGTGACAGCCGGAACAGGTCTTGACACAGATGAATATGAAATAGATCAAGAGGCAATAGAAAAAGACAAAGAATTGCCAGCCACAGTGACATTAAAGGTAAGTGATAAGCAGGCAAAACTTCTTGCTGAGATGGAAGCTAAGGGTAAAATTCACATAGTCTTTGTGTATCGTGGTGAAAAGGAAAATGCAGATAAGTTCTTGGACGAACAGAAGTTGATTTTGTCTGAAAGTGAAGATGAAGCAAAAGCTGAGAAAAATGAAACGGATGCTATAAATCAAGATGAGACACAAGAAAATAGTCAAGAAATTGAGGAAGAAGTGGAGGTAAGTGATGATGAAGAACAATAAAATTATTGCCATATGGGGCAATCCCAATAGTGGGAAAACCACTTTGAGCATTAAGATTGCAAATGAACTGATTAAAAAAAATAAAAGTGTCATATTGGTCATGGCAGACCCATTTGCACCGGCTATTCATACCGTGCTTCCATTCACAGAGACAAAGGATCAGTCATTGGGAGCATTGTTGTCTTCGATTCAGATTTCTCAAGAAAGTATTTTGAAAAAGTGCATTCCAGTCCCTAATACTAAGAACTTAAGTGTTTTAAGCTATCTTCATGGAGAAAATATTCGAACGTATGCAGATTACGGGAAAGAGAGAATCCTTGATTTTTTCATTCTGTTAAAGCATCTTGCAGATCACATTATTGTGGATTGCAGCAGTCAGTTTCACCATGATCTATTGTCAAGAGGTGCACTTGAATTATCAGATCAAGTCATTCGTTTAATATCACCAGACTTAAAGGCCATTAGTTTCTATGACGCTTCGTTACCTTTATTGGGAGAGAGAAAATACAATGTGTCAAATCAGATTAAGGTACTATCCAATGTGAAAGCAGAAATGCCTAAAGATATTGTTGGTAATCGATTTGGGGGCATTCAGAATGAACTGGATTATAGTGAGGAACTTGAGCGACAAGTACTTGAAGCAAGGCTCTTTGAAACATTAACAGATAAAAAGAGCGAGGGATATAATAAGCAACTTCAAAGCCTTATGGATATATTGTTCTTTGGTGAAGATGATCATGAGAAAAAAGAAAAGAAGAAGGAAAAGAAACTTAAAATTGCTTTTCTCAAAAAAGGGAGTGATGCGTAGATGAGTGGTGTGTTTTTAGATTCAGCAAAGAATATCCGGGAATTTTCTGATATCCTTCACGAAGTGCAGGAATATATATCAGGAAAATATGCAATTTTAATATCCCATGACAGCGAAAATCAAAAAGATCAGATGAAGTCCTACATCACCAAGTATCTGATGGACTATTCCTTAGCGGTTGAAGATATGAACCTAGATGAGTTGGTAGAAACCCTATACTCAGAAATGGCAGAGTATTCATTTCTAACCAAGTATATTTTTCGTAGTGACATAGAAGAAATCAATATTAACGGATGGAATGATATTAAGGTCACTTATTCAAATGGCGAAATTTTACCGATAAAAGAAACCTTTAATTCACCAAGCCATGCCATTGATGTCATCCGAAGACTGCTTCATAAAAGCGGTATGATTCTTGACCAGTCACAGCCTATTGTCGTGGGTCATCTATCTGAACGTATTAGAATCACAGTTTTAGGACAAGGTGTTATTGATCCCGCAATAGGTGTTGCGGTTTCCATTCGTATTGTTAATCCAAAGAAACTGGTGAAAGAGGATTTTATCAGACAGAATACGGCAAGTGAAGAAATGCTAGACTTCCTGTCATTGGCACATCGATATGGTGAAAGCCTTTGTATAACAGGTGCAACGTCTAGCGGTAAAACCACTCTCATGAGTTGGATTCTTTCTACACTACCGGATAACAAGAGACTCTATACTATTGAAAACGGGACAAGAGAATTTAATCTAGTCAAGAAAAATGAAAAAGGTAAAGTTATCAATAATGTTATCCACACCGTAACACGACATAGCGATGATCCAAAACAAAATATTACCATGGTAAAACTCCTTGAAACAGGACTTACAGTGAACCCAGATTATATCTGTGTAGCTGAGATGAAATCGGAAGAAGCTTTTTTCGCACAGGAATCTGCAAGGACTGGCCATGGTGTGACAACCACCATTCATGCCAGCTCTTGTATTGCCACCTATTATCGAATGGTAACCCTGTGTAAACAGCGCTATGATATGGATGAAAGAACCCTTTATAATCTGGTAACGGAAGCCTTTCCCATTGTTGCTTTTTCAAAAAAGCTAGAAGACAACTCAAGGCATATCATGGAAATTACCGAATGTGAGATCAAAGAAGATGGAACAAGAGCAATCAGGACATTATATAAATTCAATGTTATAGACAATGCTGTTGTAGATGGGAAACTTAAGATCATTGGAAAATATGAAAAGATCAATGACATATCATTATCTTTAGAGAAAAGACTTCTGGAAAATGGTATGCCAAGTAGCCTTTTAGAAGGGTTTAAAGGAGGTGGAGACCATGAGTAGTTTATTGTTTATCGCATTTATTGCCATGATGAGTGGTCTATTTATTACCTTTGAACTTTCCCCCTTTGACATGGCAACAGACATTTTAAGAAAGAGTGCTAAAAAGGAACAGGCATTAAATGAAAGAATTAAAGCATTAACCAGTAAGAAAAAGAAAAAAGGATTGAAAAAGCTTATTGATGAAACCAAACACGTACTAAAAATGACCAATAAAGAGAATCTATTTATGCTGATCGTCATACTATCTTTAGTGTTTATGACCATCGGCTTTTTTTGGGCCATTACACTAAATAATATGTTCCTTGTACCAGTACTAACCATTGGTTTTTCATTACTTCCTTTTTGGTACGTCCAGTTTACAGCGACAAAATGGAAAAAAGGACTAAACAGTGAACTGGAAACAGCCATATCAATCATTACAACATCTTATTTAAGAAGTGAGAGTATTATCATGGCTATAGAAGAAAACGTCAACTATATCAATCCACCAGTCCAGCATGTGTTTCATGCTTTTTTAACACAGACGAAGCTTATAAATGCCAATACAAAAATGGCACTGGAAAGTTTAAAACCTAAAATAGAAAGCTCCGTATTTCATGAATGGGTGGATGCGCTCATTGATTGCCAAGAAGATAAAAATCTTAAAAGTACCCTGACACCCATTGTATCTAAATTATCAGATATGAGAATGGTCTCAGCAGAACTTGATTATCTTCTATATGAACCTATTAAAGAATTTGTGACCATGGCCATATTATTAATCGGCAACATACCACTCATGTATATGCTCAACAAAGATTGGTACCATACCTTGATGTTTACAGGCATCGGTAAATTTGTGCTGGCAGTCTGTGGTATCGTCATATTTATTTCACTGGCAGCCGTAGTTAAATTATCTAAGCCTGTGGAATACAAGAGGTAGAAAGGGGTGATTAGATGGTACAAATTTTACTTTTATTTTCGATATCCTTTTCTTTAGGTGTGTATCTAATCTTGAAGGACCTATTAAAATTGCCTTCAGGACGAGCTGTTAAAGCGGTTCATGTCATAGATAAAAGGGAAAGAAAAAAATCAAAGAATCTTGAAGTGTTAATCAATGAATGGGCGATTAGATTATCTAAAGTAGTCCATATGACAGATTACAGCAGACGAAGACTTACAGCGACTTTAAAATCAGCAAATATAAAGCTCTCACCAGAAACCTTTGTTGCAAGAGCTTGGCTAAAGGCAGGGATGATGTTACTTTTTATAATCCCTGCTTTATTCATTTTCCCCATGGTATTTCCGGTCGTATTGTTTTTAGCAGTAGCAGTTTATTTCAAAGAAATCCGAAGTGCTGATGAAGCGGTCAGAAAAAGAAGGGAAGATATTGAGTTTGAATTGCCACGTTTTGTTTCAACCTTGTCCCAGGAATTAAAAGCCAATCGAAATGTGCTGAATATCCTAGAAACCTATAAGCAAAATGCAGGCAAGAGTTTTAAAAATGAGCTAGAGATTACCGTGGCAGATATGAAATCAGGCAGCTATGAATCAGCCCTTACAAGAATGGAAGCAAGGCTCAACAGCCCATCGCTGTCTGAAATGATTCGTGGGCTTATTGGTGTACTTAGAGGGGATGATGGCGTTGTTTATTTTCAAATGCTATCCCATGATTTGAAACAGCTAGAGCTACAGCGATTAAAGACAATCGCCATGAAAAGGCCGGCAAAGATAAGAAAATATTCATTTGCCATGCTCTTTTGCTTTTTGATGATGTATCTATCGGTTATGTTTGTTGAGATTATTGAAACCCTTGGGAAACTATTTTAGAAAGAGGTGATGTAGATGATAGAAATTTTAAAATCAAAACGGGGAGAAGGGTATATTGATGTTGTGGTGGTTGTCCTTATAGCTATGATGGTCATTGCTATGGCAGTTAAGGTCTATCCTGTTTTTGTAGTAAAGAGCGATTTAAACACATTTGCTAATGAGCTTGCAAGAGTGGCAGAGATTGAAGGGCGCATTGGTTCAGAAACCACGGCTAAAAAAAATGAACTCAGGGCAAGTCTAGGGATTGATCCAGCAGTAAATTGGTCTACATCAGGGAGTATTGATCTCAATGAAGAGTTTAGCCTTGTCTTAACTTTACCTGTAGATATTGGCTTTTTTGAATTTGGGTCTTTTCCGATAACCCTGACCGCTAAGGCAACAGGTAGATCGGAGGTATATCACAAGTGATAAAAATCATAAAAGATAAACAAGGCAGTGCAGCGATCTTTGCCATTGTCATTATTTTATGTCTGATACTTCTCTTTACAGTTGCAAGCGAATACTTAAGATTACAAATCATAGCAAGTGGTGTCAGAGATGCCCTGCAATCCTCTGTTATTGCTGTAGCGACTGAAAACTATGATGAAGTCTACAATGGTTTAAGAGAAGGCTATTCTGGTGGTTATCAGCTAGATGAGATGGATAGATGGGACGAGCGAGTTGATTCAGGTGCAGTGCTCATGAAATTAAGTGATAAACTGGGACTGATTGGTGGCAATAAATATTCAGGTGGGTATTTGGAATATCGCTTGTATGATTTGGATATTCAGATTAATAATGCACCTTTTGCAACCAGTGATAGTAACAACGGATTTGAAGCAGAAGCCTGGGTGACACTTCTTGTACCTTTATCCTTTGGATGGGAGCATTTACCGCCAATGGAGATTCGACTTAAAGTCAATGCAGGGTATAGTCCTAAGTTCTAAAAAAATAAGTGAAGTATAGACAAATAAAATCTTTGATTATAATATGAATATATAGAACATGTATAGATTGTACATGTTGTACATATTGTTATTGGAGTTGATGAACATGAATAATAAATCTTCTATAAATCTGAATGAACCAAGCTTTTATATCTTATTGGCACTATCTAAGGAGTCGATGAGTGGTTACGAGCTGACAAGAGATATACTAAATATCACAAAAGGTAGACTTGAGGTAAGGACTGGAACCATGTACCCCACACTAAAAAAGTTAGTGGACCATAAGCTCATAGAACAGGTTGAAGAAACCAGCCAAGAGAGAAACAAGAAGACCTATCAATTGACAGAAGAAGGGGAGAAAATCCTTCAACATGAAGTTGATATGCTCAAAGAAAAACTAGAAGAAGTAAAGTTGATTATAAACGAAACCTAAGGAGGTCGTGGATATGAAAAAAATGAATTCAAAACAAATAACATTGGTTACAGGAACATCTTTAATCATAGTTGCAGTAATATTTGGAGCTTTGATTTTTTCAAAGCTAAATACAGGAGAAGTTACTAAGGATAATTTATCATCAGAAAATCAGGATAACATGCCTGTTGTAGAAGAAATTGAAGTATATGAAGAAGTTAAGCCCATTGTTGAAGTTCCTAAAATTCAGGATACAGAAACAGTGGTAATAGAAGATAACGAAGAAGTTGTTTCTATTGAAAAGCCAATGCCCGAACCACCAGAAAAACCAGAACTAGAAGTACCAAAGGATAAACCAGAAACTAATGACGATTTAGAAGATATGGAAAATGTACCAGAGTACGATGAAGAAGATTTAGTTGTTGAAACGGAAGAGGTTGTTGAAGTGAGTAAACCTCAAGAATCAACAGAACCAGAGCCGGTAGTAGAGGAAGAGTACGAAAGCAATTTAGTACCACCATCTGAAAATCCATTTGCTAATCCTGCTAATGCAGTTAATGCTGAAGAAATTGATGGATCTGAATTAAGTGATTATGTTCCTGGCACAGGGGATAAATTTTAAATGAAAATAAATTATTTGAGACAGTCTCTTAGAATATGGGGGACTGTCTTTTTTTGGAGGAATGAATATGATGAAAAGATATAAAAGTACACTAGGAACATTACTTGTTATAGCACTACTCATTAGTTCGATAGCCGCATATGCCGATGATAATGCTGATACAGGTTCTGGTGATACCAGTAACGCACTAGAGGGTAAAGGTTTTTACCGTGGCAGTGAATATATGTATAAGGTATCTGTGTATGTTGGATTGTCAGATCAAGCTGATAAGAATACAAGTTTAAGCTCAGATTGGAGGATGTTAAGCTCAAGACCTATCTATGTAAAACCATCAAACTTTTCAATGCCATCAAGTGTATTTTATGGTATTGAAAGTAAAGTAGGCTATCAAAATGGGAATGCATTAACATCAAACAATAATCCTAAAATTCTTATAGATAGCCCTCCGCCAATTCCTATTACCCATGGTGGAAATATTAATGCTATTAAGTCCTACTTTGGTGATACAGCAACATTAAATTACTTTATTGATGCCTTTGCATCCCAAAAAGGAACTTCAAGAGAAGGTCTAGTTGAAAACATTAGTTTTACCATTGAAGGTGAAACAAAACGTTATCCAGCAGAAGAAATATTGCCTATCAAAGTCAATGATAAATATCAGAACAAAGTACCATGGCTGATTGTTTACGAACCTGTGATTATTTCATATCTAAAAGACCGAACAACCACATTAGCCTTTACCGCCACAGAATATGCCTTAGCTCAAAAGCTAGGGTATTTTAATTTTAGGGGTGGATCTGACGGACAATATATATCGGGAATGACCCATTCTGATTTGCCCAATTCTATTTTCTTAGAGGAAAGTTGGTTTGGTTATCCGGTAACGTCAGCACTTCCTGATAATGTGTATTGGGATTTAGATCGTATCATAGCAGGCGGTGGTTGGGGTATGCGCCTATTAAAGGCGAATGCGGTCAATGTCGTTGAAAATGATACAGAGTATGACTATGAGTATCGTGTTGACACAGATGTTATTACGTCAGTTCGAGTTTACGCAAGTGATGACATAACGCCCGATAACCGTCATGAAAGTGAAGCTGCCTACAACAATCCAGTTAAAAATACAGCCACTGTAACCATCAGTGCAAATGGCTATTCAAAGAGTACTGAGGTCGTTATTCCTAGTGGCGGTTCAGAACTGGTTTGGCTCAAATGGCATACTCCAAATACGCCTGGTGACGTAACAATTCAAGTAAATGTTAGTGGAAACAGTGCAGCAAAAATTGATGGAACAAGTCGTAGTGCTACCTTAATAGGTAAAGTTGTAGATTTAAGCTTGAGCGAACCACCAAATCCAACAGCCAATGACCGAAATGATCATTTTACCTTACCAAGTATTCCGGTAAAAGCAGAGAAAACTACTGCGAACTGGGGCGTGTATGATTGTAACTGGATTCCTAAATGGGTATGGCATCCAAAATGGGAATGGGAATCTGATTGGCAGAAAGATTACTATACCCATCATCATTCTGGTGGATGTAGAGATACTGATGGTGATGGAGATGACGATTATTGTCCAGGCCACAGAAGATACCGCTGGGTAGATGAAGGTGAATGGGTTGACAATGGCCATTGGGTAGATGAAGGACATTGGGAATATGACTATACAAACTATAGTGCCAGTCTCACAGGAACGATGTCATTGGAACCAGATGAAAAATCTCCAACCGCAGACGGAGCGGTTATGAAATCAGGCTATGGTGTTAATATTAATGTTTCAACTTTTCCAACAACCAATGCCCCAAGTTCTCACGTTACCAATGCTCAAAATGTCATTACCTATTTCCCTGAATTTCATTATGACACTTACTGGAGGTTACTGGATACAAGGGGATATGGTGAATTTGCCTTCAAGGAAAATAAGTATTCAACATTTAATAGCAGAGTACATTTCACACCATTATGGTTTCCTGATGGAAGGTATAGTGTCTATTCAGAAATCATAGATATGTGGACCCCTGATGGCATGCTTAGAATTAATTTAAATGACAATGTGACCATTGATGGTGATTTATATATGGATTGGCACATTGGTCCCAAAAGGAGTGAGTAATTGACATGGCAATAGATCCAGCAACACTAAAGGTAGTAGCAAAGGTTGCTACAACAGTTTTGTCAGATGAAAAGGGCAGGCGAATCATTTTGATTGCCTGCCTTGTTCCTTTTATTATCATTCTACTCGTTTTATCCTCACCATTTGCTATCTTCTTTTCAATACTTGGTGGTCATGACGAAACAGTTTCTGTTATTAGCGTCTTGAATGAAATGAAAGAAGATTTTAGATATAGCATTCAGCAGGAGCAATCAGATTCTTCTGCTGATGCCATTAAAACCATAGTAATGGGAAGTGAAGATGGCACACTCATTGATAATTCAGAAGATGTATTGATTGCTTTCGCTGTGAAATACAATGGGACAAAGGATGATGCTGAGCAGATTGCTGTCCTATCTGATAAGCAAGTCGAAAAGCTTAAAAAGGTCTACTGGGATATGAATGTAATTAACACTGCTTATGAGACTTCATCAAAAGAAGTTGAAGTCACGACAACCAATGGCAAGGGAGAGAAAGTTACCAAGACAAAAATAGTTACGACAACGACGAAAATTATTACCATTGACAGTTTGACAGCAGAAGATATCGGTGAAATATATGGATTTGATGATGTGCAGAATCAGATGATTGCTGAAATGCGGCAAAGTGGTTATGGTGTACTGATGGCATCAAGCAATGTCAAAACGTTTTTAACTGGGCAAGAAATTAAAGACATACAAAGTTATATCCCTGAAGGTATAACCATTGAAAGTGAGAAAGTTGTTGAAGCAGCAGAGAGTCTAGTAGGGAAAGTGAATTATTTCTGGGGTGGAAAAAGCCTTGCCATGGGATGGGATGAGCGTTTTGGAAGAGATATGGAAGTAACTTCTCCGGGAAGCTCATCGACTGGCACAATACGTCCCTTTGGTCTTGATTGTTCAGGCTTTGTAACTTGGGTATTCGTGAATGCAGGATTGGCTGCTGAGTCCATTGAGTCAACCATAGGCCATGGCACAACAGCACAGTGGAATGTATCGACCAGTATTCCTGCCAGTACAGCAAGGTTAGGTGATCTAGCTTTTCTTGCAACACCAGGAACAAGAAAGGTCAATCACATCGGTATCGTCGTAGGCAGAAATGCTGACGGACAAATATTGGTTGTCCATTGTTCAGCAGGTGCTAATAACGTTTCAATAGCAACAGCAGAAAGTATTGGTCTTCATATATTTAGAAGACCGGCAGTGCTAATCAATTAAATCAGGGAGGTCAAACATGAATCCAGTATTACCAATTGTTATGATTGTATTATGTGCTATTGCAGGAGCAGTAGCCTTTTTCTTTTTAAAAAGACCCATTCAATCAAAGACGAATCAAATATCAGAAAAACAAAAAACAGCCCAAGAATTTGTCAATGTGAAAGATATTCATGACAGTTTCTTATACACGAGAGATGGGCAAATTATCGCCTATATTAAGATTCATCCCATTAGCATAGATTTGTTCTCAGACAGTGAAAAAGAACAGATTTCAAAGGTTTTAACAGCTGAATTATCTAGTGTTCAGAAACCCTTTAAGTTTTTAGCTGTCTCAAGACCTGTAGATATAACACCACTGGTGAATGAATATCAAAGTCTCTTATCAGAAACGACAGATCAAAAACAAAAAGAGCTTCTTAGAAATGAAATCATGGAAATCAGTAATTTTGCTACCAGTGGTGAAGTTATAGAAAGAAACTTTTTTATCATGCTGTGGAGTCGATATCGAGAAGGCATAGAATCAGATTTGATTAAAGAGTGTAAGGAAATGATTCAGAAGTTTGAAAGTGTAAATATCAGCTTAGATATTATCAAAGAACAGGAAATCGTCAGGTTATGCAATCTCATTAATAACCCAGCATATACCCATATAGAAAATATGGACATCTAAATTAAACTTAAGGGAGGCAAATACGTGAAAAAAACAAATGAAAGTACCTTGGAGTACAATAACAGTCTATTAAACATCATCACTCCAATAGGCTTAGAACTTAAAAGAAACAGCCTGATTGTAGGTGAAAACACAGGGAGAATTTATGGAATCGTCAAGTACCCACAAAAGGTGGATTATGGATGGCTAGCAAAAATTACAAATATACCTGGAACAGTTGTCGGCATTACATTTATTCCGATTGATAATGGAGAATTTATTTCAGGATTATCAAAAAGTGTGATTCAAAACAGAGGTGCTGCTGAATCAGCTAAAGATCCACTGATTAGACAAAGAGCAGAGCAAGCAGCACTTGATGGGGAAAAGATCATGCTACAAATTGACAGAGAAGGTGAAACCGTTGGAACCATGATTATATCCATCATGGCCATAGCAAGGGAAGAAAATAACTTTCAAAAGATTTGTAGAAAGACAGAAAGCATCATAGCAACAAGTAAAGCAAAATTAAGAATTATGGCTAACCTACAAGAACATGCATTTAAAAGCATTGCCCCATATTATACCCTCGATGAATCCATTGGAGAAGTCCTTAAAAGAGTTATTCCGATGAGCAGTTTTGTCGGGGGTTTTCCTTTTTCATCTTCTGGTTACAATGACGGTACGGGTTACTATTTTGGAAGAGATAACACAGGTGGTCTGGTTGTACTTGATCCATGGAAAAGGGGCAATGACAGAACCAATACAAACTTTACCATTATGGGCGTGGCTGGTGTGGGCAAGAGCACCGTCGTTAAGCACATTGCTCTTTCAGAGTATATGAAAGGAACAAAAATTATCTTCATTGATCCAGAAAGAGAAATGAGAGAGTTATGTATGGCGCTTGATGGCGATTGGATCAATGCAGGTGGAGGAACCAACGGTAAGATTAATCCACTTCAAATCAGACCTACACCAGTGGATGAAGATGATAAATATTATAAGGATGAAGGCAATGGTATGGGCGATATGGCCATATATATGAAAAATCTTGAAATCTTCTTTAGTCTCTATTTACCGTCAATTTCAGATAAGCAAAAAGCTATTCTTAAAAATACACTGATTGAGCTCTATAATAACTTTGGCATCCATTGGGATACAGATATCAATAAGTTAACTAATGATGACTTTCCGGTGTTTCTTGATTTATATGAGCTTTTGAAAGAAAAGATAAAGGATAAATCGATATCACCAAATGAACAAAATGAATATGAAGAACTGGCGTTACTGCTTCAAGATATTGCTCTTGGTAGTGACGCTTTTTTATGGAATGGAAAAAGTTCAATCGAGACCAATACAAGATGTATTTGTTTAGATACCCATGATCTTCAAAATACCAGTGACAATATTAAAAGAACTCAGTACTTCAATATCCTTACATGGTGCTGGCAACAAATGAGCTTGGATAGAACAGAACCAGTGCTCTTGATCTGTGATGAAAGCTATCTTATGATTGACCCTAATGTGCCACAGTCATTGGTATTCTTAAGAAATGTTGAAAAAAGAGCAAGAAAGTATGAAGCAGGAATAGCCATCATCTCTCATTCAGTCGTTGATTTTCTTGATCCTAAAGTGAAAATGTATGGACAAGCTTTATTAGATATCCCAGCGTATAAGATATTGATGGGCTGTGATGGCATGAATTTAATTGAAACAAAACAACTTTTTAATCTTACAGATGCCGAAGAACAGCTTTTAGCTCAAAAGAAAAGAGGAAATGCACTGGTTATGGTTGGATCAAAAAGACTCCATGTCAATTTTCAGATACCTGACTATAAATTCAAATTCATGGGAAATTCCGGAGGAAGGTAGGCAATTATTTTGAAGAAGAAACTTGTTATAGAACTTATGATATATATTGTTATCGTTGGTATTGGCATTGTCATGCTTTTTATGTATGAACCAAAGGAAGTGGATATCGTACTGCCAAAAGACTTTCATATTGAGCAGGAAGGAGGTGTAAATGATGCTTTTATACCTATCGAGTAATGACAACGTAAATTTGCTGGATTTTCTTAATGATGAGCATGGCATCATCATTAAGAAATTATCTGGTACCTTTTCACTTAGACAGTTTATTCTCAACGACCTTAGAAGCCTTGATCACTTTCAGTATATGGTTATTGATCTTAATGCCATTAAGGATTCAAATAGTGACATTATGGAAGCTGTGAGTGCTTATAAAAAAATGTTCACATCAAGATTGATATTTTATATCGAGGATATGAAAAAGCATCATGATCTAGCCCTTAATCTTATTGAAAATGGAATTTTTAATATTGTTACAGCTACAGATATTGAAGCCATAAAAGCAGAACTCCTTAAATCCATAAGTGATTTAGGAATAAGTAAAAGAGAGGTTATGTTAAAACTTAATCCAAATGATTCCTCTTTTAATACAACATTACATGCATATAAATTCTCAAAAAAAGAAATAAAGATAGCTGTCACGGGGGTTCAACACAGAGTTGGTACAACTACCATGGCAATTAATTTTGTCAATTACCTATCAAGTATCGGTGCAAAGGTTTGTTATGTAGAAGCAAACGAGCATGATCATTTAAGTAAACTACCGGCATTTTATCAGGGGATGACAGCGAACGAGGATGTCATCTTATACAATGGCGTGAAATACCTTTCGCTCCATTCTGAGTGTCATGATGAATTTGATTTCATCATTTATGACATGGGGGTGATTGATAATAGAATTATCAGCGCTATTAGAAAAAACTGTGATGCTGCAATTCTTTGTGCAACAGGTAAACCCTATGAAGTGAATGATATTGAAAAACATAAGAACCTGTTAGATACAACATCACTTAACACAATATTTTCTTTTATTGCAGAGCCAGATCAGCACAAGTATCTAAAGCTTCACAAAGACATTCATTTTTCAAATTACACACCTAATTATTTTAATGGGGAAGTAAATGAAGTCATATGGTCAACAGCTATTAAACCATTTATAAAAAAATCGGAGGTCAAGTATGAATAGCAAAAGTCTTTTAATAGAAAGAGTTTACTCTTTAGAATTAACTCAAAGAGCCACACTAGTTGCTTTTTATCTGATAAATCGTGCTGACAGCGAGGGGACTTGCTTTCCTGGGGTTAAAACAATCGCTAAGGAGTGCAATATCAGTACCAGGACTGTGCAAAGAGCATTGAATGATCTTGAAGAAGCAGGTTTTCTTGTGCGTGAAAGTCGCTTTCACGTACAAGGGGGTCAGCGCTCTAACCTTTATTATCTGAAAGTATTAGAAGATGAGCAAGATGATACACAGCCAGTTGAGGATCAGAGGGAGGAAGATAATAATGATAGTGATGTTTCAAATGCGGAGTCTAATTTGAATATTAACGATTCATATCAGGCTTCAATCAGTATAGATTTACCAACAGTAGGCTTTAAAGAACTACTAGAAGAATATGTGTCACGGTCCCCCTGTCACGATGGCATACCTTGAACTTAACACTCTATTATTAAGGGATATTGAAAAATAAAGTTTAATATTTAAAGCAGGATGCTAATATACTTAAAACTTTTTAAATTAAATGAGTGAATTGGGTTGACAGAAACACTCAAAAAAAGTTATACTACTTATGGTGTTCGGAACGCGAACTGTGGTATTCTATTATACATTTTTAGTTTGAGTAGTTTGAAAGAGGAGATTAAATTGGCAGATAGTAAGAGTATTTTTTCAGACAATGAATATACCATAATGTCAGAAATCGTTGAAAATGAAAATGTTACTCAACGTGAACTTTCAAAAAAACTTGGTATTTCTGTAAGCACGGTTAATGTACTTGTTAATAAAATGATAAAAGAAGGTTTAATAAAAATGACCCAGGTGTCTCAAAAACAAGTGTTTTATATGTTAACGCCAATAGGTATGATGGAAAAAGCAAAAAAAACAGTGAGTTACCTAAAAGGACATTATAGAGCAATTTTTGAAACTAAAGAAAAGATCAAAACTATTTTTCAAGCATTAGATCAGGAACACGATGCTATTTTTGTTTTGTTAGGTGAAGATGAAATGGCAGAAATAATGGGTATTGCGGTAACTGAATTTAATTCTAAGCAGAACCAAGCGAGTGTTAATGTCCTTAACAAAAAAAATAGAAATGAAATAAAGAATTTTAAGTCTCCAGTATTAGTACACATGACTGTAAATGAGGAAATCTTGAAGGAATATGAAATTGTTGATAATTTGAACATTGTAAATTTAGCTGAGAAATTATAAATGGTTTGAATTGATACTTAAAAAATCGAAGTTATTAATTAGGTGTTTCGGCCCTATATAAATAATTAGAGGACATAGTGAGCTTGAGTTAGCAGCGTGACTGTGAATGGGCGAAGCTATGTCTAAAAGGATAGAGTGAAAAACTGTGAGGTTTTCATGATGAAAAAGAATTTGTTAATACTAGGTGCCGGAGGCCATGGTCACGTTGTCAAGGAGACCGCTGAGGCTATGGAGATCTTTGATAATATTGAATTTTTAGATGATCAGTTAGAAAAAGCTATTGGAAAACTAAATGAAATTGAAAGCTTTTCTAAAGAATATAGATATGCATTTATTGCTATTGGCAATAATAAGATAAGAATGCAATGGATTAAAAAAGCAGAAGAACTTGGTTTTAACATACCTGTACTAATACATCCTAAAGCAATGGTTAGTTCTTCAACATCAATATATCCAGGATCAATCGTTACTTTAGGCGCAATAATAAATGCAAATGTGGTTGTTGAAAAAGGTTGTATTATAAGTGCTGGTTCTATCATAGATCATGATAGTTTTATTGGGTTTGGTACCCATGTTGATTGTGGGGCTATTGTGAAATCACATTGTCTCGTCTTAGGAAATAGTAAAATTGAGAGTGGGACAATTATTACCAAAGATGATTTGCCTTCTTCGGAAGATTTCATAAAATCAAAAGGATTTTAAGTAGAAATTTAATGGTTAGATTATGCGTAATAAAAGTGACATATCAATTGGTATAAGAAGCAAAGATGGATTTTCGTTAATAGAGTTAATTATTGTTATTGCCATTTTAGCAATTATTTTAGCAATTGCAATTCCTAACATTAGTAAATATGTAGAGACTACAAGAAGGTCTGTTTGTAATTTAAACATAGTGCAGTTTGAAAAGTATTATGAAATCTATTTAGAAAAAAATGAAAAAGACCATTCTGAAAATATCTTAAGTTATTTTAGGCTCGAGTATGAAGAAAGTTATGGACAAATTTGTCCATCTAATGGAACGATTTCTTATAAGAATGGAACTATAAAATGTGGAAAACATTCTGGTAAAGAATCCTCGGATGATGAGACAGAAGAAATCCCATATATATAGTGAGTCCTATTCTCTCAAACACAATATGTAGCATAATATAAGGATTCGAATCTTTTTTTGCCCGACGTGAGTATGGTGAAAGGATAAAGAGGCCTTAGCCCTGTGAAATCAATAGTTCCAACAGAAAAGCAAAAATGTACATTTTGAAAGGTCAACCAGACTACATAAATTAGAAAATTGAGGTGTTGTACACATAAACACCTATACATTATATAGATGAAAAACACTAAAGAAACTATTTAAGAGAGGGCGAATAAGATGACTGAATTGAGAAGCATTCCATTTTCACCACCAGATATTTCAGATGAAGAGATCAATGAAGTAGTAGATACTTTAAAGTCTGGTTGGATTACAACAGGTCCTAAAACTAAATTATTCGAAAAGCAAATTGCTGAGTATTGCAATACATCTAAAGCAGTTGCACTCAATTCAGCAACAGCAGCAATGGAGATGACTTTAAGACTTCTTGGTGTTGGACCAGGAGATGAAGTCATTACCTGTGCGTATACTTATTCTGCATCTGCTAGTGTTATCACTCACGTGGGAGCAAAAGTCGTTCTTGTAGACTCAGGAAAGGACTCTTTCCATATTGATTATGATGGGATTGCTGATGCTTTTACAGAAAATACAAAAGCCATCATTCCAGTCGATATCGCTGGTGTGATGTGTGACTACGATAGAATTTTCAAAGCTGTAGAGAGCAAGAAGGAACTATTCAATCCATCGAACAAACTTCAAAAAGCATTTAGTAGGGTTGTTGTTGTTGCAGACGCAGCTCATTCAATAGGAGCTACATATAAAGGAAAGATGAGTGGCGAAGTTGCTGACTTCACATCTTTCTCTTTTCATGCAGTAAAGAATTTAACTACAGCTGAAGGTGGGATGGTTACGTGGAAAGATATTGATGGCTTTGATAATGAAGAGATTTATAAACAGTATATGCTTCTTTCCCTTCATGGCCAATCAAAGGATGCACTGGCTAAGACTAAACTCGGTGCTTGGGAGTATGACATCGTGGCTCCAAACTATAAATGTAACATGACCGATATTATGGCATCTCTTGGACTTGCACAGTTCAAAAGATATCCAGAGATTCTTGGTAGAAGAAAAGAAATCATTGAAAAGTATGATGCTTTATTGAGCCAATTAGATGTAACGTCTATGAAGCACTATGACGAGACATATCAATCTTGTGGTCACCTTTACTTGCTAAGACTTAATGGGAAAGATGAAGCTTTCAGAAACGATATTATTACGAAGATGGCTGAGAAGGGTGTTTCTACAAATGTTCACTACAAACCACTTCCGATGCACTCTGCTTATAAGAACTTAGGATTTAAGATGGAAGATTATCCAAATGCATTTGATATGTATAAGAATGAGATTACACTGCCACTTCATACCTTATTGACTGATGAGGACATTGAGTATGTGGTTGGTAGATTAAAAGAATCATTAGATGAACTTAAGTAATGGGGTGAAGGTGTGTATCGTAATTTTTTTAAGAGAATGTTCGATTTAGTATTAGCAATCATAGCACTTCCATTCTGGTTGATTATTTTAGTTGTAGTCGGTCCGATGATCTATTTTCAGGATAAAGGATCGATCTTCTATAACGCGCCTCGCTTAGGTAAGGATGGCAAGATATTTAAAATGTATAAGTTCAGGTCCATGAAAATGAACGCACCTGATTTGCGTAATGAAGATGGCTCTACATTCAATGCGGAAGATGATCCAAGGCTAACGAAAATAGGTAAGTTCATTAGAAAGACTAGTATTGATGAAACGCCTCAGCTTCTTAATATCATCAAAGGTGATATGAGCATCATTGGCCCTAGACCAGATCTTCCTGAGCATATGGAACTATATGAAGGAAATGAAGCTAGAAAGCTTGAGATAAGACCAGGTGTTACAGGTTATAACCAAGCATATTTTAGAAATACAGTTCCTTGGAAAGAAAGAATCAAGAATGATATTTACTACATTGATCATTTGACGATGTGGATGGATATCAAAGTGTTCTTTAAGACTGCAGTGTCGGTTCTAAAAAGGGAAGATGTGTTTGTTGTTGCAAAGAATGAAGATAAAGTTACCTACAAAAATTAAGAGGAATGATTAAATGAAATATGTACTATTTATAGGAAGCAAATTAGGTTATGAAGCAATAAAAATTTTAACTGAGTTAAATTGTCATATAGAGCATGTTTTTATAGAAAAGGAACATGAACACGAACATGAAAAATATTATGCAAAGTCTAAAGACCATTGTGAGATTTATAAAATACCTTTTAGTATAAACGCTGGTAACAGAGAGATTCAAAACACAATAGAGGAGATAGATGCATTTGACTATGTCATGAGTTTTGGATATAGAAGAATGATCAGTGAGTTGGCAATAAAAAAAGCTTCAATATCAGCACTTGGAACTCATTTTTCACCTTTACCAAGATATAGAGGCTTTGCACCATTAAATTGGGTTTTAATTAATGGTGAAGATGAAACAGCTGTAAATCTTTTTTATCTTGATGAGAAGGTGGATAATGGTGACATTATTGCTAGTAGAAAAGTAAAAATAGATAATTTGGATGATATAAATTCATTATATGAAAAATGCATAGTAGCATTCACGGGAATGATGAAAGAGGCAATACCGCTTATTGAAAGCAAAAGTTTCCAACCTAAAAAACAAGATGAATCAAAAGCTACTTACACATGCGCAAGAAATCCAGAGGATGGACTTATTGATTGGAACTGGGATTCAAGAAGAATTTATAATTTTGTACGTGCATTAACATACCCTTTTCCTGGAGCGTTTACATTTCTTGATGGTAAAAGGGTGATTATTTGGTCTTGTGAAGAATATGAAATTCCGAAATATGAAGGGATTATCCCTGGCAAGGTTATAAAGATTATCAAAGATAGTGGTGTAGTAGTTCTTTGTGGTGAAGGAGCCATACTTATAAAAGATATTGCGACTGAAGAGCAGCAAAACATTAAGGCTGATGAATTTATATCAAGTATAAGAGTAACATTAGGAAAAAGATGATGACGATGGGTGTGTCAATATGAAAAAGATATTAATTGTGTCTACTGTAAGTAGACAGTTCTATTTATTTGAACAAGGAAATATTGAAGTTCTCAAATCGTTGGGATATGAAGTTCATGGTGCTGCGAACTTTGAAGATATTAATGAAAGATTGGATAAAATTGATATTGTAAGACATCATTTCGATATTCAAAGGTCACCATTCTCCTTGAAAAATATTAAGGCTTATAAACAATTAAAAACGATAATGAAATCTGAGAACTTTGATGCTGTCCATTGTCATTCACCAATGGGAAGTGTTTTAGCTAGGCTAGTAGCTAGATCTATAAAATTGAAAAATGTAATTTATACAGCACACGGGTTTCACTTTTACAAGGGAGCACCGATTATTAACTGGCTACTATATTATCCAATTGAAAAGTGGCTTTCTAGATATACGGATATTTTAATCACAATCAACAAAGAAGACTTTGACAGAGCTAATTCCTTTAAAACTTGTAGGGTAGAATACATACCAGGAATTGGTGTTGATTCGAGTAAATTTTCTGAAGATAAGAGGATAAGGACTAAAAAAAGAAGTGAACTAAATATTCCTGAAAATTCATTTGTAATTTTATCTGTTGGTGAACTTAATAGAAATAAGAATCATGAAGCAGTCATTAGAGCGATATCAAAAATTGCGAATAAGGATGTCTTATATCTGATTTGTGGGAAAGGAATACTGGAGAATTACTTAAATGATCTAATTCAAGAATTAGGATTATCAAATCAAGTGAAGTTGCTTGGGTTTAGAAATGATTTAGATGAAATATATCAAGCCGCAGATTTATTTGCCTTCCCATCATATAGAGAAGGACTTTCAGTATCTTTAATGGAAGCAATGGCATCTGGATTACCTATTGTCGCTTCACAAATCAGAGGAAATGTTGACCTCATTGAATCGAATGATAATGGATTACTTTTTAAACCGAAAAATACTGAAAGTTGTGCTATTTCAATTGAAAAAATAATAAGCAACTCTGGTCTTAGAAATGAAATGAAACATAGAAATCTAATAACTATAAAAAAATTTAGTAAAAAAAATGTTAGTGAGAAGATGAGAGATATCTACAAAAACTTACTTTAATTAAAGTTTTCATGCGAGGAGATTATAAATGAGAGTATTACATTTGCTTAATTCCGATAGACTATCAGGAGCTGAAAATGTTGCTGTTGAAATAATAAATGGATTTGATGGAGAAATTGAAATGGCTTATTCATCCTCTATGGGGGCAATTGAAAAATCTTTAAATGAACGAAACGTTAAATATATTCCATTAAGAAATTTTTCAAAATCTGAGATTAAGTCAGTTGTAATGGGTTATCAACCGGATATTATTCATGCTCATGATATCCGATCATCTATTCAAGCGGTAAGGGTAGCAAAAAAAATACCAGTTATTTCACACATTCATGGAAATCATGATGATATGAAAAAAGCATCTCTCAAATCTATATTGTACATGCTTGCTTCATTCAAATTTAAACATATTATCGGCGTTTCCAAAAGTGTGGTTAATGATTTTAAATTTTCAAGGTTAATCAGGGATAAATGTTCAGTTTTATATAATGTTATTAGTAAAGATAGAGTTATTAAGGGTGTCAAGAATGATTCTATAGAATATGATTTTGATTTCGTATACTTAGGTAGATTATCTGAACCTAAAAATCCTAGTAGAATAGCTAGAATTGCATCAAAAGTATTAGTGAAAGTTAAATACGCAAAATTCGGAATAATAGGCGAAGGTAATATGGTAGAGGAAATGAAAGAAATCTTTATTAAGAATCAGGTGATTGATAGAGTTGAATTTTTGGGCTTTATGGCAAATCCATACAAGGTTTTAAGTCAATCAAACGTAATGATAATGTGTTCTAGATATGAAGGAACCCCTATGGCAGCGTTGGAAGCATTGTCGTTAGGCATACCAATAGTATCAACATCAACGGACGGATTAGTTGAACTAATTGATGATGACATAAATGGATATATCAGTGATGATGACGATGATTTTGCAAATAAAGTTAGCAGTATCATAATCCAAAAGAAACTATTCGAGCGTCTTTCAGCAGGAGCAAAAGAAAAAAGCATTGATTACACAGATATGAAAAAGTATAAAGAAAAAGTGCTGGATATATATTCAAAGTGTTTAGGCGGAAAAGATGGAAGTGATAAACTATGATTATTAAATTAAATACTTCAAGTAGCCATGTTAAATATCTATTTCTGATAGTGATGATTATTTTCTCAATGCTATCTACATTAATGGGAATAAATAATCAGCATGAACTTTGTTTTATTTTCTCGTTAATGGGCTATTTAGTAATGGTAATCGGATTATTAGGAATATTGAAAAACTATTCAAACATTACGTTGGCTTATGTTTTTTTTATGTTCTTATATACTTACTCTGGAGTTTTTTCAGTAATATGGGGTGAAGGCCTTCATAGAATTTTCAACCCCAATTATGAACCCTCAGTTTTCTTGATTTTAAGTAATTTTGCATACACAGCATTATTTTTAGGATTCATAATATTTTATAAGAATAATAAAAATGAAGAAATTCATTTTTCGACAATAGAAAAGAAAAAACGTCTAAATGATGTCTTAAACAAAGCGATAATATTTAGTTGGGTTGCATTTTCTATGGAATTTATTAATTTTCTCAGAGTTGGTGGCTTTAATGCTGTAGCATTAGGAAAAGCATACTATAATAGTAAATTAAGTCAGATGGTTCTTACTCTACCTGGATCAATGATGGTTACAGTATCATTTGTGTTTTTTGCGTTGTATTTAGGTTATAAGCGGAAATATAACTTTGCAAATAAACCTCTTAAGGTTTTTATATTCCTATTTCCCGTTACAACTGTTCTAGCACTGTATACGCTTCTAGGCAGGAGAGGATCATTTGTAAGTTTAGCGATAATATTAGTAGTAGGGATATATTATTTTAGACCCTTAAGACGAATTCCATTTAAAATCTTTCTTGGAGCCTTAATGTTATATTTCGTCTTGTCAATACTTTATAGTGTAAGAGCACATATAGGTTATTATTTATTTGAGCAGAATGACATAGTAGGACTGTTAAATCTAATAACAGATAATGACAGAATATTAAATGCTATAGTGCCTTCACAAAATGAATTTGGGGTTGCTTTTGGTAATTTTAATGAATACTACGTTTCAGGAACGAAGATTCTTAAGTTAGGAGAAACATATATTAAAAGCATATTGCTATTTATTCCAAGTTGGATATATCCTGGGGAAAAACCTTTGCAAATAGTTTATGAGTTTAGAAATATTTTCTTTCCATCTGAGGCAGCTAGAGGAGCAATAGCAAGCACAGGATTTTCATTTCTTTTAGAAGCATACATGAATTTCCGTATTTTTGGAGTAATTATAGTTTATTTTATTGTTGGAGTAATCTTGGCTAAACTTGAAAAGAACAGAATAAGGAAACAAGAATCATTATTTTTTCAATCATTTTACTTAAGTTCCATAGCTGTTATTGGAATTTTTCAACGAAATGCTTTTGGAGATATTTTCTCTGCGATTGTTATTTATTCAATAATTTTATTAATTGCTAACCTAAGGATAGTTGCTTATAAGAGAAAAACTGATACATTAAGTGACAATTGTGCAATTGAAAGGAAGGTGACAAATTCGTGAAAAAAGATAAGATCGTATGCATAATTCCATCTATCTCAACAGGTGGTGCAGAAAAAATGGTTATTGATTTAGCGAATAATATAGATTCGAAAAACTTTGAGGTCTATTTGATAAGTTTATATTCTAAAAAAAACAATGTATATGAAGATTTGATAGATGAAGATAGGGTTAGATTAATTTACTTAAACAAAAAGAGTGGAATTGATGTTAAGACTTTTATAAAACTTTTCAATGAACTTAAAAAAATTAAACCTTCTGTTATCCACACTCATCTTAATGCAGCAATTTACTCCATACCATGGAAAGTCTTTAATGCGAATGTAGGATGGATTCATACTATTCATAATGAAGCTTCAAAAGAAATGCCACGTCTATACTTAGGCGTTATGAAATTAATGTACAAAAGAGGAATAGCAACACCTATTGCAATATCAAATCTGATAAAAAATTCAATTAAGGATTATTACGGGATTTCTGACAAGATAATTCCATTAATATATAACTGTATTGATACGAAATATTTTAAACCTAATCATGATAACGATGAGATGTTTAAGAATAATGTAACTAAATTATGCTGTGTCGCTCGTTTTAGCTATCAAAAAAATCATTCTTTGTTGTTGGAGGCCTTTTCAATAGCACTTAAGCAAGTTAGTGATTTAGAACTAACGCTTGTTGGAGATGGTGAGTTACGTACAGAAATTGAGGAAAAAATAGTAGCTCTGAGTATTGGCGATAAAGTAAAACTCGTTGGCAACACTAACAATGTTGTAAAATATCTTCAACAATCTGATTTATTTATACTGTCCTCAAGATATGAAGGTTTACCATTATCAGTTCTTGAGGCTATGGCTACTGGACTAGGGATAATAGCACCTGAAGTAGGAGGGATTCCCGATGTAGTTAGTAGCGGAGAAGAAGGCATATTAGTAAAGCCAAATGATTTACAATCGCTTAGTTCTGCGATTGTTACTTTAGCGACTAATCATCAACTACTATCTAGAATGAAAGAAAATGCCTACAGAAAATCCAAAGATTTCGATGTTAAAATTATGAGTAAATTATATGAAGAAGAGTACCATACATGTGTTAAGCTTAAAAATTAAATTGATAGGAAGGGAGGGGTGATGATGTCTAAGATTGTTTTTATGGCAAGTACAACGTATTTTACAAAAAAAGAATTTAGAGACTTATTTGTGGAACAGTTGAATAATTATTATGAGATCGAATTGTGGTCAATATTAAAATTATATAGTGGAATTTATGAAAAGTATAAAGATGTTGATTTTCCAGATAAGATAAAAGAAGTAATTAATATTAGTAATTATGAAGAGTTGGAGAATAGATTAGTTGACATTGGACCGAACCCTATAATTATAACATCGTATTTTTATCCTAATGAGAATCCTAGGGTATTTGAAATTATCAAAAAACATAATGGGATAATAATAGATGTAGATAAGGATGGTTTAGCCACTTATATTAGAAAGAAAGGACAAATTTTTTCAAAAGATGGAGCTGTAGTTGATAGAATTAAAGCACTTTTAAGCTCGAACAAACCTTTAAGAAAAATTTATTATAAATTCCATTATAAAGGGTTATTAAATGATTATTGCTTGACACCTCCTAAACTGACATATTCACCAGCAAAAAAATATATACCAATGCATCACATTAAGTATGATGAGCATTTAAGTGTACAAGATGAAAAACGATTATTAAAAAATAAATATGCAGTATTTCTAGATTCTAAAATACCTTATTTATCAGATATTTTGATACTTAGAGGTGAAGAGAGTGTTGAACCTAAAAAATATTTTTCTTTATTAAATAAATTGTTTGATTATGTGGAAAATGAGTTGAATGTTGAAGTAATTATTGCTTCTCATCCTAAAGTTGATTACAATGAGGAACAATTTAACGGAAGAAAGATCATAAAATACAAAACAGCGAATTTAGTAAAATTTTCTGAATTTGTAATGACACATGACTCAACCTCAACTATGAACGCAGTATTAGCATACAAGCCAATTGTTTTTTTATACTATAATGAAATGTTAGAAAAAGGAACAAGAGATTGGGCTTTGGCTACTATTGAATATTCTAAGTTATTAGGGTCCACTCTCGTAGATATTGAAAAACAATCAAATTTTAATGTTGTACTAGACAGAACAAGATATCGAAGATTTATATATAATTATTTAGTTAACAAAATGGAAAAGAATAAATCAAATGTTGAAATCATCAAAAATTTCATAGATAGTATCAAGGATGAAAAATAATTATGAGAAGATTAGTGTCTATTTTGCGAAATAATAAAATTATTAAAGCTGGAAGCTGGTATACATTTACAAATTTTTTTGTGAAAGGGCTCGCATTCATTACGATTCCAGTCTTCACCAGAATCTTATCAACTGAAGATTATGGTCTTGTATCTTTATATAATACTTGGGTTATTATTTTATCTATTCTCATTGGACTAAGTCTAAATGAAAGTATAAGACGAGCGAAATATGATTTTCCTGAAGAATATGATCAGTTCTCTTCAAGTATAACTACTTTGACCATGATTATATTCTCTGCATTTTTTGTGGTATTTGTATTTTTAAAAACTTCAGTACAAAACATACTTGGTTTCTCAGATTTATTATTCTATATGATATCATTTCAAGCATATTTTTCTTTTATTAATGAACTATTGATTACTAAATTGCGGTATGAATACAAGTACAAGGCAGTATCTTTAATATCGATATTTTCATCAATATTTGGTGTTTTATTATCAATTTACCTCATTATGTATATTTTTGATGGAACGAGACATATTGGGAAAATATTAGGTAATGGAATACCAATAGTTTTCACAGGCATTTTTGCCTTATTCTATCTTCTTAAAAAAGGTAGAAGGTATTTTGATGTTAAATATTGGAAATACGGACTAGTACTTTCAATGCCATTGATATTTCATAATCTCTCGAACGTTGCAAATAATCAATTTGATAGGGTGCTAATCAATCATTATATAGGGGAATCTGCAACTGGAATATACAGCTTTGCTTACAATATAGGTACAATTGTTACTGTAATTGCAGTTTCTTTTAGCCAAGCATGGTTGCCTTGGTTTTTTGAGAAGTTAAAAAATGACGAAGTTCAAGTTATAAGAGATAGAGCAATACTATATAGGGACTCATTTACATTTGTATACGTTGTCATATTAATGATCAGCACTGAGTTAGTGAAATTGATGGCAGATTCAGCATATTGGATTGGATTAGATATTGTTCCTTGGATATTTATGGCACATTATTTTCAGTTTTTATATGCATTTGAGGTGAATGTTGAGTTTGCGCTAAAAAGAACCAAATTGATTTCTATAGGAACGGTATTAGCGGCAATGATAAATATATCACTTAATATTATATTGATACCAATATATGGATACATCGCTGCAGCGGTTGCAACTACTATATCATATTTTCTATTATTTGTTTTTCATTATATATTGACTTCAAAAGTAATTAAGAAAAGTATTTTCGGCATCCGTTTTCATGTTCATTCAGTCTTATATGTATTAATTAGCACTGCTTTTTTTATTATATTCAAAGATTGGATCTATATTAGGTTGTTGGGTATTTTATTAACATGCTTATTATTTTTTAAAAAAGTTATTAAACCTCATTTGCAAGGTTAAGTATACTTTGAACTTTCCATAGTATGTTTTTACGATGTGTGAAGAAACAAAAGAAGGAGAAGAGTGGATGGGCGAAATTATAAAAATTGATAAATCCAAAGTCATAGAGTATTTATTGCCGGAGAGATTAGATTTGGTAATAAAATATATGTATGTAGAAGCATATGTAAAGCAAAAAAATTACAATTATTGTCTAGATTTATATAAACGGCATATTGCCCTTAGAACAGGTGGATTCGAGGATAAGAAGAAATTGATTAATGATTATGTGAATGATTTTAACAATTTGATAGAATCCATGAAAATTGAAGGCTTTAACAAGAATTATCCTATACCAGTATCACGTAATAATAAAATAATTCTTAATGGAGCCCATAGGTTGTCTTGTTGCCTTTATTTCAATTCAGATATGTATGTTGAATTTTCTGATAAGGAAGGCTTGACATGGGATTTTGATTGGCTTGTGAAGAATAATTTTGATGATGATATTTCAAATATTTTAAATAAATATGTTTGTTTAAAACCTCAAAATACTTATATCGGAATTTTGTGGGGAGCAATAAAAAACAAATGGGAAAATGTTGAAAAAATTATTGGTGAAAGATTTAAAATTGTTGGTGAGAAAGATTTCAGTTTTGATAGATATGCTTTTGTTTCTATGATTGAAGATATATATTCATATGAGTTCGGTGTATTTCCATCGTTCAACATAAAAAATAAAATAAAATTTTTAATGAAATTCCCATTAGATTTTCGAATAGTTGTATTTAATATAGAAGAACCAAATTTCATTTATGAAAAAAATCAATTAATATGCAAAGAAACTGTGGAACTAAAAACGTTCATTAGACAAGAATTAAGTACTTTAGTTGATGTAGATAAATTTGCAACAATTCATACAACAGATAATGCAGAGCATAACATATATCTTAACAACATTTTGCTTAATAAATTTAACATTGATATGATAAGAAAAAGAAAGAATATTGAGTATCGAAAAGAGTTTCTCCAATGGTTAGAGGAATATATTTCAGTACTTAAGAATCATGGATTATCATCTAACGATTGCTGTATTGTGGGCAGTTCAAGTCTTGAAGTAATGGGAATTAGAAACTCAACAGATATTGATTTTATTTTAAAGACTAGTATGAGAGATAACAGGTTTCCAGATGAATTTGTAAAACTTTCAGATAATGTAGATATTGTCTATAAAGGATATCATTTACGATCAGGATCTGATATCAAATATACTGATAATGAAGTAATTCAGGAGTTTGATAAACATTTTTATTTCAGAGGGATTAAATTTGCATCAATACAAATTATTAGAGATAGAAAAGCTCATCAGAAAAGGCCTAAAGATCTTAAAGATATTATGCTGATTGATGAATTTTATAGTTTGAATGAGAGTAAGAATTTCAAGATTACTTTTAAATCATATGTTAAGAAGCTCAAAATGTTCATCCAGATATATATAGTATCTTATATCAAACATGGATACTTGATAAAAGTTAGAACAGCAATTGGAAATAGATTAACAGACAAACAAAAGAAATTAATTAAAAAAATCCTGAGAATTTGAAATTATAAATAAGATGAGAAAGAAGGCTTATATGGAAATGAAAACAGTTGCTTTTGTACCAATAAAATTAAATAGTCAACGATTACCAAATAAGAACATATTGCCCGTAGGAGGGCAACCCCTTTGTTGGCACATACTAGATACTCTTTCTAGGACAAAAGGAATTGATGAGGTGTATGTATATTGTAGTGATGAGAAGGTCAAAGAATACATACCCGATAAAGTAAAATTTCTAAAAAGAGATAAACAACTTGATGGGGATTTAGTAAAAGGATTTGATATTTATGATGCTTTTATAAAAGAAGTAAAGGCTGATATTTATATATTAGCACACACAACATCACCTTTTATAAAGCGGGAAACAGTTGAATCAGCCCTAGATAAAATGATTGATGGTGATTATGATTCGGCATTTTCAGCTCAAAGAGTTCAAACATTTGCATGGTATAATGGTAAACCAATAAATTATGATTTAAATGATGTACCGAGAACACAAGACATGGAACCAATATATGTAGAAACCAGCGGATTCTTTATGTTCAGAAAAGAAATATTCACTGAAAATCGAAGAAGAATAGGGTTCAAACCATATATTCAAGAAGTTGATAGCATTGAAGCGGTAGATATAGATACTAAAGAAGATTATGAGTTTGCTTTATTAATAAGTCAAAACATGAATAAAGGAGAGTAAATTATGTTCAGATTAATTGCGGGTCCATGTGTTATAGAAAATGAAGAAATGGTATTAGAGGTTGCAAAGGAAGTAAAGAAAATCACTGATGAATTAGGAATTGAATATGTATTTAAAGCTTCTTTTGATAAGGCCAATAGGACTTCAATATACTCATATAGAGGACCAGGAATGGAAGAAGGCTTACGTATTCTTAAGAAAGTTAAAGATACTTATGGACTAAAGGTAGTAACAGATATTCACGAGCCATATCAAGCTGAACCTGTTTCTAAAGTGGCTGATATTCTTCAAATTCCTGCATTTCTATGTAGACAAACTGATCTCTTAGTTGCTGCAGCAAAAACAGGAAGAGAAGTTAATGTTAAGAAAGCACAGTTTTTAGCTCCTTGGGATATGAAGAATGTTGTCAACAAGCTAGAAGAAAGCGGAAACAGGAATATTAATCTTACTGAAAGAGGGACTACCTTTGGATACAATAATTTAGTTGTTGATATGACAGCAATTATTGAAATGAAGAAGTTTGGATATCCAGTAATATTTGATGCAACACATAGTGTTCAGAAACCAGGTGGAAAAGGTGATGCTACTGGTGGTAACCGTGAATACGTTGAATATCTAGCAAAAGCAGCCATAGCGGTAGGTGCTGATGGTTTATTCATGGAGGTGCATCCTGACCCTGATAATGCAAAGTCTGACGGGCCTAACATGGTTCCATTAAAAGACCTTAAACCATTGCTGATAAAGTTAGTTGATATATACAATTCAGTTCATAAGTAGGGGGAGTTTTGATGGATTTATTACAAGAAGCAAGAAGAGTTTTTGATATTGAGATTAATGCACTTGAGTCTGTTAGGGACTCATTAAATAGTGATTTTTTGAAAATTATAGATGCAATTACCAACTGTGAAGGCAAAGTTATTATCACTGGTATGGGTAAACCGGGGCATATTGGAAGAAAAATTGCTGCAACTATGGCTAGTTTGGGCACCTCTTCATTCTTTTTACATCCGGCAGAGGCTCTTCATGGTGATTTGGGAATGATTGGGAAAGAAGATGTTGTGATTGCGATTAGTTATAGTGGTGAAAGTGAAGAGGTTACTAGATTACTTACCAACATTAAAGCAATAGGGGCTACACTTATCGGAATATCTGGAAATGCGAACTCTACATTAATAAAACATAGCGATATATCACAAGTGTTCACAAAATTTGATGAAGCGTGTTATATGGGATTAGCACCAACATCAAGTACGACAGCTTCATTAGTTTATGGCGATGCATTAGCCGTTGTTGCGTCCAAAGTTTATGGATTTAATGAGAATAATTATGGCTTATATCATCCTGCTGGCTCTTTGGGGAAAAAGCTATTTATAAAAGTTAAGGATATTATGGCATGCAAGCAGAATAATGCTGTTGTTATTCGAGGTGAGACTCTCAAGAATGCAATAGTAGAAATGGGTAAAAAAGGACTAGGTATGGTAACAGTAATCGATAGTAATTCACTTATTAGAGGTGTAATTACTGATGGGGATTTACGACGTCAATTAGAAAAAGGGGTTGATGTCTACAACTTAGTGGTAGATGAAGTGATGTCACAAAACCCTACAATTTTAACTGAAGAAATGATGGCTATTGAGGCGTTACAAATTTTAAAGCAGAAGAATATCTCAAGTGCCCCAATCGTAGATAAAAATAACCAATCAATCGGAACAATAAGATTACAAGATATTCTTAATGCGGGTATAGTACTATGAGAATTAAAATTTTAGTTATGGATGTAGATGGGACATTAACGGACGGTAAAATATATATTGGTTCAGAAGGTGAAATGCTTAAGGCGTTTAATGTAAAAGATGGATTGGGAATTTCTAAATTACGTTCCTTAAATATTATTCCAGCGATAATTACTGGAAGAGAATCAGAAATTCTCAAAAGGCGATCAGAAGAGTTAAAAATAGAAGAACTATATCAAGGTGAAGAAAATAAGATTGAAAAACTTAAAGAACTTGTTGAACGCTACAGATGCAGTTTGGCAGAAGTTGCGTATATTGGTGATGATGAGAATGATCTCCAATGCATGAGAGAATCTGGATTTACTGGTTGTCCAGCGGATGCAGTTGATGCTGTAAAAAAAGAAGTGGATTATATTTGTAATAAGAGTGGTGGAGAAGGCGCTGTAAGAGAATTCATTGAACAGATAATATTACAAATATAGAGTCAAAATTGTAATTTAGGAGGTGACCACAACCAATGAACATATTAGTAACCGGAGGCCTAGGCTTTATTGGCAGCCATACGACAATAGAACTAATTAAAAATAACCATGAAGTAATCATCGCTGATAATCTTATCAACTCAAAGATTGAAGTACTTGACAAGTTATCTACCATAACTGGCATTAAACCAACGTTCTGTCAAATCGATGTGACGGATGAAGCAAAGGTAGAGGAAATCTTCAATAAACATAAGATTGATGGTGTGATTCACTTTGCTGGACTTAAAGCGGTAGGAGAATCTGTTTCCAAGCCACTCGAGTATTATTATAATAATTTGGTAAGTACTATGGTACTAAGCAAGATGTGTGTAAAGTATGGTGTGAATAAGTTTGTTTTCAGTTCATCGGCAACAGTGTATGGTGATCAACCATCTCCACTCAAAGAAGATATGGAACTTAAGAAGACTACCAATCCTTATGGCGAAACTAAAGCCATGAGCGAGAGAATATTAACTGATACAGCCCGTGCTAATCCTAATTTTGCTGTAAGTCTATTGAGATATTTCAATCCAGTAGGTGCTCATGAGAGTGGATTGATTGGCGAGGATCCTAACGGAATTCCAAACAATCTTATGCCTTTCGTGACTAAAGTAGCTAAGGGTCAACTTCCCAAACTTAGTGTATTCGGAAACGATTATGATACCATTGACGGCACCGGAGTTCGTGATTATATACATGTTGTTGATCTTTCTAAGGGGCATGTTAAGGCCATCGAGAATCTTAAAGATGGTGTTAACATCTATAACCTTGGAACCGGCAAAGGTACTTCTGTTTTAGAACTTGTTAATGCCTTCATGAAGGTAAATGACATCGATGTTCCTTTTGAGATTGTTGGAAGACGTCCGGGAGATATTGCTACGTGCTATGCAGACGCCAGCAAAGCTGAGAAAGAATTAAAGTGGAAGGCTGAGCTTGGCATTGAAGAAATGGTCAGGGATGCCTGGAAGTTTGAGCAGAATAATAAGTAGATCAGTAGAAGAAGTTGATCCCCAAAAAATCCCCAAGACACCATTCCTCCACATAAGTAAATTTTGGGAATCTTATACGAGGCGTTATAAGTAATAAGGGCTATGTACAGGGTGATGGAGAGATGAGCTGCTATACAGAATAAACAGATAGGAAAATAGGCTGGTATCAAGATCGGTAGTGACGATGATATTGCAGATAGGCCATGATTACTTTGACACCCAGATAGGCAGTGATGGTAATTTTTCAGGCAGTGATGGCAAACATCCCAGATAAGCAGTGATTCTGGTTGATCAGTTTGACACCATGATTAGCAGTGATGGTAACTTTTCAGATTGGTACTGACGGTTAATTTTCAGGTAGTGATTCTGGTTGATAAGCATGACACCATGATTAGCAGTGAAAGAGAACGGGCATTTTTAGAAGCAGAGATGTCCGTTTTTTTAAGAAGATAAGTTTACAGAATATTGTATTAATGGATGAGGTGTGGGAGGTGATATAGTGTACTCAATGACAAATAGAAAACCAAAAACATGGATTGAACTACAAGATATGGTTGCCCACTATTTCAATTACTCCGGTTATCAAGCAATCTCACCATATAAAATTGAAACAGTACGTGGTGAAGTAGAAGTAGATGTTTTTGTCAAAGCCGATAATGAATTAGGAAACCGAGTTATATGTGAGTGTAAGTTTTGGAATACACCAATACCTCAAGAAAAGATCCATGCATTTAGGACAGTGGTTGCTGATTCTGGAGCTTCTCTAGGAATTATTATATCTAAATTAGGATTTCAAGAAGGAGCAATATTAGCGGCAGATAAATCAAATATTAAGTTGTTTACATGGGAGCAATTCCTGGAATACTTATTTGAAAAGTGGTTTGCTTATAGAAAGAAAAGATTGAAAAACATTTCTAAGCCGTTATCTGTCTATACTGATCCCTACGATATACCAGCGGAGTTATTATCCAAAACTCAGCTTGAAGAATATAAAAAAACAGTTGTAAAAAATGCAAGTCTACATATAATGATATCTAACGTTGATGAAAATTTTTTATCGAATTATAAAGAGACCTTTGATGACAGTGTAACTACAATCGAAGATTTTTTTAATAATGCTGAGCAAAGGGTCGAAGATGCAATAATCTATTATAAAGACCTTTTTAAAGGAATTGAAATACCCGAATGGAAGTTTGAATGGTAACTTTCATATCGAGATTAAGTTATAAACTGAAGGGCGGTGCTCAATTGAGATTAAACTTTAAAAATTATGATGACTATTATTCCAAATGCAATAACTATTCATCTCATGAGTGTTCTAAATGTAAAGGGACAAAAGAAGTAGCTATTTCTGAGGGAACAGTTATTATTGCTGATAGGATTATGAATTTTGAAGATATTCCTGTTCTGAAGTGTACTTTTTGCGGGGCAGTATCCTTAGCAGACCACTCGAAAAAAATGATCGATGAGTGCTATAAGTACATGATAAAAGAAAACCATCTTGAAGGTAATCATAAATATAATGGCTATAGAAAAAAATTTGAGTATTGCCAAGAAGATGATTTGATATACGATCATAGGGATTACTATAGTATTCCTGGGTTATCAGTTGATTTTGAGCACTCAATAGAAGGCTTTTTAACCCCGGTTTATTTCACCAAAAAATCAGTCTTGCATTTCATGCATGACCCTGATTATGAATTTAGACTTTTTTCAGATACATATGGTCAAGTGGGATACAAAGATGAATGGATAGTTCCGTTTGGAATAAACTCTGAAGACAAGATAGTATTTTGGTTAGGTGATTTATCTTATATGGATAAGACAAGCTTGAACATATTGAAGCCTCACAATATTGAGTCTGACCATCAATTGACAAGATCTGAGTTTTACGCTGCACAACTATGCTGTATGTGGAGTGAACCAAATAGAGAGCTTCGTGTATGTTATAAAAAATGTGATTTTTATAATGCGGTTAAAAAAGCATATCATCTATCTTTAGAGCACCTTGAAAGTGAAATCAAGGAACAAATGAATAGATTTCAAAAGCCCATTGTAATTAGTGAGAAAACAATTGATCCGACCATTAATATGCTACACAAAGTGCTAATAGAAGGTGTGAATATTAAAGAGTTGAGAAATTTGTACTTAAAAGTAGAAGTTAGTCCTGCTGAAGGATATGAAGATTGGAAATCAATAAAGCTCTATGAAGGAATTCTGAAGGCACTCATGAAAGGTAATATTGAGAAACTAGATATTACATCCATTATCGGGCCGTTATATTTATTGAATGATTTGAGGCAATATTATGATCATTTGCTATCTAATGAAAAGCGGAACGTAATAAAAGAAAATATAATAAAAACATTCAACTTAGAATCATTTGAAGAAATTGACTCTTTATATGAACAGCTTATTGATGGTTTAAATATGCTTTTCGAATATTTTATCTTGGCGACAAATAATCAAAGTTTAGATCAATAGTTATAAAAAGGAGGCCTCCAGTCATGGACAAACATATCTTCACCGGAAGAATAATTTCAATACAACCCAGGATCCGTCTCACTAGATCCTTCGACGAGTCCTCCCATACATATCTCGGTTATGCCATTACTTTAGAGGGAGAGATTGATACTCAACACACGACTTTCTCCATCGGTATCGGCAAAGCTGCCCATGCCAAACATCAATTCAAAGTGAATGACGTTATCTCCGGAGAGTGCGTTCCAGTGCCGGATCCTGACACTGAGCCTACTGATTACTACAAAGTCTCTAAACTCAAACTCATCACCAGAGGTACCATCACTAACACATCATCACCTTGGGAACTGGTGCCGCCGGAGCTGGAAGTATACAGAGAAAGAGGACACCGCAGGCTGGCAGCTAGGACATATGACACGAAGTGTAACAGCTGCATGTGGGGAGCTAGGATGCCTGTTGAGATTATCATAGATAACTGGAATCCGAGAGGCAGGAAGAAATATAGATTTGAGACGTTCTGCTATGGGCCATTAAACTGTAAATTGTACAAGGCTGGTTCTAACCGGAAGGTGGAAGGTCGGAACGGTATGGTGTATGTCGAGGAAGATTGGGTTGATGCTATGAATATGGAGCATCGAGGAGAAAATGAGTAGGACTTTTCAAATGCACTGGGGGTGTAATGATGTGGAGAGATAGTGAAACAGAACTTGATTATCTAGACTTTGATTATCTAATTGAAACTGTGAGCAATATTATCAAAAATGATGACTTATTACCTTCTACTATAGGAGTTTATGGTGATTGGGGAAGCGGAAAATCCAGCTTGATTAACATGAGCATTGCTTCATTGAAAGACAATAAGGATACTGAGTGTATATATTTCAATGGATGGCTATTTGAAGATTATGAAGACGCAAAAACTGCCTTGTTGGGAAATATTCTAGACACTATAGAGCGTAACAGGACTTTAGGTGACAATGCAAAAAAATGTATTGCTGGTTTGTATAAAAGCATAGATAAAATGAAGCTAGTGAAAAATGCAATTAGACTTGGAGGAGCATTTCTAACAGGGGGATCAAGCGTTGTAACTGAATTTGCCATTTCTAATGCCTTAGATAACATGTTACCTTCAAAGGACGGCATAATCAAAGAAGATTTGATGGAAGCTATTAAATCTGAGTTGACGGATAAAGAGCTTCGTGAAGATATCAACTCATTCAGAGATAATTTTGATAAGTTACTAAAAGAGACCCAAATAGATAGGTTAGTTGTTTTTATTGATGAACTTGATCGATGCAGTCCGGATACAATATTAGACACATTAGAGGCAATCCGACTGTTCCTATATGTAGGAAGAACTGTATTCATTATTGGTGCAGATGAAAGACATATTTCTTATGCTGTTCAAACCAAGTTTAAAGAAATCGAAGGAACCGGTATTGACATCGGTAAAGAATATTTAGAAAAAATTGTACAGTATCCGGTAAGAATACCAAGGTTAAGTACCCGGGAAGTAGAACTTTACATATCACTACTTTTTATGGAGAAAGATTTGTCAAAAGAGGAATTTAAAAAGACTATTGAATTTATTGATGATAAGAAGACTAAGAATTTTTTTGATTTTCAACTTGATTATGGACTGATAAAAGGCTTTGATGAAGATATTGCAGATAAAGTAAAATTGAGTCTAGAGATATCAAAACAACTATCTTCAGTATTAGCTAATGGTTTAAATGGAAATCCCAGACACTGCAAGCGATTTTTGAATTCTATGGAAATGCGACTTAACATGGCTCAATACAAAACAATTGAATTGGATCGAAAAATCTTAGCAAAAATTATGATGCTCGAGTATTTCAAACCAAGAATGTTTGCAGAATTAGTAAGTGCACCAGTAGATCTGACTGGTAAAATAATAGAATTATCAACACTTGAAAACAAAGAAAGTGAATCTTTGGAAAAATTAGCTTCATGGAAAGATGATGAATGGGTAAAGTCTTGGTTAGAGATGCAACCTGCAATTGGTGAAGAGGATTTACGACCGTATTTCTATTTCGCAAGGACTACACTAGATAATCGATATGAGATGTCTAAGATGAAATTAAGTAAGATTGCTAATGATGTATTAAGAAATTTGACAGCTGGGACGGATTCAGGAATACGCAGTGCTTGTGATAAAGCAAAGGAAGTAAATGAGTATGAAGCTGCTTTGATCATTGAACATCTAATATCACGAATTACCAGCTCAAGTGATATATCGGATATCCAATTAAGATCATTGTTAGAATGGGGAGCGCTTAAAAAGGAAGTGCATACAGAAATTATTAACGGATTAGATGCCGTTAGTGGGACTAGGATAAAACCATCACATATACCAAGAGTAATGAACTTTGGAAAAGAAATCAATCAAACACAAAAAGTTGATGAAATTTTTGATAGTTGGATTAAGAACAATCAAGCTCTAAAGACTTTTATTGATGCAGAAAGGGGGAATTAATTATGGGTACTTCAAGTATTTTTGATGGACCAGTAAAATCATTGCTACCTAGTGATTATGACGATAACGATGATAACTATTCCCCAGAGGACGCCGACTCGCCTGAAGATAATGATGAGGAAAAGCCACAAGGAACTCCTTATAGATGGAAAGATGCAAAAGATGCGATGACAAGGTATGTAAAAGGCACCTCATCTAACAGAGGTAAAGTCATGAGTAGATATGTTGGAGCATCTGGTGGTTCAAGGCAGCTTTCCAGATCTTCAACTTCAGGAAAAAGTGCAGCAATCAATTTAGGTAGGGTTATTCAAGGTTTTAGAGAGAATGGTGTTGAAAATACGCTACAATCGTTACAAATTGATTTTGTTGGAAGGAGCGCAAAAGAAGTTTTATCAGAACTTGTGAATGTTATCTCCGGTAATGCAGACACAAAGGAAGACATTGCAGCAAGGGGGGCTTCGGGTGAAGCTATTTCTGAGCTATATAATATAGTTCTCGAAAACAATGAGGATATAGAATCATTAAGGAAGATAGACGAACCCACATTCAGTAAAGTTATTGAAGTCTTTATGAGTGAATACATCTTTAGACGAGTAATGAGTGATTTACAAAGCCGTTTTGAAAAGTATGAAAGTAATCCAAAAGAGGCAGTCAAGAAAGAACAGGAGCTTAAAAATTATATAAAAGTAAAAGTAGAGCTGAGAATGCGAGAAATGAAGCCAGAAAGTAAAGATTATCGCTCAAGTAGTATTAACAAAGAAATGAATAAATTGTTCCAGACATGTTTTAAAGCTTTCGAAGACTACGTATAAAACTAAGTATAAGGGGGTGCGCTAGATTGATTAATATTGTTTATAAATTTTCAAACTCTGAAGAGTATAGTGTCGAAGGTAACAGTATTACATGTAGTTTCGAGGATTATAGGTATACTTTTTGGAAGAGCAAATTAGAATTGCTGCCAGAATTCCCTTCAAATGAGGCTATAGATCTATTGGTAATATCATTAGCTGTATATGGGGCAGATAGAATAATCAAAAGAAAAGATTCATTTAATGCCTGGAAGAGAAGTATTCATTTGCACCTACCAGTGCTTAATTCAGATTTATTAGAAGAAAATGTGGAGTTGTTGAAACGTACGATTAATTTCCTTACAGGGGATAGTTGGGAATTTACATTCAGAGATAGAGAATTGACACTAGAGGAAATAAAGATAAGAGACCAGATGAGGCAAACGAGAATTGATAAACTTGACATCAATAAACTGTGTATGTTTTCAGGAGGTCTTGATTCGTTTATAGGTGCTATTGATTTATTGGAAGATGAAAGCAAGGATATTATTTTCGTCAGTCATTATGGCGGAGGAAAAGGTACATTAGAATATCAAGAAGCTTTAAGAGAAGAGTTGATTAAAGAGTATTCCTTATCTAAGGACAATTTTTATTCTTTCTATGCTGCTCCCAATGGTGGAAAAGAAGAAACAATGAGATCTCGGTCTTTTATGTTTTTCAGTCATGCAATTGCGTTAGCTGCCTGTTTTAAGAAAAGACTAGAATTAATTATACCGGAAAACGGATATATTTCATTGAACATACCACTAACTTATTCTCGAACTGGAACCAGCAGTACAAGAACAACTCATCCACATTATATGGAATTGTTTCAAGATTTATTAAATAATTTAGGTTTAGAGATCACCTTATATAATCCATATCAATTTAAAACAAAAGGTGAAATGGTTACGGAGTGCAAAAATAAAGATTTTTTATCTGGAAATATTATAAACACAATGTCATGTTCCCATCCCGATGTAGGGAGAATGCGAGGAGAAAGTGAGACCCAACATTGTGGAACGTGTTTGCCATGTATTATAAGAAGAGCAGCAATTAATTCTGCTGGAATCGATGATAGGACATCTTATTATGATGAGGATTTTTCATCAGGGAAAACAGCTAGAAAAAACTTGAACTCATATTTGCTTGGCCTTGAGAAGTTTGATTCTGAGAGAGCATACCTCGATATTCAAATGTCTGGACCTTTAAATTCAAATCTTGAACAATATGAATCAATTTTTAAGCGAGGTATTGCTGAACTAAAGGAAGTGCTGAAAGATTATCATGAGAATACTTAAATATGACACACATACGCATCTTGATCTATATGATGACTTTGAAACAAAACTCAAATATATCGAGAAAAATGAGATTTATACCATAGTGATGACAAATGTTCCAAAACTTTATAAAAAGTATAAAGACAAATACCCGAATTTAAAATTTACTAGATTCTCGCTAGGTTTACATCCAGAACTAGTCATTCAATACGGCAATCAACTTAAATTGTTTTTGGACTATTTACCTGAAAGCAAATACATAGGCGAAATAGGCCTAGACTATTCAAAAGGTATAATTGTAGATCAGAAACAAATTTTTGAAAGAATTATAGAATCTTGCAACACTTTTGAAGATAAAATTATTAGTATCCATAGTAGAAAGGCCACAGATAGTGTTATTGATATTGTTGGAGAAAGCAAGAATAAGATAATTCTTCATTGGTTTACTGGAAGTAAGAAAGAGCTAGAACGAGCTATAGATAAAGGATATTATTTTTCAATCAATAGTGATATGTTAGTTACAAAAAAAGGAGCGGCACTTATTTCAGATATCCCCTTAAATAAATTATTAATTGAGAGCGATTCTCCATTTACAAAACAAACTAGAAACAACTTTACTATAGACTATTTTGATGATTTTTATATGAATGCATCTAAAATACTGGGTAAAACTGTAGATGAGGTTGAGTTCCTGTTTAGTGAAAATTTCAGGACTCTACTTAAATAGAATAACTGAGATAAGGAATACTTAGGGAAAGACGAGTCATTTTAATTGGTGGTGAAGCTATGAAAGCACAGCTTTATTTAGATAATCGAATACGAAAAACACTGACAGAACCATTTGAGACATTTGCCAAGACATATGTTGAAAAAGTTATACCGATTTTCTCCTCGTTAGAGGAAGAGTCACAGGCTATTGCTGACGAGAAATATAATTCTCTTGGAAGGTACTTTAATCCTGAAAGCGATGATCCTTCAGATTATGCAGAGATGGCATGGGAAGCAGGACTTGAACACTATGAAAGTATGTCACTCATGCAGTACAATATGCGATTGATGTGGATCTCAACCTTATATCAATTCTGGGAACAGCAAGTTAGAAAATTTGTCTTTGAAGAAGTGACAAGGACACATACGTTTATAGATAAGAAGGGAAATGAGATTTCTTTTGATAGTTTCTTCTCCCGTGGAATCGATGATATAAAAGATGAATTTAAGGAATTTGGACAAGATTTAGAGAAGCTCAGTTCTTGGTCTAAGATTGAAGAGTTAAGGCTACTAGCCAATGTGATTAAACACGGCAACGGATGGTCTGCAACAAGGCTAAAGCAACTGAGGTCAGACTTCTTTGACTCAGGGATCATTTCAACTGATTTACTTGATTTATACAAGACAACACTTGGAGAGCGAGTACTGAATATCGAGGATTGTGAATATAAGATTTACTGTGATGCAATAATTCAATTTTGGAATGATCTACCTGTCGAGTTCAAAAATTAAATCCGAGCTAATTTTCATCTGATTTATAGAATAATTTTACAATAAAAAAATATCAAGTCCGATTATTGATGAAAATAAGACTCAATATCATAAAGTGTTTCCATATACAGAAATAGTTACAAGACAAATAAGCCTATCTATCAATAGACTTGATAACTCATATGGATTTGTTTATCTAAGCAACTTTATCATAAGTGTGGTATAAACCATTAAGTATGGGTTTTGATTTTAATTTTGATTCGGTTATCCTAGTGGGTTTGTACTTTGGTAATGGTATAGGCGTTTTACAATCAATGCCTTGATGAGTACGGTGAGTATTATAGTAACTGTTGACATATTCTTTTAAAACTCGATATAAATGGTCTTCATTAATAGGGATTATATGATTGGTTAATTCTTGTCGTATAATTCCATTTACTCTTTCAGCGATTCCATTTTGCCATGGTGAATAGAAAGATGTTCTTTTAGATTTTATACCTTTATTCGATAAAAATGTTTTAAATTCATCGCATACAAAAACTGGATCGTTATCGTGAATAAGGTATTTTGGTTTATGGTCATAAGGAGTAGCATTTCTGATTTGTTGTTTAACTCATTCAAGGTTAGGGTTAGTCGTAATAGCAAAATGCTCAATTTTTCGTGAACCATGATTAATTATTATAAGTACATAAAGCATTTTAAAGCATAAAGTTGGAACAACAAAATAATCCATAGCCCATATTTCTTTGCTATGATTTTTAAGAAATGTTTTCCATGATTGAACTTGTTTTTCTGAAGGTGGTTTTTTAAGTTCCGGAATGTATTTGGTCATTGTATTTGGTGCTGGAGGATTAACTACTCCCATAGAAAGCAACATTTCATGAATTTTTTTAGGCGACATCAGAGGGTTTTCCTTATGAATTTTTTTTATTAATTTTATAATGTCTTTTTCTATAGGAGGTCGGCCTACTTTCTTAGATTTTTTTCTCCAATAAATTTTAAAAGCTGTTTTATGCCAACGTATAACCGTATCAGGTTTGAATATTGCTGATAATTGTTTCCAATTTGAGTGAAATTTTGATATTAGTACCCATAGTTCCCTAAAGGCTCGATGAGACTTAGACTTTTTTATCTTTTTATTTTCTAGTTGCTCAGTCAAAAGTGCAATTTGACTTCTGAGTGCTATAATTTCAATGTTTTTAGCAGCATTACTCATAAAAACTACTTTTATGATTTGAATAATATAGGTTAACCAATGTTTAATATATTTCATGAACGATTTCAATTTATATTCTCTCTTTGTAGATACCAGTCCCTTATATACATATATATTTAAATTGTAACATATAAATAAGCAAAGAAGGTGCAAAGTGCTAGCAAAAGTAAGCATACTCATATATATAATAGCAGCAATTTTACATTTTATAGATGATCAGATAGCACTCTTTATACTGTCAATAGTGCTAGGGTTTATTACTTTATGTTTGAGTCTATACATGAGTTTTCGGGAGCTGAGCCCTCAATTAAAAGAATACAGAGAATCAATTTATAGAATGGAAGCTGAAGAAGCTAGCGACGATGAGATATTAAATTTTATGGATCAAGAAATAAAAGTAAATCCAAATAAAATAAAGAAGACGCCTTTGTGGATGAATTTTGTTATGGCATTTGGCATTGTGAGCAGTATTATTTTATGTGGAATTGGAATTATTAATTGGCTTTAAAGATAGTTTTATGAGAATATCATGAACAAGTCTCTTGAGTGCCAAGGGTTAAAATAGTATAATCATAAATGTAATTCAGTTTAAATCGTTACAAGATTGAATTATTAACAGCTTATGAGTTTAATAAATAGATGAAAGGAAATTAAAGGAAATGAAGTCTGTTAAGGTAGCTGTATATCTCCAGGATTATTATTCAGAAGATAGTGAAGAGCAATTAAATAAGGCAGAAAAGACTATAATTGAATACATTAACAATGAACCGACTTGGGAATACAAAGGTGCATTTAAAGATAGTGATCGTAACTTCCCTTCTTATCATCTTGAAAGGTTGGTTAGAGAAGCTAAAAAGAAATCTATTGAAATTATTCTAGTCGGTTCTCTTTCAAAAATCAATGAATCATTAAATAATGCCATGGATACTATACATGAGATTCTTTCCATGGGTATTCGCATTATTTTTTTTGAAGAAGGTATTGATAGCAGTACCTCAGAGGGCAAAATGCTTCTTGAAAAGTTAAGAAGTACTTTAGCTATTGAAAAAAAGTTGGCGTCGGTAAGTAGAAAATGGACTTTCGATAGGATGTTTGAAAAAGGCAATGTCATCTTCGTGAGATTGCTAGGATACAAAAAAATAGACGATCAGTGGGTCATTATACCCGAAGAAGCTGAAATTGTAAGAGAAGCATTTAAACTTCATTTGGAAGGCCTTTCTTTACTACAGATTGCTAGACGATTTATATCTAAGAAATATAAAAAAGCAAATGGCAGGATGGACTGGACACCGACAGCTATTAAAAATATTATTAAAAATGAAAGATATACCGGTGATGTGCTGTGTAGAAAGACAGTATCAGATGAAGATGTAGCACCCGGTTTAACAATAAAGAAAAAGCAGTATCTGGTTAAAGATCATCACGAAGGTATTATTTCTCATGAGGATTTTGAAAAAGCAAACAAATTGTTATGGCAAGGTGTAAAAGGCGAAGATAGAGGGGATATCCCAAAATATCCATTATCAAGAAAACTTAAATGTAACCTTTGTGGTGCTAATTTTCAAAGATCTCAGAGTAGAGATAAAGTTTTTTGGCGTTGTGGCACCCATACAAAGAGTAAATCATTATGTCCTATGACTGGCATCAACGAAGAATATGTAAAGAAAGCAATGCTGAAAGCATTCTTTGATAAGTTCAACGATGGTGTAAAGGATTTTAGAATATTGATTGATTTTCTAAGAGAAGCTGAAACTTTTAAAGACGATTACGTTAATCCTTTAGCCGAAAGAATAAATCAAATTATTGAAGAAGAAAATCATATTGTGCTTCATGGCGATCTTAATAAACTTGAAGAGTTAAAGAGTGAAAAGGTTGAAATAGAAGCGCTTTTAAGGGATAGAACTAAAACTTTAATGGGTATTGAAAAAGATTACACAGTTAGAATGAAAGCTATTGGCATACTAAATGAATTAATCGATAAAGGTGGTTCAGTACCAGACTTACGAGAAGCGTTGAATGATTTCTGGTTATTAAGAGCCTTTATAGTACAAGTAACGATTCATTCTGATGAATTATATGATATTGAGTGGATTAACAATGAACATAGTGGTGTTCAGATAGAAGCAGGTGAGTAGCGTATGGGAAAAAGATTAGCAATATACATTAAAGAGTTTGTTAATAAAGATGAGCGTGACTTTGTTTACGGAACTGAACTAGATAACTATATATCAAATTTAACAGAGTCATCTAATTGGACCACGGTAAAAACCTATAAAGATAAAATTGAAAAGGATCTTGATGCTACAATTTTAAAAGCTTATCATCGAATGATTAAAAAAGCCCTTAAGAAAGAAATTCATGTCATTGCTTCTTTTTCAATAACCCTTTTTGGAAAAAATCGTGATGAAGCACTTGAAAACATAAATAAATTGATGGAATCTGGCGTTGAATTGCTTTTCTTTCATGAAGGAATAAAATTGCCATCAAAAGATGGTGATGCATATATTAAGTTACTTAATAAGCTTTCCCATGCTGAATCCATTAAATATTCCACACAGACGAAAAAACAGATTAAAAAGAGCTTTCAAAAGGGTAAAGCGCATACGCCAACCACCTATTTTCTTGGTTATGATACTGATAAAAACGGTGATATTGTTATTAATGAAGATGAAGCAAAAATTGTTAGAAGAATCTTTAATGACTTTTTATCAGGTAAAGGGACACCAGCCATTGCAAAAGAACTTACAAAGGAAAAAATAAAAACTGGAAGAGGTAACACCAATTGGACAAGCAACGCTGTTTATAAGATTATTAAACAAGAAAAGTATTATGGTGCTGTTAGAACTCAAAAGTCCGTTACATTAGAACCACATACCCATAAAAGAGTTTGGAACAAAGAAAATGAACCACAGTATTTAATAAAAAACAATCATCCGGCAATTATTTCTGAGGATATGTTTTTAAGGGTTCAGAGAGAACTTAAGTTACGAAGTGAAATGAGAAAAGAAGATGAAGAAGGCGTAATTTCTACCCATAGCAATACATCTGCTTATTCTAATATTTTCACCTGCGGAGAATGTGGAAGACCGGTCATTAGAAGAACCTTGACATCGAGAAGTAAAGGTGAAAAAGTACATTTTAAAGCTTGGCATTGCCGAGTAGCAGCAGGAAGAGAAAAGGAGATGAAATGCAAAGCGCAATATGTTTGGGAAGATGAACTTAATAATTCGGTAAGAGAAGTTTTTACTGAACTTAAAGCAAACAAGAATAATTTGGCTTCAGAAATAGATGACAATCATATTCAGCCCATGTTTACAAGTGAAGAAAATCAGTTATTAGAAGAGCTTTCCTCAAAGCTTCATGCTGTTGATATAAGACTAAAAGAAATTTCGGATCTTACGGTATTAGGGAAAGATATTGCCTATGAAGAGAGTCTTGAAAAATTAACCGCTCAGCGAGAGCTGATGAATAAGCAATATGAAGATTTAAAGTTTAAGAAATATGAAGCAGAACTCAGTGCAAAACAACTGGATGTCCTACTAGAAAAATTGGAACAATTTGATCCTGAAGAAAGTGATATCCAAGATATCTTCTCTAAAACGGTTCAAAAGGGGATATTGTTTACGAATCACCGCTTAGAGATCCAGTTTAAGTGTGGTATTGTTAGGGAGTTTACTGCTGAGAAGAGCAAATAGATTAGAATGAACTAAGATTTTATTTGGTAAGGGGTTTTGGAAATGACTCAAATAAACGATTTAATTGGTACAAGAACAGGAATGCTAACAGCCATTGAAATAATAGAAACTAATCAAGGACAGAAAATTAAATGCAAATGTGATTGTGGCAATGAGAAGATCATAGCTATAAAGAGTTTTAAATATGGAAAAGTTAAAAGCTGTGGTTGCTTGTCTTCTAAGAGCAAATTAAAAGATATTACGGGTCAGCGATTTGGCAAATTAGTAGCTAAAGATTTTACCGGAAAAATCAAGAATCATACTGCGGTATGGCTTTGTCAATGTGACTGTGGAAATACAACGGAAGTAAAAGCTAATGCTCTTTCAAGTGGAGGAATACAGAGCTGTGGTTGTTTACGCTCTGAGGTTCGTATTCATGATTTATCAGGGCAACGATATGGTAAACTTGTTGCAGTAGAGAAAACCGGTAAGAAGCAAAACAATTCCCAAGTATGGCTATGTGAATGTGATTGCGGTAGCAAAGTTGAAGTTTCAGCAGGGAATTTAACCAGTGGAAAAACGAATAGCTGTGGGTGTCTTTTGGATGAATCTAGAAAAAAAGCAATTAAGAAGGCTTTAGATACAAGACAAAATCAGTATGTAGATGGTACAGATATCTATCAATTGGCTCAAGACCCAAGAACAAATAATACCAGTGGCGTTGTTGGAGTAACTTATGATAAATCGACAAAGACCTGGAAAGCAAAAATCCAATTTAAGCAGAAAAAATATTATCTAGGGTCATCAAAAGATATTAATGTAGCAATTCAGTTGAGAAAGGAAGCCGAAGAAAAGTTGCACGGTGAGTTTTTGGAATGGTATAAAAATCATAAAAATAAGGACCATCACATTGATTAGTCCTTACCATCATCTGCTCCTAAGAAATCACTTTTTAAATCAACCGGAATATTTAACTGATACCCTTTCGAATTCATGATCATAAGCTTTACAGCTAATAAATGAACATCGGTCTTGAGAAAACAGGCAGTTTCATAAAAGTTGTATCCTTGGTCAAAATATTCTAATATATCCTTCGTTGAAAATAATAACTCGGCAGCAAATAGATTGGCTTCATACTCTGGTTTGCTTTTCATATCATATATGGCAAATTCCTGTAGAGTATGGTTTTCGGCTATATGTCTGTGGAGTTGATCATGCCCCAACTCATGGGCACAAACAATCCTTTGAAGGGGTTCACAAATCTGATCATTAATAATTATGAATCGATTGTGGCCATCTCTTTTATAGAATCCTTTAAGCTTGCCAAGATCCATAAACAAAACATCGATATTCATGTTGGCAGCTATTTCAAAAGGATTTCGTGTCTTATATTTCTTTATGAGTCTAATTGAGCGGTTAATAATGTAATCGTTCAAATCATTCCTCCCCCTTAGAGAGATTTCAAGAAATTACTCTTCCGTATCTCGATATTTTTTTGGAGTAAATTTTTTGTTTTTTTCTTTTGATCGCCAGTAAATTTCAGTGATTGCCTTAAAAACTTTATCTTGATCTTCATCACTTAATTCACCTCCTGCAAAGAGCATGGCTGTTTCATTAATAAATGATTCAGCCTTTTTTTTACCCCTGTAGCCATATTTTGCAGTGGCATCGAGTAAAAAAGATTCGCTTTCTGATAATAAATAATCAGTTGAAACATCAAAAATTTTACATAGCTTTAGGATGAGTTCTTTTTTGGGTTGCCTTTCATCATTTTCATAATAAGCTATAGTACGAACTGTAACGCCTAATGCTGTGGCAAGATCAGGCTGGGTCATGTTACGTTCGTTTCGGAGTAGTTTTATTTTACTTCCTAATGTCATTGTACACACCTCTTCTAATAATTTAAGTCTTCATTTAACAAGTATTGACATGAACATTTAGTTCATGTATAATGAACAGACAGAACATGTGTTCGTGGTTAAATAATAACACAGAAATGGTTGAAATGTCAATAAAATCAATAATAAGAGGTGAGGTATGTATGGGAAAGACGAAAAATGGCCTTGAAAGATTAATGAACTCTTTTAAGGTCTATGATGAAATTGATGAGAAAGTGTATCACGATGCCCATCTACTACTTAACATATATTCAGATGTTTTGTGGGGCATTAAAAATAGCTACACCAATATTGTATGTGAATGTAAAGAAATATATGGTAATTCGTCTGTTGCAGTATTGGATGTTATGACAGAGTTTGGTTCGGATTTAAAGGCAAAGCTATTACATGAACAATTAGAAGATGCTGAAGCAAGTAAGGTGATCATAGATATCATCAATAGTGCATTGCTTAGACTTAAGACTTATCCTAAAAAAGGTGAGGCTTATCATAAAATTCTTAATGCTACATATTTTTCAGATAAAAAATATGAGGAACAAGATTTGTTGGACATGCTAGAGCTGTCCCGCTCTACATATTTTCGGCAAAGAAAAAAAGCGATCTCCCTATTTGGCGTTATTTTATGGGGATATGTACTACCGGAATTTATCAGTAACATGAGACTAGATTGAGACAGAATTGACACTAAATTGAGACTCTTTTGGTACTGACGTGACATTGTCAATAGGGTATAATGGGTATGCTGGATGAATTAGGCATATATGACCTCTGCTTTTGTGGAGGTTTTTTTGTGCCATTTTTCAAATCAAAAATTTAATATAGGCAAATTTTAGGCTAGAGGTCAAAGTGACTTCTGGCCTTTTTTTGCGCCCTTTTTTAGGAGGAAAAAAATGACAGATCACAAAAGTATCTTAATTCGTGGTCCATAACTTTTTATTTTGTAAAGAACATTTCATTAATTACAAATAGGAGGTATGGAAAATGAATGAAAAAGAAGAACGGGAAAAAGCTTTAAAAAGATATTTTATTCCGGTAGATGGCAAATACTATGAGACGACAAAGGAAGTCTATGAAGTTTATTACCAGATGGACCGAAGGGAGCGGTACTTAGAAGAGCGAGATTTGAATAAGGGGGTTATCAATTTTTGTGATATCGATAATGAAGATTACTCTGCTGAAGAAATATTATCTGATAAAGATACAGATATTGAAGAAGAAGTTATAAATAGTGTATTAATAAAAACAGTTCTTGAAGCCATGTCTTTGCTCAGTGAAGAAGAAAAATGGTTAATTCAAGAGCTGTTTTTTTGTGGGAAAAGTGAACGGGAATTAACTAGGAATACTGGTATTCCAAGGAAAACCATTAATTATCGAAAAGAAAAAGCACTGAGTAAAATAAGAAAATTTATAAAAATATGAAAAAAGTTTCGCCCACCCCCCCTCTTTTTTCGGCTTATAAGTAAGGGGGTTTTTTATCTCTCAAGATCTTTGACAAATAGTAAAGCTAATTTTACTCATATTCAATATTTTAGGTACGTTACCTTGTGACCGAGAGGAAAGCGACATAAGCGGATGCGCCATGACGGAAATTCCAGAGCGTTAACATCCGGCTTTAAATTATCTAGTGGTCTAGATAATTCGCCATGATCCACAAGGGGAAATTTGAACGATACTTCTGTCAAGTCCTAAGTATCCTATGGATGGCAGCCTGACAAATGGTCAGGAGAATACAGCCTTTGCCTGGAAGCCAATGGCATAGGTTGCTTCTATGAGGTCAATGACTATTGACCGCCTAAAGTATTTATTAACTATATTTTAAAAGAATCACTTAACAGTACAAACGTGTAACGAAGTTGTTTTGACTTGGTTCTAGGTTTGTGCTGTTAAGTGAAACAAACTTAACTAAAGGAGAACTGATGGATAATATTCAAGCAAATTTAGAAACAAAAGATATTTTAAAGAAAATAATCGGTGAAAAATGGATCACAGAAAATTCGACAGGTGTATTCATTATTAAAGACTGCATCGTAGTCCAGAGCTTTACCGGCAAGAATTACACCTATCGTGTGGTTAATTATGTTACAGGGGACCAAAAGTATTTATTTTACAAACGACAAGAACTAGCAAAGCGAGATTATGATGGTGTTATTGATAAAATCAAAGCCTTATCTTTTTATGATTTGAAACAAGCCTCAGATGGCTCTGAGATGATTGATCTTATCTTCAGGGATATCTTTCCCAAGTATGGTTTTGTTGTAAGAGAAGAGCAGGTAGAGTTATCAAAGCATATATATGAAAACATGAAAGAACGGAAGATATCCTTAAGTGACATTGCAGTCGGTCTTGGTAAAACCCACGCTTATCTAATTGCAGCAATCGTGCACAGTATTTTTGCAAGAAAGGGTCGGTTTTATAAGCAAATGCCAATTGTGATTACCACATCAAGTATTGAATTACAAGGCTCAATCATAAAAGAGTACATACCGGAGATTTCTAAAATGCTGATAGAAAATGGTATTATCTCATCACCAATCACCTGTGTACTTAGAAAGGGTAAAGAAAACTATGTTTGCGAAAATCGCTTAAAGGATTATTTTCAATCACTAGATCCCAAGCGTAAACGTTCTAGTGAATATAAAGGACTAGAAAAATTAATTCAAAGTAGAAACATTGATCTTGCTGATGCTGAAGATATTAGTGCTTATGATAAACGAAAAATCAATGTTAAAAGTAGTCAGTGTATGAAATGCAGCAAGTTTAAGACATGTGCTTTTCAGCAGTTTATGAAAGAGGCGAGAAAAAGCACTTATCATTTTCAAATATGCAACCACAACTATTATTTGGCAGACATATTAAAGAGAAAAGATGGTCGAAGATCATTATTGCCAGATTATCAAACAGTCATTATTGATGAAGCACATAAGTTAATGGATGCTGCAAATCAGATGTACGGAACAACCATTAATGAACATGAGGTGAATCACTTGATGAAGAAGATATCGCCTACCCACTCAAAGAAGAAGAGTCAAAAAGAATTAAAGAATTTAACGAGTGAGGTGATGGCACTTAATCAAATGTTCTTTGATGCTCTAACAGAACAAATTCCAAGAACAGCATTTTCTGATGATACAGAAAAATTTCCAACAACAATCACTTTAAGAACCATGACACTTTTGAAGAAAATGGTATTCATCATTCATGAAATCAGTAAGAAGATGAGTTATACAGAAAGACAATTTCTAATTGACCTTAAAACTGTTCTAGATGGTTTGAGAGTATTTTTATTAGAAACAAATATCTATTGGATGGAAAATCCTAAGGCTAAGAGTCAACGGATGCTGGCATCCATTCCTAAAGTCATCAGCAAAGAATTAGGTGACGATTTCTGGACGGTTAAGCGGTCCATGATTTTAACATCAGGTACCTTAGCTGTGGATGGAGATTTCAGTTATATCAAGCATCAACTTGGCATGAATCATATCAGCGATTGGAAGATTAACGAACTCACCAAATCATCACCATTTCACTTTAAAGAAAATTGTATGCTCTATATTCCAAAGAAGATGCCTTTTCCTAATGTTGATGATGAAGCATACCTTCAGTTAATGGGGGAAGAAATATCAAGGCTAATTAATGCATCCAATGGACATGCGTTGGTCTTGTTCACATCTTATAAGCCATTGCGACTGATATTTCAGCATATCAAGGAAGAACATCCGAATCGACAGCTAATAGCAATGAATCGTGGCAAAAATACAGCCATCGATGAATTTAAGGAAAGTCAAAATGCTGTTTTATTTGCAACTGGAAGCATGTGGGAAGGTGTGAACATACCAGGGGATGTATTGTCCCATTTAATTATTGTGAAGCTACCCTTTCCAATACCTGATCCAATCAGTGATTATGAAAAGTCATTGTACCCAGATATGAATGAATATCTTAAATCGGTGTTGATTCCTAAAATGTTAATAAAATTACGACAAGGTGTTGGTAGATTGATACGAAGTGAAACAGACACTGGTGTTATTTCTATACTAGATGTCAGAGCCAGTGACAATGGCCGGTATCATCAAGAAGTTTTACATGCATTACCTGAATGTAGAAGGGCAGAGAGCATTGAAGATATTCGAAATTTTCTTAATGATAAAAAAGAAAAGAACTATTTTGAATGAGAAGTAATAAGGAAGTAATTGTACACTGTATACAAAAATAAAATAAACGAAATATTGAGCAAAATTTGGCAAAGGAATAGAATAAAAGCATAAATAGCGCTATTCCTTTTGGAGTTAATTACAAAGGAGATGAAATTTTATGGAAACTAAAAAGATTTATTACACTGCTGAGGATGTTGCAATAATGTTAGGTATTAGCATTGGAACGAGCTACAGAATTATTAGAAAATTAAACAAAGAATTGAAAGAACAAGGTTTTATTGTAATTGCAGGCAAGTTACCAATCAAATATTTTGAAGAAAAATATTATGGATTAGGCGCATAAGGAGGAATATTGTGAGGACAATTAGAGATGAGAATACAGGTAAATGGAAGGTTGATTATACTTATGTCGATTGGCTAGGTAATAGAAAGAGATCTACCAAACGTGGATTTGCAACTAAACGTGAAGCTGAAGAGTGGGGAAGAAGTTTCCTCGCTCAGAAGCAAGCTGATAATACAATGACTTTTGGTGATTTTTTAGAAGTGTATTATGAAGATATGGAAGCCAGATTAAAAGAGCATACCATGATCAGCAAAAAATATGTAATCGATCTAAAGGTATTACCATATTTTAAAGATATGAAACTGAGTGATATTAAAGCGTCAACAGTTCGCAAATGGCAAAATGAATTAATGAAAAAGAATTATTCAGACACGTATCTTAAAAGTATTAACAATCAATTGAGTGCGATTTTAAATCATGCAGTAAGATTTTATGAACTTAAAAGTAATCCATGTAGAAAAGCAGGAAGCATGGGTAAAGGGCAGGCAGATGACATGGAGTTTTGGACAAAAGAAGAGTTTGATGCATTTATTGAACATGTGATGGATAAGCATACTTCCTATTTAGCTTTTTCAACTCTTTATTGGACCGGTATGAGAATAGGGGAACTGTTGGCACTAACACCAGCAGATGTTGATGTTAATAAGAAGACGATCTCCATTACAAAATCCTACCAGCGTTTAAAAAGTAGAGATGTCATTACAGAGCCTAAAACACAAAAGAGTAAAAGAACTATTAGCATACCATCATTTCTTGTAGCAGATTATGAAGATTACTTTACTAGGATTTATAATTTTGATGTAAATTCAAGAATATTCAATGTTACAAAGGGATATCTCTCAAGTGAAATGAGACGAGGTGTAAAAGAAAGTGGCGTTAAAAAAATCAGGCTCCATGACCTGAGACACAGTCATGCAAGCCATTTGATAGAGCTTGGTTTCACGCCAGTAGCAATTGCAGAAAGACTGGGTCATGAAAAAGTTGAAACAACACTGAATACTTACGTTCACCTTTACCCAAATAAGCAAAATGAGATTGCTGATAAATTAGATGCAGAATATAATGAGGAGGCTGATTAATGGCTTGTCCAAACAGGAATAGAAAAAGGCCAAGAACTCTTGCTTTTAGATGTACCGATGAAGAATTTGAAATCATTGATAAAAGGATAAAAGTAACTGGTGAAGTTAAAGGAGATTATTTAAGAGAAGTTGTATTAACTGGTAAAGTTCAAATCAGTGTAGGAAAATTTAAAAGCGATAAACTTGCCTATGCAATAAAAAATCTGGCTCGCGAATTAAAGAAGATAAGAGATTCAAATTCAGATGAGGAATTGAAGACTCTACTGAATGAAACACATATTTTGCTTCAGGAAATGTATCCACTGGTTGTTCCAGAGGAAAATGAATTGGTTTAAAATTAATGTAGATTGAAAAGAGTATCTGATTAAGAGTATGAATGTACTTTTAATCAGATACTCTTTTTAGTGTGAATGTCAATGAAAAAGTTTACCACTTGCTCATGAATTAGTTTACCACAACGCTAGTCAATTAGTTTACCACCTGCTATTGAAACTGTTTACCACTATGGTTCATAAGGTGGGAAGCACGAAGTGCTTCCCATGGTAGATTACCACCCACAGAAATCAGGATATTCTATACCATGATTTCTTAGGAGGGCTTCAAGTATATCCGCATGTTCTCTTAATTCATGATAATCTTGACGCAGTTTTGCAAATGCTTCATCTGCCTCCTGAAGTGCAACTTCTGCTATTTGCAGATCCATTTCCATATCTGTCATATTTATTCAGTCTCCTTTCCATCAGCTGATACAACGGCTGCGTGTTCAGCACGATAAGGATTGTCTGAATTCATATTCAAGACATGTGATCGAAAGGTAAGCCGATCAATTAAGGCAGTGACCATTGTCTGGTTTTCAAACATTGTAGTCCATTCTGAAAACCTCAGATTTGTAGAGACGATAACACTGCGGCGTTCTGCACGGTCAGCCACCACCTTGAAAAGTAACTCTGACTGGTGGCGATTGAAGGTAAGGTAGCTTAGTTCATCAATGATTAAGAGATCAGACTTGGCAATCTGCTTCTCTAAACGCATGAGCTTGTGATTATCTTGAGCCTCTATGAGTTCATTGGATAGATTGGCCGCTGTATAAAACTTTACATTCATACCCTGCATGCAGGCTTTGATACCAAGGGCGATGGAAAAATGTGTTTTCCCCGTTCCCGGATTTCCAACCATTACGACGTTCTGCCGCTTGTCGATGAAGTTACAGGTGGCTAGTTCCTGAATGAAAGCTTCGCTCATATGTTCAAAACGTCTCAAATCCAACTCATCCATGGACTTGAGGTAAGGGAAGCCAGCAGTTTTGATTTTTCTTCTACGCGCACTTTCCTGTCTGGAGTCTAACTCCAGTTTCATAAGGGCCATCAGAAAATCTTCATAACCTTGATTTTGGTCCAGTTGCCTGATCACATCGGCGTACTGATTGAACATAGGAGTTCGTAGCTGCTTGGCGTATAACTCAATGGTTTGTAAATGGATTTTGTTCATCGTACAGCCACCCCACATTTCTCATCATAAATTGCCAAATCAGTGGTGGTAACCTGTATTTCACTTTTTAGATAGACTAGATTCGACTCAGGTGTTGTATGAAGTTGACTTCGAATCATATCAACCGTAGGAACAAGTGATTGTGGTAGCTGTGACTTAATGTAAAGCACCCGTTCTTCTCCGTAATCTACACATAAGCGCAAGAGCTTAACCATTTCAGCATTACCTCCAGGAAGTAATCGCCCCCAATCTAGTAGCTCTTTTGTGACGCTAGATTTCACAGGTTTTGCCTGAAAAACACTCCTTGGTTTTCTTTCAAGAAGTTCGATGTAATGTTCCAGACGGTATTCAGTTTTTCCTGATCCGTACATACGATCATAGGTTGCAATTAGCTCGTTATTGTAGAAGAAACAGACTTTACTAGCATAACCCTTTGCATTGATTGTCTTCCGCAAATACTTAATCGGCACTGAATAGTTGTTCTTTTCAAAACGAACCGTGGAGTAGTCACCAACAATAGGCGTAGCACTTCGACTGGTATCAAACCGATAGGCTGGTATCTGTTTTAAGAAGTACCATTCTTCCTCATACGCCTCCTTAACTGTCTGGTTATGTGTTGCTATCTTGTGGTTGTTTCTGTAGCTTAAACAATCCCTTAGAAGACTTTGATTAAGCTCATCCAAAGAAGATACTCTTGGTACTGGAACCATGAAATTTCGTCTGGCATAACCGACCAAATTTTCCACAAGCCCTTTTTCATTGCCACTTGCGATGTTGCAGAAATCTGTTTGGAAGGCATAATGTGCAGCAAAGGACTTATAACCATCTGTAGCTTTAGCATGGCGTCCAAACCCTTCTTTTACAGCCACTTTGGCATTGTCAAAAATAATCCGTGATGGAATGCCTTTGAAATGATCAAACATGAGCTGCTGTGCTTCCAGAAACGACTCCAGATTCTGTGAGTAGAATGCTTGAACAAAGATATCACAACTGTAAGATAATCTGCCACAAAAGAAGGCGATTTTTCGCTTCTGGTTATTGATATAAACTGTAGCATCGCCCCAATCAATCTGAATGGCTTCTCCTGGTTCATACTCTAGAGGGACATCAGCTTGAGGGGGGATAGAGGATTCTATACGAAGTGCTTTTACAGCTTTTCGTATGGTTGATTCTCCACCTTTGAAGTCTTTTTCCTTGACCAAACGGTCATATATTCGCTTCGCAGTGTGTTTTTGTTTCGACAGTTTCATCTGTCGATCTTCTTCGAGACACGCAAGAATAAAACTTTGGACATCATCAGTAATGACTTCTGTCTGTCGAGAATACTCCTTGCGTATATCTGGATATGTGTTACCTTCACAATACTTTTTAACGGTCTGCCTCGATATACCTAGGCTTCTTGCAATAGACCGTATGGATTCGCCATCGCTATAGCGAATCCGAATTTGATAATATAAATCCACTTCAACAATCACACCTTTCATCTCCTTGTAAGAATTTAGTCACCTAAAATTTTACAAGATATTTATTCAAGGTGGTAAACTTTTTCGATAGCGAAAGTGTTAAAAGTGGTCAACTATTATAATAGCGTTTACATTTTAGTTTATATGCAAATTGTAATCTATATAATTTAGGTGTATAATAAGTTCAAGGATTTATAACTAGCCCAAATGGCGAGTTATCCAAAACGATTTATTAAGCATTTTCAGGGGTTGAATTTTGACTCCAAAATGACTCCATTTTGACTCATGAATGAATAGATGACTCCAAAATGGCTCGAATTTTTTTGATAGTCAGCAAAATTTCGGCTAATATTGCAAATAAAAACACAAAAAACACTATGAAATCATGAAAATTCAGGGTGAAACAGACTACCCTAATTGAGTGGGAATAGTAAACTTAAAGCGTCAGACCCTTGTGTATAAAGGGTTTGGCGCTTTTTTGATGTTTGGGTGATAGTAAATTGATATTAAAAGGTATTTTTTAGTGATTTTCTAAGCGTCCTTCTACATGAGAGACAAGTTGATTGTAGAGGGAATAATTATATTCGTTACTCTTGATGAATTTAGCAAAAAGTTCTTTTATATGGTCTGTACTAAATGAATTGCTAATGCTAAAATTTAAATGGTTTAGAGAACTATCAGTGATATAAATTCTCTCATAATCTATGTTTATCAGATTAGCTGTAATATCTACTGTTTTATCATCAATAGTAATCCATGAATGTGTTTTTTTGTCAACGGTTCCTTCAGTAAGGGTAATATTTATATTTTTTGATAAGTAGTAATTTCCAAGCATAACTGTGAGAAGTTTATCAAGTGAAATTTCATTAGGTAAAAAAGGCCTTTCAGAAGTTGTCTTATCAATAAATAATTTATCAATTCCTTCTTTAAACTGAATTGCGATCATTCGTACTTTTGAATCAATTATTTCTTCAGTCGTCATCTCTCTAATTCGATATCGGTGTTTGTTAAACTTGTGGTTATCCAATTTTTTTATACATTCAATGAGCTCTAAAAAGCCGGATGAAAATCCGATGATTGTTGATCCTTTGTATTTGGGATAAGATTCAGCCATTCTTATAAACTTATTTTTTTCAATAGTAGATACTATTTCTATAATTTCCAGATCTAAGTTGCTTGCAATAGGGCTTTCTTTTAGCTTGCTTATGGTATTATTTATGCAGTTAACATATCTTGGGATTTCTTTATCTAAATCATATTTGCCGATTTCGCCGGGTCTTTGTTCATTGTTAATTGTAATTGTAGATTTCAACCGTACTATATTTTGACTATAATAGATTTGATTGAAAGTTTTTAAATCTGAATCATTAATTTTGGTTAAATCTTTTTCGATTTTCGCAATATATAAAAATAGATTCATTAGACGATATACATATAAATATAAACTAACAAGATCATTTTCGACAATTAGAAAAGCTTTTTTGCATTTCTTGT
>NZ_JARGDP010000029.1 GCF_029210395.1 Petrocella sp. FN5 | reverse complement strand
AATTTAGATGGTTATAACCAGTCATATTTATTTGCTACTCAATGAGATCCATATCCTGAAGCAATGCACTAGGCAGCTCTTTTTTAGTCTTAAGGCCAAGATTTTTTAACTTGGTGGCTTGAACTACCAAATTATCATTGCCGGTGCTTAATTGCTTATAGGCACTTCTGTACTTTTCCCCTGCTTTATCAATAGACTGTCCCACCGCCTCAAGGTTCTCAATAAAGCCTACGAACTTATCATAAAGTTTGGCACCTCTTTCTGCAATCTCCAGTGAATTTCTATTCTGATACTCTCGTTTCCATAAATCTACAATCATTTTCAAGGAAGTGATGAGATTCGTGGGACTAAGGAGTATTATTCTCTTGTCATAAGCAAAATTCCATAGATCCGAATCCCCTTGTATTGCCGTGATGTATGCAGGCTCGCTTGGAATAAACATCATAACGAAATCTAGGGCTTTATCATAATCATCATAGCCTTTTGCACTTAGTGCTACAATGTGATTTTTTATAGCGGATACATGCGCCTCCAGTTCCTTTTTCTGTTGATCCACATCATCGGTTGCAATCAATCTGGTAAAGGCATTTAATGACACTTTGGAATCGATTATTACATTTCGATTATCTGGGTATTTGATTACAGCATCAGGACGCATTTTCTTGTTTTCCAAATCAGAGCGTATTGCCTTGCCGTTTTCATCTAGTAACTCATGTTCAATAAAGTACTGTTCGTTTTTTCTAAGCCCTGATTTTTCCAGAATACTTTCCAGTATCATTTCTCCCCATCGACCTTGGGTTTTTGCTTCACCTTTTAACGCCTTCGTTAGATTTTTGGCTTCTTGGCTTATTTCCTGATTAAGAACCGCTAATTCCTTAACCCTTTCTCCTAAGGAGAATCTTTCTTTTGATTCAATATTATAGACATCATCCACCTGTTTTTTGAAGTCCTCAATGTTTTTCCCTAGTGGTTCCAATATGTTTTTTAGATTGGTTTTGTTGAGTTCTGTGAATCGCTCTGTTTTTGCATCAAATATTTTATTGGCAATATTTTCAAATTCAAGATTGAATTTTTTACCCATGTCTTCCATGGCATCCATTTGACGCTTCAATTTTTCTACTAGGGCTTCGTTATTGGCTTTCTCAGTGGCCAGTAGCTGCTGTGTCTGATTCAAGTCCATTTTCAGGCTTTTCATCTCCTCTTTTAGGGATGTCACCTCTTTTTGCTTCTCCTCTAACATCATAAAATTCGCGTCTTGATTGGCTTTAACCTTGGCTAGTTCCTGATGATTCTCCTTTAATTCATAACGCACAGATGATAGATTCTCTTCAGTTAGAACCCGTTCTTTTTCCATTTCAGTGATTTTTTCCTTTGCTGTTTCTAATTGAACTTGTACCGTTGCCCTATAGGTTGCAACTTCCACTTCAAGTTCATTGTATCTTTTTTGTCCGTCTTCTCTTTCAGATTGATATTTTGATACCAGCTTTGATTTGGTCATGAGCCATCCCAACAATAGACCCACCATAATTCCGGCTACTAATATTATGATTTCCATTTTTCCCCTCCGTATACAACATCACCGCTTAATATTCATTGTACTTAACTTGAATGACTTTTTCTAAAGAGATTATCTTATTAGGCTTTTACTCACTAATAGATTCACTTACCACCTATCATTATTACAGAAAATGACTTACTGTTTTTCTTGTGATAATATAATGGCACTATAAGGAGCGATATCGATATTTGCCTGTGACAAAAAATCATCCTTCTCATTTGCTTTTGATTGAATAATATGATGTCCAATGCCACCAAAGTCCTTGTCATAGTTTTTACCATCGCTATTAAGTCTAACTATCCACTTGCCGACGGCAGGTAGATCTATCAGATAGTTTTCATAGACATGTGATGAGAAGTTTGCCACAACGACAACACTGTCTAACGGTCCACCTAAATCCCAACGATGCCAAGCGATAATCTTGTCGTCCTGGTTTATGTGGTATACATCTACCTCTTGACCGGTGAGTCCTTTTGTTTGACCACCACAATTCAATCGAAGTTTAATCAAATCCTTATACAATTGGAGTATCCCAGTGAACTGTTCTTTTTTCGTCCAATCAATGGGGTCTTGATCATGAAACCAGTCGTCTTCAAGAAATTCCTGACCCTGAAAGATCATAGGAATTCCCGGTGTTGTGAAAATAAGCACCGCTCCTAGTGTTGATTTCTTTTTTGCTGCCCATGATGATGCGTTTCCCGGATCGACTTCTTCGGGTATACGTGCTTTGCCATTGGCCACTTCGTCATGGGATTCCGTATAGATGACCCGCTCAAAAGCATTCAGGTGGTAGCGATGCAAAATAGCATTTCGAATGGCATCCATATCTCGGTGAGCGTCATCAGCCCCTATCAAGGCAGTTCGAATAGCATGTACAAAAGGGGCAGCCCACTGCGAACTAAAACCGGCACCTCCATCATTCTGAGACTTTGTAAGATATGCGTTGTTCTGAAGATCCTCGGCAATAGTGAAAGAATGGGGATTATATTTTCTAATTTCTTCGTTTATCCACTGCATAAGACTCCAACCTTCTGGTAGATCACTTTGAGAATCCTTGTTATGGCCGTACACATTACGGATAAAAGCGGTCATGTCCCAACGCAGACCATCCACATCATACTCTTGAAACCACATCAAGGCATTGTCACAGATATATTCCCTTACTTCATTACGTCCATAATCCGGCCGCGTTTCTCCCCATGGGGTAGTTGATCGCCAGTCATTATAGAAGTAAATGCCTCCCTTCTCGTTTTCATGCCAACCATCAAACTGCCACAAATCAAGGTCACTGGGGCCAAAGTGATTGTAAACCACATCCACAATAACTGCAATTCCGAGTTTGTGGGCCTCATTAACAAATTCTCTGAAATTCTGTGGCACTCCATAATTACTTTCTACTGCAAAAATATGAGATGGGTTGTATCCCCAGGAGTATCCACCTGCGAACTCAGCCAGTGGCATTATTTCAACAGCATTAATGCCAAGTTCCTTAAGATAGGCCAAGCGTTTGATAGCACCTTCTAAGTCGCCTTGACCAGGTTCTGTACCTTGCTTCCCAAAGGTTCCGATATGGAGTTCATAAATTATCATTTCATTCAGTTTTGGAGGCATAAACATTATTTCTTTCTCAGTTCGTTCGGATTTGACAATAATCGCATTGCCCACTGAGTTGGTTACCTGATGTGCATAAGGATCAATTCGAAGATACTCATTATTTTCATTGACAATACGATATCGGTATTCATCACCAAGTTTAGCTTCGGGTATATCAATAGACCACCATCCGTTTTCATTTTCCCTCATCTGATTCTCAGTCTTCTCCCATTTATTGAAATCTCCAACGACAAACACCGCGTCTGCATTAGGTGCCCACACAGTAAATCGGTATCCTTTTTCGATAGGTGTTGAGCCTTTTTTGTTAGAATATCCCATATCTTCATCCTCCTTAACTCAGATGGTCTTATTGTATCCTTCCATAATCTTCTCTGATTCAATATAAAAGTGCCTTTTCTTATTAAAGATTTTCAGAGACCATCCTTTATAGAAGATCCATTTTTTGTCAAAATCATTCATTCTATTTTCTTTACATCCTGAAACTCAACCAAACACATACACTTTTTATGCCAACGCTCTTGTTGCTTCTTTGATAGGTTTAGCTTACCTTGGTTTTCCTCTATGATTTTGTACAAGATCTTTTCCTTGTCATCACAATAAACTAAATGTACCAAAATAATCACCTTACCTTTAATAAATATACTACACGCTTATCATTATAACCTACTAGAATAGAATCAACTATTTATACTTCCTAAGCCATGCATCCAAGAGATTCTCAAATTGATCCGGTTGTTCTAAGAAGAAGGAATGGCTTGCATTTGTTAACAAACTGACGGTAGCTTTTGGATACTTATTGAGCCTATTTAACATGTCTTTGTACCCCACCACATTATCCTGATAACCTAGAAATATGAGTGTTTTATGGCGATGAATCATGTGACTGTTCTCGATAATGGTACTTAGATATTCATTGTCATACAAGGCTTTAAGAAAGGATCTATCTGCAAGTGCGATTGCTCTTGAGAAATCCGCTTCTGTACGTTGACAGGTCCTCTTGTTAATGACCACCATCTCACTCAAATAGCTTTTTTGCTTTTCTTCACTTAATGTCACAAAATACGAATGGTCAATCTCTTGATTGATTATTTGTGCTTTTTTTCTCAAGTTAGATTCAGGTATGACGACTGGGCATATAAGTACCTCACCTATGACTTGTTCATTTAATAACTTGGCAATCCCCTGTGCCAAATACCCACCATAAGAGTAGCCCATAATAATAAAAGGAAGTTCACCTATGAGCACTTCTATGACTTCAGATAGTAGCCTAATCATGGTATCTGTTGTGTTCTTTAGATTATGAGCTGGTGATTGGCCCATACCCGGTAAATCAATATAGATTCTTTTAAACCCATCTAATTTTATCGTGGTGTCCTCAATTGCATGCTCCATAGTGATGGTGTCCAAATATAGACCATGAAGTATAATAAGGGGAAGTCCTTTGCCCACACTTGTGTAATGAATGGTTTGTCCTTGCACTTTAATTAACATAATGCCTCCATATGTCATTTAATCTTTCATCCAGTATACTACAAACAAAATATATCTGTCTGTACCCTCTTCTATTATATGATTCTATAATGTTTTTTTGGTGCATCAAAGTATTTTTGCTATGGTTGCTCCAAATATCACAAAATTACCACTTTTATAATCAGGCCACCTACTATTCCAAATAAAAAACTTATGAGGGTGCCATATAGATAATATTCAGAAAAGGCTTTATCCTTGAGTTCTTCATATCGTGCCAATGATTTTCCCGCCAATATTAACCCCATAGCTGCATACTGTCCTACTACTACGAAGATAATCACGAGTATTCTTTCAATAATCCCAATCTTTATACCTATTTTCATTTCCTTTTCATTCAAATGCCTGGTTTTTTCCGGAATTTCTTCTACATTTGTTTCAAGGTGATCTACTGCGTCAACTACTAGGCCATCTATTGTTTCACTTTCAGATTTAACAACTCTTAGATTCTCTAGCATAAATGAAATAATGTGTCCTGAGATGTATGAAAAAAATATAATTACAATCAACACACCTAGTATACTTGATGTTATATCTGGTATCCACCATTTACCCTGATTACTTGATGTTGCATAGTTTCCAAAAATCTTAATATATTTGCTTTCATATATAATAACAAACCAACTACTCACTAAATAAATTATGCCTAAATGGGCAATCTGGTCTGCTAGAAATTCAACAAACCTATGACGACTTGATTTCCTTTGATATTCTAATTTAAGGTGATCAAGGAGTAAATGCCCAAGTGTTATTAAAGCTGTCATTGCCAGTACTGAGTACCATTCTTTATAAAATAGATGTAATATTTGCATTACAGTAAACACAATGATACCATGTTCCAATATAGGATTATTAATAGATATTTTCTTTTGATTCTCTAAATAAAACTGATTCTTTCTTGTCACCAGCCTATCACTTTGTAACACAAAATCTGCAATAAAGTGGGTCAATATTAAAAATAATATAACTTTCATAACTGGTCTCCTCTATTTAATTATTGACATCTTAAAATTTATATCCCTATCTATTCGAAGAGTTTATTGGTTCCTCAGTTATTCCGAGCAGTCTTTAGGCTCCTCATATAGTCCTAGTAGTCTAAAAACTCCTCAGCAAAGCGATTTGCATAAAATCAGCATATAATCATTCAATCAAGTCTTTATATTCTTCAATTATAATTTTAATATTCTTCTCAAATTCTTCTAAAATAGACCAATTCCCCACACTAGCACGCTTTGTATAGGCTGATGATGAAATACCATTTATCTTATCTAACTTACGAAAGCTACCATACTTTTCTTTCAAATATACCGCTTCATAAGTCTTATCACGCCATCTTTCAAGTATCGTATCATAAAGCAAAATCTGATTGTTGACTAGAAGATCAAAGGCTTCACTACCACTCGTCAGATAGGACAATCCACTTTTACCAAATAGGGCATGCTTACTCAAATACTTAATTGAATCTCTAGCATTATGAAAGGCAGAACCATTAAGCTTCCATGGATCCTTCTTTTCTATATTTTCTTCATTTTCTATATCACCAATGCCTATTCCTAATCTAACTTTTATTGGATAAAAAGCTTCTCTAATATAGCGGATGTTCTTAACAAATTCACCATCAAGCTTAATCACACCTTGTATCTCATCACCAAGGAGCACTTTAAAGTCTGTCAAAAAACTACCATTCCTTAAAGTGTCATTGTTTAATTTAAGAACCCTTTGTTCAAGGAATTCTGTTACATTCTCCATTTTTTTTGAGGATATACAATCTATTGTAAATACCACATATTTCATTTTGGACTTCCTCCATAATTCAAGATTGTTTTCGCACCACTGTAGTCGTGAACACTTCTTTTCATATTCTAACTTACCTATAAACATATCACAATTTTACAGAATCCACCAATGCATTTTGATGATACCTTGACTTTAATTTTTATTTTTGCAAACGGTTCGGATATACTGCAAGAGTGTGGGTTTTCCATCATGAGGTTCTCCAACATAGGTTTGTGACATTTTAGCAAATGTTGTTATTCGGCTTACGCCTGCTCTGTAGAACAAATTGGATAAGTCATCATAGTCCTCTTCATGACAAGCTAAACCGGCTGTTTGAAGATGGCCTTTATGTTTACGCAGTATGGATAATAGCTCTGATCGCTTCATGGGCATGAGCCATATATTTCTATACAGTGGTGATGCTTTCAGAGATGGTTGGGTATCTATCATAATACTAAAATCTTTATGTTCGCTCTCTATAAGTTGTTCTTGTCCAAGTACTGATGCCATTTTAACCAATTCTTTGGTCCATGTTATTTCTGCTTGGTCATGGATTTGAATCGTTGCTGCCGGATATTTTTTTGCTTGTTCTGTCATTGCCTCTTCTAGTTTCTTTCCGCATGCATCTATGACTGCCATGTCATCCGTTTCAACAAATAAGCACTGAGGTGAAGTGCAAAATTGTTGATCACTCAAACATATTTCTTCTGCAAATTGTTCGAGTGAAGAGGTTAAATGTTGACCCGGCGTTAAATACGCAAAGCTCAGACGATGCCCCCACTGGATAATGGGTAGATGGGCTGGTGCTATTTGACGAATGCCATGGATTGCTTTATCTGAACCCCATACAACAATAGCATCAGCAACATTCCCTAATTTTTTTAATATCTCGACATCTTCCGATGAAATATCAAACACATAGATATAAGGCGCCAGTCTTGGTTCAATAACGACTAATCGCTTAAGTAGTGTTAATGAGATGCTACCTTCATAAGATGGTAATTTTAAGACATTGATGTTGCCTGTAAGTAGGCCTTCTAGGACACTTAGTACCGACAGAGCAAGGACATTTCCTGCACCAATATGAAAAAGAACGCCTAAAGGCTGTTGCCTTTCTTGTATGCCTGGTTCAACCTCCACCCATTTATAAAAATCTTCACCTAATTCACGAACTATTTTTTGATGCAAGGCTGCAGGGGTCAAGCTTTTTTTAATGGATTGGATGAAGCCTTCAGCTTTCCAATCCGCTTTTCCATTATCAATAAATAGCTGTTTAAAATCCGCAAAATCCGTTTGTTCCACCAGTGTCCAGATGGCTCTGATAACCATTTCTGTATCCAGTGGCGGTAACAACAAGTCCTCATTAATTATATCATCCAGCTGTAGTAAATAATAATCCAATTCATTTTCTCTAATCACGCGTCCTCTAAATATGTGTTCCATTTTGACCTCCCAATAACTCACTTGCCGAGCTTGCACAAGTTTTAGATACACGGGTACCTGCTCTTCCTAGTATTTCAAAATAGGGTGTTGTGATACCACACCCACATTGACTGCCATCTCTAAGTACTGCCATATCTCCCATGAGGACTGAGGATAAGGGCATGGAGGATACCAGAGGGCTAATAAAGTTAAGAAAGCCGGCTTGGTTGAAGCCCAATGGTTCCAGGGTGTTCACATCACGAATAAGCACCCTACTCCAGATCGGTACGTGCATACGATGATGACGACACTCCGGGTAGGCAACACTATGTTCCACTGCACTATAGAAATCTCGACAATTTTCAGACGGTATGCCAAGCATTTCTTCAACCAGAGCGTAGAGCGCTTCTTTTTGTATGGCCATGTCCTTATACTTTTTCCAACCACCACCTGTAAAAACTATAGACCTTTTACTCAGTTTAAGTGGTGGCATATTCATTTCTTTCATAGCCGTTAACATCATATATAGATAGGAAGGAAACCCCATGATACGCACCGGTAGCCTTTGTCTGGCATAGCGCTTCAAAGCGCTCATGACACCAAAATAGTCGATTTGATAGGCATCTCCTATGGACCGAATAGCAAAAACCTTCTCCTTAGCAGGGGCCAACCTGGTCATCCCCGTAAGAACTTTTACATTTCCCATCTCATTACCTGCTTTGGGTTCATAACCAAGTATAAGGTAATTGGTTGGTATGATTGAGACAAATTTATGATACAACATAGCTTTTATGATCATTTTTGTACCCAGCTTTAGAGTGCTTTTATCTATAAATATCTGACTCTTTTGTCCCATCGTTCCTGAGGATGTGGCATGGATTTTTATTTCTTCTTTTTCTATACTTCTTATTTCATGGGTCTTAAAAAAATCTACGGGTATAGCCGGAATAGATGCAATATCCTCTATCTTTTTTAGTTGATCTGACGTATACCCTATATTCTGAATCAATTCTTTGTAAAACGTACAATGGTACTCATGATGCTCAACAGATTCCCTCATGGCAGCCAAAAAGAGGTCTTCACTTCCCTCTAAGTCATATATTTTTTTATACCTAAAAAGTTTTTCTCTAAAATTCATGATTTCCCTCTCATACAATAAGTCTCTGCATTAACTCTAACCTAAAATTCCTAAATACGCTTTATAAGTATACTCATTACCATACATTTTAACATTTATATATAATAAAAACTACCACATTAAGATTTCTTAATGTGGTAGTTTTGTTCACTTCTTTACTCTAAACTACATTTTATTTCATCTGTATCTATGGAGCTATAAAGTATACTTGTAGAATAGCACCATTCGTAGTTTCGTCATATATATCATTTGGATCAGCATAATGATCACGTACAAAGAAATTTATTACGTATTCATCTCCGGGAATGAGTGCCGTTGATTGACTAAGTTTCATTATTTTTGAAGCCGCCTCAGTAAATACTACTTCATCAACCCATTCATAATGACTTTTTGTCAAATTATAGACACCAACGTAATAACCAAGAGGCTCAAATTCTAATTTATCCGCATTGTTCCATCCATAATTAAATTCAAGCAAACTATTTTCCACATTGGTCACTATAACATATGGGCCACCCGCAGGATTTACTATTTTAAGTGAATCACCTGTTTGAATGCCTGCTTCAGCAAGTACAGGAAGACCGAAACCCATTGCCACTGTCAATGCCAATACTAAGATCATTGATAAAATCTTTTTCATCAAATCCACACTCCTTTTTCATGATTCATCCGTCTATTTATATCACATGATTTCAATTGTTTAACTCTATATGATATAAATAATTGATTTGAATGTCTTTAGCACTTATAACAATTAATACTGTAATATCATATAAATGATCCTACATCTGCCTCCTTTATTATCAATTAAATACGCCTAGTTTAATTTAAGTTCGCTTCTACTCTATGCAACAAATCGAAAGTTTGTATTCAGTATTATGAGCTTCCAGTATCCAGTTGGACCTCCCAGTGGTAGTTCTCTCTTATCTGATTTCGTGATGAAGCTGATCAAATCATCACCTAAATAAATAACCCACCATACATTAAATGTACCGTGGATTATTTTTCATTTACATCACCCGGTGGGTGATAAAAGTGGGTGATTTTACATTCTAGGGTTTTCATCGAAATACTGTTTCAAAAGGAAACGTGAGTTTACACCCATTTTTTCATAAACACTCTTAAGCTGTGTTTTTACAGTATTGGGTGATATATAGAGTCTTTCTCCTATTCTTTTATTTGAATATCCTTCTGCAGCAAGCTGTGCTATTTCCTCTTCACGTTTAGTCAGATTTGGCTTGCTCTCTATAAAATACCTACTAATAATTTGTTCCATTGAATTATGATATGGTTTATATATCGCTAATATCTGTTTAATATGCTCACGATAAATATCGTGCAGATATAATGCATCAAGGAGGGGCTGTATGTAATCACAATTTTCTACAAAGGGCATATATACCTTATCAGCAACAGCCATATCAAGAGCTTTCTTTAAAGCTTCAATAGCTTCGCTCCTGCGAAATATGTGTTCTTCTGCTGCAGCAACATAAATCATGGTATAGATTTTGGCCAATATACTAGGAAAAATAGAGGCAATAGTTATAAAATATTCCACATTGCCCAAAAGCTTCAAATATTCACCCTTTATCAAAAAAAATCTTCCGAGGATTATATTAGAGAAGGCTCTCGCTGGAAAAAAAAGATGACTCGAATTAAAGGTACCCTCGGTCAGCCATTCAGGTATCTTACGATCTTGTCTCAAGCAAGCATTCACAAAACCAACACACATGTCAATTGTATACATCAATGGATACAATTGACTTTCTATTATTTCTTCATGCATCTTGTTAAATAAATATAGTACATGGTCATAATCACCCTTTACTAGGGTCAGCTTAACCTGTAAAAAAAGAGCAGAGATAATAATGTTCGGTTGAACTATTATGTTGGCCTGAACTTGTGCTTTATTTATTGCAATTTCTGCGTTTTCAAAATCACCCTTATTATAATACCACTCCGCTTCCATCACATACTCAGAACCCATCCCATGGCCATTGGTCAATTGATAATAATAAGGCATCGTTTCTTTCATTTCATGAACTTCTTGCTCTAGCTTTCCACTCTCTCTGTAGAATAAGTGCAACACTGATGGTGAACCAAATGTCCAGATATTTTTTGTATCTATAAAAACTGATGGTCGATTCATAAGCTTGCAAGCCTTTTTAAGATGTTCTGACATTCCCAAAATATGATTATAATGCGTAAAACTTTTTACAAATTCTAATTCCCCCATTAAATTATTCATACTTACAAGATCAAGTCTACTGCTTTGTATCATTATGGTGATTTCTTCACATACTTTTGGGAACAAACTCATTTCATTAAATCTTATTAATGTCATCGCATAAACAAGCAGCGCGACTAAATTATTCTGTTTGTATTCGTAAGGGCATTCCTCAAAATATTTTATAATCACTTCTTTATGCTCTAAGAAAAAACTTTCACCTTTATCAAACTCGACTGCCAAAAGCAGATTTTCAAAATCTCCAACTTTATAAAAATAGTGCATAGCAGCCAAATATTCATTATTTTTCAAACACCAATCTCCAGCTCTCTTATTAAGTTTTTCCTTATAACCCGCATCCTTATCCGCAAGTATATTTTGAAGAAAATTAATAAAAATATGATGTATATGATATGATTTGGTGTTGATATTATAATTGACAAAAAGATTTTTCCTAGTTATGTCCTCTAAAATAAGATTTGCATCTTCATTCTCCCATACGAATACAGCTTGGGTCTTGGTAAAACTATCAAAGATACACATATGTATGAGAAAATCTTTTACCTCTTGAGCAAGTGGCTTGTATATAGCGTTGTCAACCAGTTTATAAATATTATTCGTGGTCAAAAATCTTCCCTCTGTTTTATAGTTGATTAGTAAAAGGTACAAAGCACTTATCCAGCCTTCTGTGGTCGCATACAATTTTTCAGCATCACTATTATTGATGCTGACTCCGCATGTACTATAGTATTTAACTATTTCATTTGGCACAAGCTCTAGATGATCTTTTCTTATATAGAGTAAATAGCCCTTTAGTGTAAGTTCCTCCATATTGGGAAAATCAATAAATCGTGCTGTTAAGACAATATGAAATCTATCGATTTCATTGATTACAAGAAATTCAATGAACCTTCCCACCTCAGTTCCATTTAAATGGTGGTAATCATCAATAAAGAGTACTGTTTTTTCAGGTATTTCTACTTCTTCAATAAGTTTTAATACCTCTCGCATAGATAATATGTCAAACGGAAATCCAAGCCGTGCAAGACTTTGGGCACAATTGGAATTGATTTTGCTAAACAAAAAGTAGAGGTCATTCCAGAAACTATTAATCGAACTGTCATAAACCTTTTGCCACAAAACATTCGCATGAGCAAAGTTAAGATGCTCCCTAACCGCTATGGTTTTTCCATAGCCCATAGGTGCTTCCACTATTGTGAGTGGATAATTGAAGATTCCATTCATTGATTCAGTTATCTTTTCAGAAAAATATAGGCCTCTGTTATTATTTTGTTTATACAAAGTCGCTCTCTCCTTCTAGAAATCTTCGTATTCCATCCTCTAGCTAATTCTGTTAAATTGAAAATTATTCAATATGACCTTCTTTACCAAATGACACCACAAAAAACCTCATTTTATATAAAAATAAAAAGAGGAAAAATTGATTTTGATAAAAAACCTTGTTTTGCATCTTCTTCCGCTGTGCTTCGGCGATATAAGAGATGATCAAGATTTCGAGTCATATGGTACAATTTCAAATTAGTCATCGCCCTTTTAAATATTTCATATATTTCTTCCGACTTTTTCTTGACTATATTATACCAAATCACTATCGCAATAGCTAGCGAAGTCATATGGTTTTATAAATGCGTGCCACTGGCACCCTTGCTCTCAGGCCACGTTCGATTCTTCGTCTATTAAAAAACGACTCACACTTTGTGTGAATCGTCTTTTAATGGAGGTGAGGGGAATCGAACCCCTGTCCGAAAACCCGTTCATGAAAGTTTCTCCCATCAGAGTCATTATTTTGACATTCCCTCTGCCAAGCGCCTAATGACAGGCTCATGGTTTTAGTAGCTTAATTAAGTTCTTTTGCTACCTCAAAGCATTGGTAGAAAAGTTCCTCGCCCAATCGTTGCCCAGACCCTAAGTGGCGAGTTGCCTAGGAAGGACACCGCAGCCTAGGCTGCGAAAGCTAAATTATCTTCAGCGTTTAATTTAATTTTACCAGCTTTTAACGTAGCTCCGGTGTCTACGGATGGCTTCCTTCACTGCAGTGATCCCCGTCGAAACCTGTACACCCCCGGGTTTACAGGCGGTCTCTTGGACCTTTTATAATTAGTAGGTCTTCCTACAGATTATCAACTTTGAATTGCTTTTCAGCCATTCTTTTTTGATCTTTTTTGGCAATGTCCTGTCGTTTGTCATGGAGCTTCTTGCCGCGTGCTAAACCAATCTCCATCTTCATTCGACCTTTTTTTAGGTAGATTTTAAGCGGCATGATGGTATAACCTTTTATGGCAACCGCACCCATGATCTTATTGATCTCATAACGGTTTAATAAGAGCTTTCTGGTTCGCATCGGGTCTTTATTAAAGATATTACCCTTTTCATAAGGTGTGATGTGCATGTTGGTGACAAAAATCTCACCATCTATAACCCTTACAAAGCTCTCTTTTATGCTGCCTTTTCCCAGTCTTAAAGACTTGACTTCTGTTCCTGCAAGTACCATACCTGCTTCATAGGTCTCGTCAATAAAATAATCGTGATAGGCTTTTTTGTTTTGCGCTATGATTTTATAAGCTTCTTTTGCCATGGTTCACACTCTTTCCAACTAAAAGATTCACTTGAATCTTTCTTCCAAATCTATGCTGCAAGACATATTATAACATATTCTATAAGCTTTACAAGGGCAAAGCCATTACAATTATGTTACCTAAACAGCTGGTGTCTCTTCTGCAGCCTCTGTCGGTCCTTCTTCTGATACGGAAAAATCAATGTTACGCTCTTCCACATTACATCGTTCTACTTTAACATTAATTAAGTCACCTAGGGCATAGATTTTCTTGGTGCGCTCACCGACATACATATACTTAAGTTCGTCATGAACATAATAATCATCGTTTAGGGCGGTGACATGAACCAGACCTTCAATGGTATTTGGGAGTTCTACATAAAGACCCCATCCGGTGACACCGGAGATGACACCTGTAAATACTTCTCCAATATGGCGTTGCATGTATTCCACTTTCTTAAGCTTAATGGTTTCACGTTCTGCTGTTTCAGCCCGACGTTCATACTCGGAATTCTGCTTGGTGACATCCGGTAAGATCTTCTTATAATGGCTGATGCGCTTATCGCTCATCTTACCTTTTAGGTTTTCTTTGATAATTCTATGAATCTGTAAGTCTGGATAACGACGAATCGGTGAGGTAAAGTGGCTATAATACTTAGCCGCAAGTCCATAGTGACCTTCACAATCCACTTCGTATTTGGCTTGTTTCATGGATCTAAGGGCCAATCGGCTGATTAAGATTTCTTCTTTGCTGCCTTCAATATCTATTAGAAGTTTCTGTATTTCTTTCGGGTGAACATCTTCTTTGCCTTTGATATGATAACCAAAGTTATAGATGAATTTACCAAGGGCTTGTATACGCTCATTGTCCGGCTCTTCGTGATTTCTGTATACAAAGGGTATCTCTTGCCAGAAGTAATGTTCAGCTACGGTTTCATTGGCTAGTAACATAAACTCTTCAATGATTTTCGTTGCCACATTACGTTCATAAACATAGATTTCAATGGGTGCACCAAACTCATCCAGCTTGACTTTGGCTTCCGGGAAATCAAAGTCGATGGAGCCCCGTTGTTTCCTCTTTGCTCTGAGTATAGCCGCTAAGCCTTCCATTCTATGGAACATATCCACAGAATCTTTGTAACGTTCTGTTAGCTCAGGATCTGATTTCTCTAAGATGCCTGAAACCGCTGTATAGGTCATACGCTCATCGACGTTAATGATGGTCTCATTAATGGTGTAATTAATGACTTTACCTTCTTGGTCAATCTCCATAATACAACTAAGGGCCAAACGGTCTACACCTGCATTTAATGAACAAATACCGTTAGACAGTTGTCTTGGTAGCATAGGGATGACCCGATCTACTAAATAGACACTGGTGCTTCTATTAAGGGCTTCTTCATCCATAGCACTGCCCTCTTTTACATAGTAGCTGACATCTGCAATATGAACCCCTAAACGGTAGCCTTGTTCGATTTTCTCTATGGTGATGGCATCATCCAAGTCTTTGGCATCTGCACCATCAATGGTCACTGTTTGGATATTTCTATAATCCAATCTACCTTCAGCTGCATCCTTAGGCACTTCTGTCGGTATCGTTAAGACCTGTTTCTTAACACTTTCCGGAAACTCTGTGGGAATCTCTAGATTCTTTACAATGGATAAAATAGCTGTGTCCGGATCATCCACATGACCGATAATCTCAACAATCTTACCCTCAGGCTTCCGGTCCTCACCACCCCAATCTGTAACCTTAACCACAACTTTATGACCTTTCATGGCCATCATGCTGTTGGATTTGGCTATGTAGATATCTTTTTGAACTTTTTTGTCGTCTGCTCGCACAAAACCAAAGTTGTCGCTTTGTTCGTAAAGTCCAACTAGGGTATCTTTGCCTCTTTCAAGTACTTTAACAATCTCACCTTCCGGACGCTTGCCACGGCTGTCTTTAAGCAACTTAATGGCTACCGTATCATTATGAAAGGCTGTGTTGACATATTTGGCAGGAATGAAAATATCATCCTCCTGTCCTTCTATAACCACAAAACCAAAGCCTTTAGGATGAGAAACAAATCTTCCTATTATTGGCTCTGGCGCATCATTGATCATGTATTTGCCGCGCTTGGTAAGAATAACCTTGTCTTCCTGAATGAGTGCCTGTAAGGATTGTTCCAGTTCTTTTTTTTCGTTTTTCGAAAGGTTTAGCAGTAATGCTAATTCCTTTAACTTAAGTGGTCTGTATTTTTTATCTTTAAACAAATCCAGTAACACTTCTTTTTGATCGATTTTCATATTCTTCACTTCCTAATCTTAGTATGGTTAAAGGGTAAAAATTCAACTATATAGTTTTGACACTTTAACCTTAGTATACCTCTATTATAGAGTACTTCAACACTTTTGTACATACTACCACTAAATTGTAGTATTCTGCGTGTTAAGCCTTTATGAGGATTTTTTAATGATGGCTTTTAATTAATCTTTGTTCCAAATAGCAAAAGAAAGGCTTATGAACATTTACATTCATATGCCTTTCTTTGCTAGCTTCTGCCATATCATAGAGTATTACATTTAAGGTAAAAGGGTCAAAACTACGTTTCACTAATTTACATACAACATATAGGTTACATTGATACACTCATAACTATATATTGTTTGTAAAAGTTCAACAAATCGTTTTGACTCTTTAACCATTTAATATTAATTTTTGGAGGTACTTACATGATATTCTGGTCTAACAAATCATTAAGGTCTTCATTAAGGTATTCCACAACCTTAACACTATAATTACCAAAAGCATCCACAGCATAAATGGTGATTGCACCTTTTGCTACAAATTTGTTGAGCTGAGTTGTTAATGTCACTTTCATATCGGAGTCAAGTAACACTTGATTGCCCTGATTACTCAAAACGCGTATGGTCTGTTCGTTTGTTGCTGCTAAGACTTCGTTATAAGTTAACTTACCCTCAAAGACCTTGTAAGTTACTATGGTCGTCTTATCCGTTATGCTTATGTTGTGGTTAATTAGATTAATTGATGATTCTGCCGGATCAACAACCACATTGATAACCGGAGCCACTGTATCTAGTAAACCTACTGTTAATTTTTTAGATGTTATGGCTGATACCAAGTCTATGCTATCGCCTTGTTCTCTGGTGCGGATCTGATTAATCCCAACCTTAAAATCATAATCCAATTGGTCACCTAGGGTGGTTGGTGGGGTTAATACACCGTAAGCCACATACTTGCCTGCTGGCAATTGGCTACCGTTATAACTGAGTCGTCCACTGTTCATTGTAAATCCTGATACAACATTGCCGGAAGCGTTTCTAACATCTGCGGTTCCTGAGGATGTGTTTAGGACAAAGGTATGATTGGAGCTGATAAAATCATCAAACAAAGTCATTTCTACTTTTGTTAATGGTCTAACCAATTCGAAGCTGATCATTGTTTGTGTTGGTTCATTTAACAAATCTATGTTATGTTCTGAACTACCGTCTAGTGTTGTAATGGCTATGTCTTTAATCTTAAGCCGTTCAAAATTAACAACCTTATCGATTTGCGGGTTAGTATGGCTCAGCACCGCATCAAATACCATGTTCATATCGTTGTCAAGGCTGATACCACCATTATGGTTTGTCATCAGATAACCGCTCGGCATCGGAATAGACACTTTGTGAAGACCACTGGTAATACCTTCAACAACAATGATACCATCTTCAACTGTATACGGTTTTAGCATCCCGTTGATATAGAGTTCTACGTCCGTTATGGACGTATCAAAATCATCTGAAAAATCAAAGGTAAGTCGACCCATCTTGATGTCAATGGCCGCTGGATCAAGGCCTAGATTAGCGTAGTCAAAAATATTGCCTACTGAATTTGTCAATTGATAATCTACATTGTGGTCTAATCTAAAGTTACCTTCTTTTATGGCCTTAAACTCTAGTGGCACTTCTTTTTGCCATGTAAGATTCTCACTTCCTACAACACTTTTTGACTCTAGAATATTTAGGGATAGCTTATTATTGACGATACTCCAACCTGCCTCTAAGCTTGCCTGTTGCAGTGTCACAAATTCACTGATGGTTTGTCCTGATGTAGATTTGGTCATGTTTTTTACATTGATGGTTTTATAGTCAAAAGGTGCTTCATTATTATAGCTTAGACTATGGTTCATCTTAATAACATCACCTACTAAATAGCCGAATTGATTGTTGGCGTAGGTAACATTCACATTCACTTGGGGTTGATTGGTTCTTGGTGGTATAACGGTCATATTCTGCCCAAGAAATTCTGTTATAGTATTACCACTTAAGTCTCTATAGGTCAACATGGCATTGATGTTAATTGGAATCTCAACTTGACCACTACCCGTTGGATACACATGGTCCTTAACTCTAACTTTGTAACCAAAAGCATAATTGGTATCCACAACATTACCCAGATCCCAAGTGATGACTTGTCTACCATAAGCATCCACAGATAATGTATAATTCTGTGGTTGTATACTGCCTTCTACAACTTCAAATTCACTTTCGATGGTCTCTACTACTTTCGCATTGGTACCGACATAGTTGAGTTCTCCAACTATGGTATCAAAGATATCTGATAGCTGTCCTGTTTGAGATGCCTCAAAAAGGCCTGCGTTTTGCGCTTTGACCAATGTATCTCTTGCTACATTCTTGGTAGCTACGTACTCAATACCTTCAAAATAGCCAACGGCAATAACTTCTGCTACTGACTGGGCCGATTGTCCAGCTTGATAAGCTGCAATTGTATTGGTATTATGACTTGTGGGGTAGTTTAGGTTTTTCTGACTGTTGCTACCGCCTTGAGTTGCCACGCCATCTGTAAACAATATGATTACGTCTTGTTCGGAAGGGGTACCTGTTATTTGCTTTTTTGTTACCGTGTTCTCCGCATATTCAAAGGATTCTTTTATATTCGTAGCCCCATCGGATATTTGCCAGAACTCCCAGGCATATCGATAACCATTGTTCCAATAAGATGAGAAATTACTGTGATAGTTATAGTAGAGGTCTCTATATTGAAATACCTTCTTTATTTCATTCAAAGTTTCTGTTTTGTTATTATAATACTTCCAATTATCGTTCTTATTGGCATTGGTTCCAAAAGAAACAATCGCCATATTTGAATTAGGATAGGTTGCATAAACTTCATTCACAAACTTATTTACCGCTTTCCATACGGCATCGGCAACCGGTTTGTTGGTTGACGGGTCTATACGCAACATGGAATTGGAACGGTCAAGAACCAAAACAATATCAAGACCTGTTGTTACCTGTTCATAGGACACAGAAAAATTATAACCAATATCAAAGATTCTCTCACCGGCATCGGACAAGGTCACCACCGGTGTATCTTTCGTTATGGTTACTGTTGTATTCACATTTCCATAAATAGGTATACCCATCTGTAATACCCATATAAATGCCATTAAGAATCCAATTTTCTTTTTGATGTTTGCAGTTACTTTCATACTTAACGCCTCCAGTTCCTATTATTATTCATTGGGCTTATGATCATCTGATTTATACTATCTCACATTATGCTTTAATTTTATTTGTATCATATTACTAAATTATATACCCCTTATACACTGCTAGTCAATTAAGATTATGAATATTCACACAAACCAATACTATATAACTAGACTATAGGACTTATGACTTATATGTTTTTAAGTTTTTTCACATATCTTTAGATACATGTTCACAGTTTGTTCAATATTTATTCTATAAAAAAGATTATAATTGAACTAAAAGGTTAAGGCATCAAGGCTAAATCAAATAAAATTTACCTATCCATCACAAAATAGGAGGTTCATTATGAAATTCAAGAAAAAAAGTATCATTTCTATACTCATGGTTCTAACGATTCTAATCACAGGATCTTTCTCTCATGCAAATGTCAATACCGCTCCTCTATACAAAGATACCACTGCCCTTGAATGGTACTATGGTTCTCTGGACGTCTTATCACAGGAGAATATTATTACCGGCTTCACAGACGGTACTTTTAAAGGCAATCAGAAATTGACCATCGATCAATATATTGCTATCCTATGTCGCTTGACCGGCAATGATGTTGGTGTTTCAGATGGTTACTGGGCTACGAATTATATTGCATATGCAAAAAATCAAGGTTGGTTAGATGGTGTAAGCTATACAATATATAACACACCCATTGATCGTTATGAAGCCAGTCGACTTACCATCAAGGCTATGAATCTAGTTCCGAATGACTACCCTGATGAGTTTCTTGACTACAGCATCTATATCAACGACTTTAATATAATACCACAGGATCAGCACACAACTGTACTCTTATCATATGCTCTCGGTATCATTACCGGTTATCCTGACAGCACTTTTAGTGGAAACAACACCTTAACACGAGCTGAAGCAGCCGTAATCAGCCATCGTGTTTTTGATCCTAAGGTCAGAAAACTTGCCTTATCACCAAGTAAAGCTAAAGCACTTGCTGCATTATTTGCATCAAATCCCGGACTTTTTGCAGGGTTTGATGGTGAGATGACCCTTATCAACAACCAGCTCGTCTTTATCGATGGAGATACAACTACAAATCTAAGCAATTCCGGTTTGGACCCTAATGTTGGAAACATCACAGAAAACATCTTAGCTGATGCCCTAATTGATCATGCTGATGACGAGACAGATAATACTTTGTCCGCCGGTTATAACTATGGCGTATTTAATATCAATCTTTTAACAGAAGATAATGAAAGTCTTGTTATATTAGATGCACAAGATGGCCAAAAGGTTATTATACTGGATTTGGTGCTCATGCAGGATACTGATGGCAATCTTAAACCGGGTGCTTCTGAATTCATACTACTGGTTTGTAAAAATATTGATTTTGATAATGCCAGTGCCATGCATAATTTTATTATTACGAATTATAACAATCGTGCTTCCTTGCCCTCTTCTGGAGTAACTACTACTTATGGCAGTACCGATCTTCGTATGACCGCTTTGGTACACGATCACAATGTTGTTAAGGTAGAGTTTACCCTTAACTAAAGACGTACAAAAAGACCAGGAAGGGCTTAGGCCACTCACCTGGTCTTTTTATTGTCTATGTATATTTATTCTTTACCTGTGTACCCATAATTCTTTAATAAATAGTCACTGTCTCGCCAGTCTTTCTTTACTCTGACCCATATCTTCAAGTTAACTTTTGAACCCAGTAGGTTTTCCATATCTCTTCTTGCCATTGAGCCTATTTTCTTAAGCATGGAGCCTTGTTTTCCGATAACCATGCCTTTATGTGAGTCTTTTTCACAGACTATGGTAGCATCTATATCAACGATTGCCTGATTATCTCGTTCTTGCATTTGATCAATAACTACCGCTATGCCGTGAGGAATTTCCTGTTCCATGTTCATCAGTACCTTTTCACGTATAAGTTCGGCACAAATCTGCCTTTCCGGTTGATCTGTAACCATGTCTTCCGGAAAATACATAGGCCCCTCTTCTAGAACATCAAAGATTTGATCTAGTAGTATGCTTGTATTCTCTCCCTTGAGGGCTGATATAGGAATGATGTCTTTGAAGTTATACTGGTCCTTATAGGTTGCGATGACTTCCAGTAGCTCGTTTTTGGCTATGGTGTCCATCTTGTTAATCACAAGGAATACCGGTGTCTCTACCCTTGCCAATCTTTCAATAATATAACGATCACCTTTACCGATTTTCTTATCCGGCTCAATTAGCCACAAGACGGCGTCGACTTCGTTCAAAGTGGTTTCTGCACTGGTATTCATGTATTCACCTAGCTTTGTCATTGGTACATGAATACCAGGTGTATCAATAAAAACAATCTGACCTATATCATTGGTTAAGATGGTTTGAATTCGGTTTCTTGTTGTTTGAGGCTTGTCAGACATTATGGCAATTTTTTGTCCAATTAAATGATTCATTAAAGTTGATTTACCAACATTCGGACGTCCGATGATGGTAACAAATCCCGATTTTTTATTATTCACGCATTACCTCCTGTTATGCATACTTCTCATCTTTAGAAGCTACATCTTTGGTTTCGTTTAATAGAACTGTCTTTTTCTCTAGGTTGCTAAAGGCAACAGACAGCATGAGTTTCACACGATTAAGTTGATTGACTTCACTGGCACCCGGATCATAATCTATGGCGGCTATATTGGCCATAGGGTACATTTTTTTGATGGGTTTAATCATTGATTTCCCCACCACATGATTGGGTAAACATCCAAAGGGCTGTACACACACCACATTCTCAACCCCGTCTTTTACAAGTTCCACCATTTCTCCTGTCAAAAACCAGCCTTCACCGGTTTGATTTCCAAGAGATATAAGTTGCTTAGCCAGCTTGCCTTTTTCCTCGATGCTTGACGGTGCATGAAAATGTTTGGATGCATCAAGAGCCTTACCAGCCGCCTGACGGTACCATGACATGACCTTAATGGCTATCTTAGCTCCTCGCCATCCTTTTTTTGTACCGTTTAGCTTTTCATATCTGAATTTATAATTATAAGCGTTGTATAGGAAAAAGTCCATCAAATCCGGTAGTACTACCTGCACACCTTCTTCCTCAAGCACTTGAGCCAACTGGTTGTTGCCTGTCGGGTGGTACTTAACAAGAATTTCTCCTACAATACCCACCTTGGGCTTGATGATATCTTTTCTTGGCAACTGATCAAAGGCCTCTACAATCTCAATGCATTGCCTTCTAAATTTTATGATATTGCCACTTATAATGGTTGTCATCGCTTTTTTTCGCCACTTCTCATATAGGGCATTGGCTGAACCACTCTCCGCTTCATAAGGTCTGGTTGCATATAAGACCCTCATGAACAAATCACCATAAACTGTTGCCATCAAAGCCTTATGAATCAAAGACGGACCAATTGTAAAGCCCGGATTCCCTTCAAGCCCCGATGCGTTAATAGATACAACGGGAATATGACTCATATCTGCATCCTTTAATGCTTTTCGGATAAATCCGATATAATTAGATGCCCGACAACCGCCACCGGTCTGAGACATGAAGACGGATACATTGTCCAGATCATAATCACCTGACTTTAAAGCCTCCATAATCTGACCAATAACCAATATAGAGGGGTAACAGGCATCGTTATTCACATAAGTTAATCCTACGTCAATCGCTTTGGTATCTACCATCGGTAAAACCACTACCTTGTAGCCTAAGGCTCTAAAGCCAACTTCATAGAAATCAAAATGCATTGGTGACATCTGAGGTGCAATGATGGTATGTTTGGCCTTATGGGCTTTTGTAAATGGCATACGTATGGTTTCAACTTCTTCTTTATGTAATGTCTTCTTTTGCTTCAGTCTTTCTTCCAGTGCTGCTTTTAAGGAACGCATCCTGATTCTAATAGCACCTAGATTACTGCCTTCATCAATCTTAATCAGAGTATAGATTTTACCATGTCTTGCCAAAATCTCTTGTACTTGATCTGCAGTAACCGCATCCACACCACATCCAAAAGATGTGAGTTGAACCATTTCAAGTTGCTTATGCTTACCCACCACTTCAGCAGCCGCGTACAATCGACTATGATAAGCCCATTGGTCTAATACTCTAAGAGGCCTTTTTACTTGACTCAAATGACAAATGGCATCTTCTGTGAGTACAGCCATACCAAGTCCTGTGATAATATTGGTTAATCCATGATTGATCTCCGGGTCAATGTGATATGGTCTGCCGCCAATAACCAAGCCTATCTTATTATTGTCTTCAAGCCATCTGATGATACGTTCCCCTTCTCGTTGTATATCTGCTCTGGTTTTTTCTTTTTCTTCCCATGCCAGTTTTGCTGCTTCTAATATATCAGATTCAGTATGTCCTTTCGTCGCAAATTCCTCATAGAGTCGAACGGCCAATCTCTCTGGCTCGTCCATAGGCAAGAAGGGACTCATCAGTTCCATCTCTTCATTCACGATAGTATCTGTATTATGTTTAATGGTCTCAGGATAGCTGGTTACAATCGGACAGTTATAATTATTGTCTGCACCTTCTACTTCTTTGACCTCAAAAGGTACACTGGGATAGAATATAAAGTCCACTTTCTTTTCAATCAGCTTCATAATATGCCCGTGTACAATTTTTGCAGGATAACAGGCCGATTCAGAAGGTATGGTCTCTATACCGGCTTCATAAACGGCTTTATTGGACCTCGGTGATAGTACAACTCTATAACCCAGATGGGTAAAGAAAGTATGCCAATAGGGATAGTTTTCATACATGTTCAGAACCCTTGGAATGCCTACAGTGCCACGAGGTGCGTCTTCTACGGACAAAGACTTATAAGCAAAGATCCTTTTATACTTATATGTAAAAAGATCCGGTATATCATGGTTTTTTATGGCCATACCGGCCCCTCGTTCGCAACGGTTACCGGATACAAATTGGCGGCCATCGGAAAAATGATTGATGGTCAACATACATCTATTACTACATAATTCACACCTAGACATTTCATTATGTGCCTTAAAATGCTCTAATGCTTCACTTTTTAGTAGGGTGGAATCTGACGTTTGTACACAACGTTCTTTGGCAATCAAGGCCGCACCAAAAGCACCCATAATACCGGCAATATCCGGTCTAACCACTTCTTTACCAGATATCATCTCAAATGCTCTTAAAACTGCGTCATTATAAAATGTACCGCCCTGTACAATGACCTTGTCCCCAATTTGTTTAGGGTCTCTTATTTTTATGACTTTTTGCAAAGCGTTCTTAATAACAGAATAAGATAAGCCTGCAGATATTTCACCTACAGAAGCGCCTTCTTTTTGGGCCTGCTTAACTCTGGAATTCATAAAAACCGTACATCTTGAACCCAAGTCTACCGGTGCTTCTGAAACTAGAGCCGCTTTAGCAAAATCTTGTATGTTCATTTCCAATGACTGAGCAAAAGTTTCAAGAAAAGAACCACATCCGGAGGAGCAGGCTTCATTTAATAGAATGTCATCAATGATACCCTCTCTAATACGCAGACATTTCATATCTTGTCCGCCGATGTCCAAGATGAATTCAACACCGGGCAGGAAGAATTCTGCTGCCTTGAAGTGGGCCATGGTTTCTATTTCACCTATATCCATATGCAAAGCTTCCTTAATCAAACCTTCACCATAACCTGTAACGCAACTGTTTTTTATTTTAGTTCCCTTAGGCATCTTTTCATATATTTCCATTAGTATTTCTCTACATAATGCTAAGGGTTTCCCTTGATTGCTACCATAATAATCATAAAGAAGCTGACCTTGATCATCCATGAGAACCAATTTAGTTGTGGTTGATCCTGCATCTATACCTAAGTAACAGTCTCCTATATAATCTTCAAGACGTCCTTTAATAACTTTATTTTGACTATGTCTTTCATTAAAAATCTCTAGAGCCTCTTCTGAATCAAATAGTTTTTGAAGCCTTGGAACTTCATTAATATCAGAAACTTTAAGGCGTTTAACGCTTCCATAGAGTTCTTCAAACTTAAAGGGCTCCTCAATAATAGAAGCCATAGCGGCTCCTGTCGCAACAAAAAGTTGAGAATGCTCCGGTATGATGGTTTGTTCTTTTGTAAGTTTCAAAGTGTCTACAAAACGACTTCTAAGTTCTGATAAGAAATATAAAGGTCCACCTAGAAATGCAACATGACCACGTATAGGCTTGCCACAAGCCAGGCCACTGATGGTCTGATTCACCACTGCTTGGAATATTGAAGCGGCAATATCTTCTTTTGCCGCACCCTCATTAATAAGAGGTTGAATATCTGTTTTTGCAAAGACGCCACATCTGGCCGCAATTGGATGAATCACCTTGTATGATTTTGCTAATTCATTAAGTCCCATTGCATCGGTCTGCAATAAGGATGCCATTTGATCAATAAAAGCACCCGTCCCACCGGCACAGGTACCATTCATACGTTGGTCGATTGAGCCACTTTCAAAATAAGTGATTTTGGCATCTTCACCACCGAGTTCAATGGCAACATCTGTTTTAGGTATAAGATGCTCTACTGTTTTAGCGCATGCTACAACTTCTTGTATAAAACCTATGTCCAACCACTTGGATACTGATAGACCACCTGAGCCTGTTGTCAGAATGGTAATCATGGCCTCCGGGTAGTGCTCATAAGCCCTGCCTACCATAGACAAAACCGTGCTCTTAATATCTGACAAATGCCGCTTGTATTTACTATATAACATGTCTCCTTGACTGCTTAAGACAACCATCTTTACTGTCGTCGATCCAATATCTAACCCTATTTTTAAATGTTTCTCCAAGAAATTACCTCCTAATATCTATAAACACATCCTAGTGAATACTTCACCTGAAAATACCCTCACTTATTAACATCTCATTATACCATATTAATTTTTAAGGTTAAAGTTTCAATATTTTTATAATAATTCTCATGATGCTATTGTATTTTTCACCATATGTCGATAGAATATATAAGAATAGATTTTGAGAGGTGAATTATCGGTGGATAAGATATTCAAGATTATGATCGTTGAGGACAGTAGGCTATACCAAAAGTACTTAACAGACCTCATGATCAAAAACCAATATGAGTACATAAGTGCCTTTAATGGCCTAGAAGCCATAGGTCTCTTAAGAGAAGAAAAACCCGACTTGATACTACTAGATGTCCACCTTCCCGGTTGTAGTGGTTATGATGTTTGCCAGCATGTTCGAAATACACCTGATACCTACCATATCCCAATTATCTTTATTACTTCTAACAATGATCAAAATGATATCGTGAAAGGCTTTCAATTAGGTGGGAATGATTACGTTACGAAGCCTTTTAATGAAACCATCTTAGAATCCAGAATTACCAATCAGCTTGACCATGTCTATAACCGAAAACTTTTAAACAGTTATATCCAAGAACTAGAGTCCATTAATACGAAGTTACAAGAAGAAAAGGAACACTCTGAATATTTAGCATCAAGAGACCACCTAACAGGGCTCTACAACCGACGTTTTATACAATCCACCTTAAAAGAACTTCTGTTAGAGCATCAAATGGATCAGACTACTATATCCCTAGCTTTGTTCGACATTGATGATTTTAAGCTGGTCAATGATCAGTACGGCCATCCTTGTGGGGACTATACCTTGAACGAAGTCGTTGCCCTCATCCAATCCAAAGTTCGAGATTATGATTATCTATCTAGATGGGGTGGTGAAGAATTCTTGTTGGTTCTGCCCCACACCACCAAAGAATCCGCTCTACCCATAATGGAGAGAATCCTAAACGCTGTATCCGAACATACATTCACTTATGATCAATATAACTTTAAGTTGACGCTCACCTGTGGACTTTCTGATTTTAAACCTAATGAGAAATATATTTCTATATTAAATCGAATCGATGAAGCCTTGTATGAAGGAAAACATACCGGTAAAAATAGAATTATTATTAAATAAACCAGTATTTTTGCATAATTGCAAGATACTGGTTTTTTATATTCCACATAATAGAAATTTCCTTAAGAAAAGCATACAAGTTTTTCGCTATGTCAATTTATAATTCTTCGCCACAGAAGGGACAAAATACAATATGAAGACTAAATGCTGAAATATCAGCGTTACAATGGTCACAAAATCTTTCTTCACCATCACTTTTACTGATCTTTTTCTCTACTATAGTTTTAGAAATATTGGCATCGATTCTTCTTAAAAGATCCTTCAATGTAAACATGCTTACCGGTGTTCTTAAAACACCGTCCAATATGTTTTTCTTAACCTCATCTTTTTGTATCATACTGCTTGAAGAGAGTAGACAAATCATATCCGGTTTCTCCTCTTTAATCTGTTCAATAAGTTGGTCTCCGCGTATTTCATGCATGATATAGTTGACCACAATGAGTTCAGGCTCAAACTGCTCCACTTGGTATAGGGCATCATACTCATCTGCAAGCTCAACTTCATAGTTGAGCTGTAAGAGAAGATCTTTTAAAATTAAGCTTTCAAATAAGGAATCGTTTACCAATAAGGCTTTTTTCATCATAAGTCTCCTTATACATCATCAATACCTTTCCCAGTTCCTTGATGCCATCTTCCATCCTTCTCTCATCAATGCCTCGATAGCCTAAAATAAGGTAAGGTTTTGATGGCTTCTTCTTAATACTTCTATAAACACCCAAACCACTAATACCTATACCTTCCCTTTCACAAGCTAATACCACGTCAGATTCATCCCACCCATCGGGCAGTCTTAGCATAATCTGAAGACCAGCTTTTCCATGCTTCGGAATAACATTTTTTGGTAAATGTACTTTTATATATTTTAACACATTCCCTTGTTTCTTTGCATAATAATTTCTTATTTTTCTAACATGTCGATCAAAATCTCCTGACTCAATGAGCTTTGACAACGCCAACTGTTCCAACTTAGAGGCTGTCTGAGAAAAATATTCAATGTTCTTTGTGTAATATTGATTTAATACCCTTGGTAATACCATAAAGCTGATGCGAATACCTGGCGCCAATACAGTGGAAAAAGAACCAAGATAGATGACACGGTCCCCCTCATCCAAACTTTGCATTGCGGGTATAGGTTGACCCTCGAATCTAAGTTCTGCATTATAATCATCTTCAATGATATAACCATCTACTTTTTCTGCCCAGTTCAATAATTTCAGCCGATTGTCCACCGGCATAATGGTTCCGGTTGGAAATTGATGTGACGGACTGACATAGCATAACCTAACCCCTTCTTGATAAAGCAAGGAAATATCAATACCTTTCTCATTGACCTCAATCGGTATGGTTTTCAAATGACTATAATCAAAAACATGCTTGGCCTTATTAAATCCAGGATCTTCCATGCCAATATCATCCAGTTCTAAGTTATCAAAAAGTTTGCCTAAAATGGTTAATAAGGGGGTAATGCCACCACCAATAACAATACTATCCGTTCGTGCCACAACCCCTCTTGTTCTATAAAAATGTTTAGCAATCGCTGCACGCAAAACACGCTCTCCTCTTGGATCCCCATGCTCATACAATACATCAACATCATAGTTCATCACATAGTTAAGATGTTTCTTCCAGAGCTTATAATCAAAACTGTCCTTTGCAACGTATTCACTTTTAAAATCATAGACATATTGTTGCTTCGTATCTTGAGAAACTTCTTCAATGCTTTGCATTTTTTTCCCTTTGATATCTTCGATTTCTGCAACATAGTACCCTTTTCTTGGTACACTTAGAATATAGCCTTCAGCTAAGAGTTGATTGAAGGCATTCTCAACACTATTGCGGCTTATACCTAAGTGGTCTGAAAAAACCCTTACTGAAGGCAACTTGTCGTTTCTTATCAATCTTCCTTCTACCATCTCTTTAACAAGATAATCATGAATCTGCATATAGATAGGTTTTTTTAACTCATAATTGATTTCAGGTGTGAGCAACATTCATCTGTCCCCCTTAATATAATTAAAACTGGCACTTTATAACAGGTCAAATTCATTATAATATAAGTTTATTCAAGTGTCAAAACTAAGTTTCGCTAAAGTACATAAGTACAGCTATATGGTTTTGACATAATAAAACAAGTTAGGATGATTATTATGAAAAACACAACGAAAACCTTGACCTACTCTGGTCTAATGGCTGCATTAACCTTTATCAGTACCAGTATACTGAGCTTCCCTTCACCTTTTACAGGTGGTTATATCCACATCGGTGATGCTCTCGTGCTTAGCTGTGGTGTCGTTCTTGGTAAAAAAAATGGCGCTTTGGCTGCCGGCATCGGATCTGCTTTGGCTGATATTTATTTGGGCTATGCTTCTTGGGCTCTTCCCACTTTTATTATTAAAGCTTTAATGGCTTACATAATCGGTTACATCTTTGAGGATCTAGGCAATTTTAAGAAAACCGGTTTTATAACTGCTTTCTACAGTTTCTTATGGCTAGGTTTCGGTTTTTTAGTGCGAGGCTTGATTGCTTCAAACCGTATTTTAGATGCGACGCAAGACCTCATTGCTGAAGAAGTGATCGCCAGTGAAACTGAGCTCATCTCCACTGTCTTATCAACACAAAACATCATACTAGCTATTGCCTTACTATTACCTATGGCTTTGTTTATTGTTTTTGGTATAAGCCGTTTTAGGCCTTCCATCGCTATTTACTTCAACAAATTAAGTGCCTTTATCGTTGCCGGTTCTGTTATGGTTATTCTTTATTACGGTACTTATGGTATTATGTATGGCAACTGGATTATACCGGTATTTAGCATTCCTGCTAATATGGTGCAATTTGCTTTTGGACTTACCCTGGCCACTTTGATGCTTCCTATTACACTTAGATTCCAATTGTCAAAAGAGCAAGCCTGATTTACTACTCAACTTTCTTACACATAATAACAAAAGCCTTTCATCAATTTTTGATGAAAGGCTTTTTGTTATTATATGGTTAAAGGGTCAAAACTATGCCTTGACCCTTTAACCATTGTATTTATAAGTTCCATAATTATTCTGATGGTTTAACCATACTCGCTCCAACAAAATCTTTGAATAATGGATGGGCATGGTTGGGTCTGGATTTGAATTCCGGATGGAACTGAACACCGACAAACCAAGGATGGTCTTCAATTTCAACCATTTCCACCAATTGATCGTCTGGTGATAATCCTGTGATGATCAGTCCATGACCAACCAAATCATCACGGTATTCATTATTATACTCATAACGGTGTCTATGACGTTCATAAATAAGCTCATCTTCATAGGCACGGTAAGCTTTAGTACCTTCAATAACCTTACATGGATAAGAACCTAAACGCATGGTACCACCAAGTTCATCTATGTCTTTTTGTTCCGGCATCAAATCAATAACAGGAAAAGGCGTTTCAGGATCAAGTTCTGAGCTGTTGGCACCTACCATATTTAATACATTCCTTGCATATTCTATGACAGCACATTGCATACCTAAGCATATGCCAAAAAATGGTACTTTTTTCTCTCTTGCATACTGAACCGCTAAAATCTTGCCTTCTATACCTCGATCTCCAAAGCCTCCAGGTACTAAAATACCATCCACTTTACTAAGCGTTTCGCCTACATTATCTGGTTCAATTTTTTCAGAATCAATCCAATCTAGTTCTACTCGAATGCCGTGATGAATACCTGCGTGATTAAGAGATTCTACAATGGATATATATGCATCATGAAGCTCTACATATTTCCCAACAAGACCAATTGTAATTGTTTCTGTACGGTCTTTTTCTCTCTGGACCATAGCAGACCAGGCTTCTAAATCCGGTTCGACGTTTTCAATCTCAAGATGACGACAAACAATATTCGCAAGGCCTTCTTTTTCAAGCATTAAAGGCACTTCATAGAGTGTGTCCGCATCTAAGTTTTGAATGATACAATCTTTTTTTACATTACAAAAGAGTGCCATCTTATCACGCATATCTTGAGTCATTTCATGTTCTGTACGACATACCAATATATCCGGTTGTATACCGATTGATCTTAATTCTTTAACTGAATGTTGTGTTGGTTTTGTTTTCATTTCACCTGACTTAGATAGATATGGTATTAGTGTAACATGAATATAGAGTACATTCTCACTTCCGACATCACCGGCAACTTGGCGAATGGCTTCAAGAAAAGGTAGACTTTCTATATCCCCTACCGTTCCGCCTATTTCTGTAATAACAACATCTGAATGCACATTTTTCCCTACTCTATAGACACGGTCTTTAATAGCGTTGGTGATATGGGGTATAACTTGAACCGTTGCCCCAAGAAATTCCCCTTTACGTTCTTTATTAAGGACAGACCAGTAAAGTTTACCGGTTGTAATGTTGCTATATTTGCTTAATTTTTCATCTATGAAACGTTCATAATGACCAAGATCAAGATCTGTTTCAGCACCGTCTTCTGTTACAAAGACTTCCCCATGTTGATATGGACTCATGGTTCCAGGGTCTATGTTGATATAAGGGTCAAACTTTTGTATGGTTACTTTCTTACCTCTAGCTTTTAAGAGCCTACCTAGAGATGCTGCTGTAATGCCCTTCCCTAAACCAGATACTACGCCACCGGTTACAAATATATACTTCGTCTGCATGTTTCACCTCTTTGACTTTTGCTTCAAATTAATCTGTGCCCATTCTATTTCAAAACAACTTCTATATTTTAGTACTTGCCCACATAGAAGTCAAGAAGATTTTAATATTCTTCTACAATCCCATTTGTACCATCAATGTTTCTACAGCTTTATCCAGTTGTAAGTCTTTCTCACTTTTCTTTTCCATAAAAGCTTTATTCAATAGGTCTTGTGTTAGGTAATCACAGATGCCGTAGGCATAAACCTTTTGGTCGCTTTGAAATTGTTTGATGGCCTCAAATGTCTTGTTATCATAGAAGTCATCCGGTGTACCAACTTCATAATCTAAAAATGCAAGTATTCTTTCTACTTCTAAGATCTCAGCATTTTTATCATGTGGATAAAATTTACTTGTCTTTGTTAGATACTTTGGATACTCGACAAGAACCTCTGGTGTTACCCCAATCTCATTAATTGGATTATTGGCTCTGGAATAAAAAGTTTCTTGAGTTAACTTAACAACAGCACCATCATCTAAGGTATACAGATATTGAGCCAAACCTTTTCCATACGTGGTTTCACCAACAAGACTTCCTATACCTGATTCACTAATGGCGGCCGCTACAAATTCCGTAGCAGATGCACTGTTACGGTTTACAAGTGCAACAATCTCAAAACTAGGATCTTTTAGCTCTGAGTAATAGACTATTTCTCTCCCTATATTATTAACAAACCTTAGTACAGGACCTTCTGGCACCAACAAGTTCGACACATTAACTGCCGAATCCACATAGCCACCTCCATTATCTCTCATATCTAATAATAAATATTTTTTACCTTGAGATTTATAAGCATCCAAAATTGGTTCTAATTCTTCATCGACGTTTCTAGTGAAACTGGAAATCTTCAGGAACCCGATTTGATCAATAACTGTTTGGGGTAGATCCGGGTATAATTCTGATAAATCGACTTGGTCTATGGCATTGATGGTAACTCTACCTCGGACTAAAGTCATATCAAATTCATAGCCTTGCCTGTTAATTCTAAGCGTAACTTTAGTACCTTCTTCTCCGATAATAATGGCGGCCGCTTCTGCAGGGGTTTTCCCAATCAAAGAAGTCCCTTGAGCACTGATAATCTTATCATGAACCTTAAGACCACCCTTATATGCCGGTCCATCTAAAAAGACGCGTTCTATGACGACATAGTCACCTTCTTGAATCAAGGAAACACCAATACCCACATAAGAGTTATTAAGGGTATCTGTGAAAGACTCTGCGTTACGTGCGCCAATATACATGGAGTAGGGATCCAATATATCAAAAACGCCATTCATAGCTGCTTCAAATAACATCTCCGGGGTTAATGCATCAGCATTGATATGATTACTTAGAATCATCTGCATAACGCTTTCAAGTTGACCTCCATAGGTATCGCCTTGCTCTGCACCGTAAACCGGTGACAACGATATAGCCATAACCAATAAAAATACAGTAGCTTTTTTTAACCAAAGTTTCATAATTGTTCTCCTTAAATTTGCTTATTTACGGTAATCTTCTCCAATATCTGATCTTAAGTAGTCGATTAGCCTATTGATAATTGCCGCCGCTTCCGACTTGGATATCCATTGCTTTGGCTTGACCCTTCCAAGCTCATCTCCTTTAATAATCCCAAGCTTATATCCGGCCATAATCTCCTTCTTGGCCCATGATGAGATAGTCGCATCGTCAACAAATGGGGTCAGCGGCGATTGGGTTACGCCAAGACGCTCCAAGCCTATAACGCGCACATATACCACAAAAGCTTCTTCTCTATTAATTGGGCGATCCACATCAAAGTTCTCACCAGTTCCTTTGATGAGTTTCTGGTCATATGCCGCCATTATATAAGGATAATAGGGATGCGTTACAGGAACGTCACCAAAGATGACTGTCTTTGGACGTGTGGTGTACTTGGAAATATCAATATTCATAGCAAGACAAAGCGCCTTAATATAAGCCCCTCTGCTCATTGCTTCATATTGCATGCCACTATGAGGTACTTCTGTGAATACCTCCATGCTGTAGAGCTTTTTAAAATCAGCCTCTGCCCAGTGTCCTTGTAAAAAGTCCAGGTTACCGGGAATCGGTAGTTTTTCAATCTGATTGGCCATTTTAATTGAAATACGGCCATATTTCTGACTGTTGGTCAGATTGCTGTGATAAGAAAGTACTTCATAGGTCAAATTACTTTCGCTTTCCATACGTTGATTATAAGTGCCTCCAAAACTAATGGCAAAGGGTTCCGTCGCATCATAATAAATTGTCTTTTTGGCTTCATGAACCGTTTGGACTCTCACTTGCATATTACCTGAGTTACCTTCACCCTTTGAAATGCCAATATTTCTTTCTTGGGTCTCTATTTTTGACCATGGTTGATCATAACCATAGTTGCTACCGTTACTTGTTAAGGTCACGGGATTGCCATCACCATCTAGGAATTTAGCTACATATGAAATGGAAGTGCTAAAATAAGCAACACCAGGTGTCAGATCCTTAACACCTGCCTTAGAATAAGATGATCCCACTCTATCAAGTGTATATGTCATATCACCTACCGTAACTTCTTCAACCCAACCTGTTAAGACTGAGTTGGTAATAATCTGGTTCTTGAAGTCCATATTATTATTTACCTTGTAGTAGGTGGTAAAAGCTAATGTTCTATTAAGCTCACCTTCACCCTCTACACTTGTTGCTGTCACTGTATAAGTTTCTTTGTAACTGCCTTCAGTTTTTGTCTTTGTTACGCTATCATCATTATTCACCGTTATAGTACCATTAAATTCTGTCGGTACACCGGATAAAAATACCACTTCCTTGTATTGATAGGTTCTGGTTTTATTGGTGGGTATGGTAACATATCTCTCAATGGTTTTTGGAAGGTTGCTGCCTTCTGATATCCCACCCATATGCCCCATATCACCTTCTTTACCATATACGCTTTGGCTTAGAAGAAGCGTCATCATTATGCCGAATATTATAAGTCTTCTCATGACCATCTTCCTCTCTAATCTTCTACAAACAGGATGTAACCTGTTGCTTGACGGTTATCTGTTAGTTTCAACTGCTCACTTAAGTCCACAGTAACCATGGCTCTAACTCTATCCCCAAGTTCCAAATCTTCCATACCAACAACTTTATTGTTCTTGATTATGACGGATTCTGTCACGATTTCTAGTGAAGCATAATTGTTCCTAATGCTCAACTCTGTCCATAGTTTTGTCGTACTGTCGTAGACCAACGCATCTTTTATACCTATTATATTATCATTGTTTATGCTGTATATCTCCCCTACAACGCCTTCCGTTGCATAAGGATTCTTAATCAAATGGGTAGCTTTCGTGCCTTCTGCAATTATGGTATATACCTCATCTACTTTTGATAATTCCGAATAATCGATAAAGTCGCTAAGGGGGATATTGCCGGATTCGTCCATAATAACCGTATCGTAGGATAAAGTGAACTCTCTTTGTATTGGTGAATAGATCCAAGTCATATCTTTTAATATCGCTTGAGATTCAACTTTCACCTCACGGTTGGTTTCTATATTGCTAATACGCCCTCTAAAAACAGATATGGCGTCATTATTAGGCTCAGGTAAGACATTGACAATAACAGCCCTGCCTTGACCGGCTAATACAACTTGAGCATAATCCGGTGACAGGATGCTGCCTGTAGATACAATGTGATTGTTCTTAAGTACAATCGTTCCCGGATTGATTCCTATATCGCCTACAGAGCTTATAAGTCTTATGGCATCATAGCCATTAGAATAACTCACATTGGTTGAGGCCAGAACATCATCTCGACCGTCTTCAAATACAATTTTTTTGATTCTTTCACGATCATAGTGTTTTTCTGTTACAACATAAGCTTTCATTGTATCTGTTCGTAGGAACCGATCCGCATAGCTTAAACTAATCTGACTGCCATTATGGAAAATCTCAACACCTGCTCCTGACATTTCTAAATCTGTCATTGGATTATAGCCACTCCAGCCAGTTTTAGTCAAATGATAACTGTTTAATAGACTTAAGGTGCCTGTTGCCATATTCATATAGCCAAGATCACCTTTATAAATTCTGGCATAGATGTTGCCATAAGGGTCTACATCTATCTGTTTTACAGTCTCAACGACTGTACCAGGGGCAAGAACACCTTGATTCATTAGGATTTTTATCATTTGCCCAACTTTGAGGTTACCTGCACCGATATTTCTAGTTGATTGCAACACAGGCACAAATCCATCCACATTTAATGAACCTATGGAGCCATCACCATAGTTTACTCGAATACTAACACCACCTGCACCATAAGACACCAAAGATACAATCTCACCAAACTTAACATTGTAATTGGTTTTGGCACTGATTGCTTCAATATACTGACCATTGCTGCTCATTAAGAGATGAACAATATCACCTACTTCAATGGCTTCAATCCCAGTATCTCTCTCATCAAATCTATAATCCGGAAAAATCTCATCAATATATCCGATTTCATCTTCTATATCATAATAGTTCTGCTTTTCAACACGAACTTGATTCCTGTTGAAGTACTTGGTTAGTTCTCCACCATCCCATTTTTCGATGGTAATAAAATTGAATTGTGTATTGATTTCTTTTACAATACCGCTGACTTCTGCTGAAAGGGGTGTTGCACCTTCTTGATCGATTTTGGTTACTAGATTATTTTGAACTGTTAGAGTAATGGTCTCCGATACAGGTGCGTTCTCAATAGCCCTATAATACTCGCCGATTTTGATCTGTCTTTCTTCAAGGTTATAAAGGCCAACAGATAACTTATAAGTAATTGGTACACCTGTTGTGTTTTTTATGGTGAGATTGCCATTATCAATATCTGTCAGTGGTTGTAGAATGCCTTTTACTTGCGTGGTCGTTGTATCGCCTTTAACAACGACATATTCCATTTCAAGTGTTGTGTTGTCAACGATATAAACAATGCTCTGCCCTTCTCTTAATGAAGACAGTCCTCTTACGCCACTTGGGCCAAGTACGGGTACATCTAATCTTGATATTTTGTTTTGCTCATTGGATGTAACGATTAAATCCACTTGGTCGACTAAGCCTTCATCGTTACGAATTAATATGGTTCTTTTGCTCTCATTATTTATAGAGCCGATTACACCGGCATCGCTAATGCTACCAACAATACCGGCTTTTACTGTCTTATCAAGGGTCTCATAAAGAATATCATCAATATTTGCAATAATTTGTGCCATTTCCGCTCTTGTCAAGCTTCCTTTTGGCCTAAATCTATTGGCGTCTCCGACCATTATACCTGCCTGCATGACCGCTTCGACATAGGGCACAAAGGCTAAGTCAATGCTTTGCCAGTCACTCAGTGTAAAGATCTTGTTATTAACATAAATAGGTTCAATACGACCTGGATTTCCAATATTAATCGCTTGTACCAACCACATAGCCACTTGTTCTCTAGTGACATTTTGCGCGCGAATAAAATTAAACTCAGGATCTAAGGCTTCTTGGTCGAGTATTAGTCCATCTCCTAAGTCTAATTGAGTAATTAAACCATTATTGGCTGCCACTTGCAAGTAGCCTTTTGACCAGATGCTAAGCAGGCCCTCACCTTCACCGACTTCAAGGTTTTCGGCTGCTTGATTGGCCGTTGCTTCAAGTCCGACGACTCTTAGTAAAAAGGCCAAGGCTTCTTGCTTTGACACATTCCCGTTTGGTCTATAACGCATTGCGTTGTTTTCATTATAACCTTTTACAATCGATAGTGCACCTAATCTTGTGATTGGATCTTTTGCCCAATGATTGTTAGGCACATCCGTAAAACTTAGGGTATCGGATATGGTTTGACCAAGGATATTAGCTGTATACACATTGGCAACGGGATCTGATAGAATATCTCGATCTGTTACTGCCATACTGGTCCATGAGGATTGTATCACATATATTAAACCTAATAAGATGATCCATCTTTTTCTATTCATAATTACCTCCGAATCAATTTGTAGATGAGTTTTAGTTCTGACCCTTAACCA